>CAMAXT010000108.1 GCA_945862295.1 Pseudobacteriovorax antillogorgiicola
AACGGTGACTGACACCTTATGCTTATGAACCTTATGAACAAGCGCTGACTGACACCTTATGACCTTATGAGAAAAAATTTCGTGGAATGCTGGATCAGCTTTTTGGTAATATCAGCTTAGCGACTCGTAGAACGAGACGCATAGGCTATATGCCTAGGAAAGGAGGTGATGCTGTTGGGTACGAAAGCTTGTTATCCCAGTAGCGCGGAGGTGGTTGTTTTCTAGATTCTAGAAACGACTATCTCATGCTACGGCCGGCAACCTCCTTTCAAAAAGAATACGGGGTGCCGGTTTTCTTTTACCACAAATCGGACCTCCATGAAAAAAATCCTGTTTTTTCTGCTTCTACTTTCAACAAGCCTCACAGTTTCATTTCTTTCGCTACCTAAGTTATTTTTAATGAATCTCCTGATGTTCCTATTGACCACAGCAGTGCTAATCACTCTATGTGCGTGGGCAACATCTAAATGCTTATCCTCAACAAAACTTCTTCAGCATATCCAACTGGGTTTTCTAGTCGTTACTGCTGCAATTTCAAGCGTTGCTATTTTTCTTGTCGAATACCCATTTTGGATTTCTATACCAGATGGTTTTTGCAATTCAAAAAGAGCCAAAACGGTTGCTTGCCAACTGGAATCGGAGATCATTAATACTGAAGACGAGCATTTTCCGATCTACGTAGTAGGGCATGGATGGCATACTGGATTGATGCTCCGAACGAAAGACTTACCAAAGGAGATGTTTCCAAATTTAAATCTCTCTAATGGTCCTGCGATAGAAATTGGCTGGGGATCAGAAAGCTTCTACCGCGCGTCAGATTACACTATTAAACTCGGATTTAAATCTTTCGTATTTCCAAATCCTTCCGTACTTCACGTCGTGATCATGCCGGACGAAGCAGAACAAAACTTTCAACACTCTGACTTATATGTTTACTGGGCCTCACAAGCGGAATACAAACGCATGCTCGAATTTGTCATGAAGACTTTTACTAAAGATGACAGCGGTGTGTTTATAGATCTTGGTCCAGGTATCTACGGCAACAGCCGTTTCTACCGAGCAAATGGATCTTATCACTTTCCAAAATCTTGCAATGCCTGGACCGCAAACGCAGTCGTCGCTGCCGGAGCGCCGATCTGGCCAAGTCTTGCACTGACAGCACGCAACACACTTCATCAGCTAAGACTTGTTGGCGATGAAATCCGCCGTACTGAAGGCTTCAAAATCCTTCCCAACTGACGATTGTCTCTAGGCTAAAAACTGATAACTATTCTGACAGTTGCCAATTCCTTTACACCCCCTCCAACAGCCATCCCTCAGTAATTCCAAACAGTTAGGTCCGGGACATAACTTGCAATTTATCTAATCAGCCAGATGAATTCCTGTTGGTCTTGATGTTGTTTGCGGAGAGAGCGGATGCTGAAGACTTCGAAAAAGGTAGCTAAATACTCTTTGATTCTTGCTGTTACTGCACTTGTTCTTATCGGAACACCTGCAAATTCAAAACAAGACCTCAAAGCGATTCCAAATGCGACTTCGATAAGCGCTCTAACTGGCGACAAAACTCTGAAGTCAAATGCAGGAAGTGAAATTCTAGTTTACAGCTTTACTCCAGAATCTAAAGCACCAGCATTCAGATTTTTGATACAAGGCGGCATGCACGGTAACGAATCACAGGCATCACAATTCGTCTTATGGATAGCGAAGCGTTACGCTCGCGGCGAAAGCCTTTTGAACCAGTTAGCTGCTGACGATATCGCAATCGATTTCGTTCCCTACTTAAATCCAGACGGCGTTTCCGAAAATAACCGCTACAACGCCAGGGGCGTAAACCTGAACAGGAACTTTGACGTCCTTTGGGGCGTTACCAGAGAGAACCCAGGTCAAAAAAGTTTCAGCGAACCTGAAACCAAAGCAATCAAAAAACTGTTTGAAAAGCAAAAATATACCGCTGCTGTCGACGTCCATGGTTACATCAATTGGATCGTTGCTCCTTCGAGACCAGAAGCGCTGCAAGCTGCTGGCCACAAAATCTCAAAAAAACAGATCGGTACCTATAATGCTTGGAGCCAAGCAATCCGTAAGAATATGCCAATGCTAAACGGTTACCAGTACAAAACAGGCGCAGAACTCGGTGATGGTGGCGCATTTGAAGACTGGGCATTCTGGAAACACAACACGTTGTCTTATTGCCTCGAACTCGAAACTTGGTTTCGTTTTGTTCCTACTAAAAAACGTCAGTTCAATGACCTACACCAGCCTGCATACGGTAAAGTTGATAAATACGCTCAGTACGAGACGTTCGTGTACCGCATGTTTCAAGAAGCTATTGCAATCAAGAAAGCTGGCAATGACCCATCGCAAATGGCCGGCAACTAATTCATAAATCAAAATTTTGAACAGGCGGAAAGTATCTGTATGATGTCTTGTACAAAGATACAGAGGCTGCATCATGAAAAAAATAATCGCTTCCCCCCTGACGCTCCCACTAGTTTGGATATTCTTCTTTGTACTTACGCACTGGCCTAGCGAAAAATTGCCAGATGCTCCTTTTATTCCCCACGTCGACAAAGTCATTCACTTCTCACTTTATGCAGTGCTTGGCTATTTGTTAAGTGAACGTCTTTCTAAGAATGGAAGTGCAAAAAAACATGCATGGATTGTATTCGTCGTCCTAGCAGCCTACGGGATCTTTGACGAGTTAACCCAACCCTACGTTGGACGGACAGCTGAAACTCTCGACTGGCTTTCAGACATTTGTGGGGTGTTGGCGGGAATCACATTCCAACGCGATCGACAAAAAAAACGTGCAGGTAACGAACCTGCACGGTAACTATCTTTAAAATTTATCTTAGCCTTCTAACTGGCCAATCTTTTCACGAAAAAACATTGGAATCTCAAACGCTGCAGTGATGCCGCCTTCGGTTAGATATTTCAATCCAGTTTTGATCTTGCCGAAACGTGCACGGTCAAAGTCGCGTTGGTCGAATGGAACATTCGCTGCCATCGTCCAAGACCAAAGACCACGTGGGTATGTTGGGATCGCACCGACATACGACTTCTTGTGAGTGAAGCCACCGAGTATATTATTTTGAATGCGGCCTAAAATCTCTTTGCTGAACCAAGGAGACTCGGACTGCGCAACCATGATGCCGTCCGGCTTTAATGCTGCAGCAACTGACTTATAGAAGTCGCGGCTGAAGAGGCCTTCTCCTGGTCCGATAGGATCTGTTGAATCAACAACAACGATATCCAACTCGCCCTTCATTTTCTTGATGAAAGCGATGCCATCGCCGATGTTAACTTTAACGCGTTTGTCGTTCAGACCACGGGCAACGTTCGGAAAGTACTGCTTACAAAGATCAACGACCATACCGTCGATTTCGCAAAGGATGATTTCTTCAATACCAGCATGTTTGGTTAGCTCCGTGACTGTTCCACCGTCGCCTCCACCAATCACAAGCACGCGCTTTGGATTCTTGTGAATCAAAGCTGGGATATGCGAAATCATTTCATGGTAAACAAATTCGTCGTGATCGCTAACCATTGTGCAACCATCTAGTGTCAGAAGACGGCCGTACGGCACAGTCTCAACGACATCAATTTTCTGAAACTCAGATTGGCCACTGAAAAGTACTTTCTCAGTACGAAAAGATAGTTTTATCAGTTCGGCTTCTTGCTCGGTATACCAAAGGTTCATATTTAAAAATTCCGATTAGGTTATGTTTGAAAACTAGCGACGGCGTTTTTCCTGGTTACGGACGTATTCAAGAAACGCGGCTTTATCTTCCATCCAGTTGCCAGCACCGCTCGCGGGAGGTGCTCCGCCACGACGTTGGTTGTTGTTATTATTGTTGTTGCGGTTGTTGTTGCTATTGTTGTTGTTACGGTGACGGTTATTGTTGTTGTTATTACCACCACCGCCAAATCGATTGTTTCCTTGCGGAGCCTGATTTCCTTGGTTACCGCCGCGCATCGCGCTCTTACGCTCAATGATTTCCCAAGCGCGAAGAACAACGCTCTCGGCCAGAAACTCTTGGATCAATGACTCAACACTGATGCCTTCGTCACGAGCTAAATATTTGAGTTTATTTAAAAGTTGAGCGGAAAGGTTGAGTGCGATTTTTCCGGTCGGCTCATTCTGTTTGTCGTTAGCATTAGGTGACGTGTTTTGAGCATGGCGGCTGTTATGGTTAGGTTCCTGATCGTCGTCGTTTTGATCATTGTAGTTTTGATCATTGTCATTTTGATCATTGTCGTTTTGATCATTGTCGTTTTGACTACGAGCATCACTATCGCTCTGGCTGTCGAATGCTGGTTTACCGCGCGTATCGCGCCTCTGGTTTGATTGCTGATCGTTTTGTGATTTTGATTGCTGAGGTGCCTGCTGGCTTTTTGCTTGCACTGGCGTCTGCGTGCGAGCTTGCTGCGGTGCAGCTACCTCTGAAGCTTCGTCCTGGTCTTCGGTGTCCATGTCTTCGTCGTCAACTTCGGCGACTTCGACTGCTTTCGCTTTTTTAGCAACAGGTGCTTTTTTGGCCTTAGCCGGACTCTTGGCAGGGAGCTTCTTAGCTTGTTTCATGTAAAATCTCTCTTAAAGGTGAATCGAAGAAACGATCAATCGGGCAATATGTTATTATGCCGGATATTCCAATGATCTTAGTCGTTTAGAATCTAAATCTACCGCCGCGTGCGGATTTGTCGGCGATTTGCGCCATATTCGGTGAGTTCAAGGCACCCGATGCCAAAATGTATCGACCGAACCGTAATCTGTGAACCTCTCATCTGCCCTAGTTGACAGAAGCAAGTCAAGTCCAAAATTATACAAACCTTTTTCAACATTTGAAAAGTCAATAAAGACGCCTAAATCCCCATTCTGACGCGCCATCCATGGCCAATCTTTTTTATTCTTATCTGAGACGAAATCAGTCTCTTCAAGAATAAGTGGCATCGGTACCATGGCACGTGCAGCTCTGTCGACGCGAACGCTTGCGAAAAGTGCGCCGTCACGGCCTCGAGCGATCGCATAAAACTCTTCTTGCTCGAGCGCTCGCGGTCCAGTTTTCATGTATTGATCTGGTGACATATTTGGAAATGGCGCTAGATTGGATTCAAAATTCCAGCCTTGCTCCTCCGGTAATTTAAGCACATAGGAGACACCGCTTCCGGGTTTTAGTAAATTTCTCGGACTAAAAATAAATTCTATTTTAGTCGGGATCACAAATCTGTTTCTATAGAAAACAAGTTCGCTAAACAGATGCAGCTTAAACAAAGACAGAAAAGACGTGTATTTAACGCCGACGGCAATAATCGTCCTAACAGGTCCTGTTTGCCAACTCTCAATCACTGAAGTGAAGTCGCTATCTTTGAAAACCATATTTGGCATGAAAAAAGGTGTGCGTAGAGGCATTAAAAATTCAGACGATTCAATGACAGAAATCTTCTTGCCATCTTTTTTAAGCGCGACTTCGCCAAGCAACACAGGATTTTTTGAATGAAATTTATACTCATACAGGTCGGAACTAACCGATAGATTTCCGCCGTCATAGGATACGTAAGACTTCTCACTCTTCTTAACCGCAACATAGAAGGACTGTAAAAGCATGTGACCAGCTAATTTACCGCCGCGACAAAATTTGACTTTCCATGACTGCAGCGCGCTCTCTTTCACATCTGCGCTAACATCGGTAGGTGAGAAATCATCACCAAGATCTTCGCCCATCAGGGCGATTTCGTCTTTGTCATCGAAATAGCCGTCATCGGTGTCTCGGGTAAATGGCAAACCATTAGCTAAAACATAGTCGCCAGTCGCATTGATTTCTTCGACCTGAATAGGAATTTCCACCCATGTTCCGCTTTTGAATGCCATGCCGCGTAAGGCGTCAACTGAAACCCCTTTAAGGTCAGAAGGTCCAGTCAAGACAATTGGATAAGCGTAATGGATTTTTTCGCCCGCACAGTCAGCAGCGTCTGCAGTATCAAATTCTGATACTGACAAAAGAAAAAAAGTCGCAAAAAGTGGCGAAAGCTTACCAGCGATTTTCAAGATCTTTTACTTCCTTGGCAATACCAGAAGTCAAAACTTCTGGTCCATCTTCGGTGACGAGAACATCGTCTTCGATCCTGATACCGATACCGCGAAAAGCCTTCGGGGCTGTCTCGTCATCTGGCTGAACATAAAGTCCAGGTTCAACGCTAAAGAACATACCCGCATCAAGAAAAACGGGATGTCCGCCTTCGTTATAGACGCCAACATCGTGAACATCCATACCAATCCAATGACTGGTACCGTGTGGATAGAATCTTCGGAAAGCAGCTTTTTCTATGATTTCGTCTTTGCTGCCCTTCAGAAGCTTAAGATCAAGCATCCCATCGGTAAGAACAGATATGGCTTCCTCATGAATTGCAGGAAGAGTAGAGCCAACCGTCGCCTTCGCGATCGCAGCTTTTTGCGACCGTAGGACAACTTCATACATCGCGAGTTGTTCTGGTGAAAATTTTTTCCCTACTGGAAAGGTCCGCGTCACATCCGAAGCATAGTATTGAAACTGCGCGCCTGCATCGATTAACAGCAGCTCGCCATCTCTTAGCGGTTGATTGTTATCACGGTAATGTAAAACGCAAGCATTTGCGCCGCCAGCTATGATCGTTCCGTAGCTTTCCATATCGGCGTCATTTTTCAGGAATTCACCTTGAATGATGCCGTAGACATCTTTTTCGCTCATGCCAGGGCGAACAGCCTTATAAACTTGCTCAAATGTCTTGCGAGTAATACCGGCTGCTGTTCGCATACGGTCGAGTTCCTCGGGGGACTTACACATTCTGAGCTGTCCTGCCAGATACAGCGAATCATGGATTGGTATTTTACACGAAAGGTGTTTTTTGCCGTAAACGGCTTTGTGTTGGCTTAAAGCTTTAATGAAATTTCGGTCGTACTCTTCATTTAACCCTAAGTTGAACCAAACTCTTGAAGCATCACCCATGAGTTCTGGGAGCATGCGCCAAAAGGACTCGACACTATGAGCTTTGTCGATCATCAAAGTCTTTGCTGCACCATCAACACCTAAGCGCCGGCCGTCCCAGAGCTCCCGCTCAGGGCTTTTTTCCCTAACAAACAAATGAGTGCGTTCACCCTCGGGACGATTTGCCAGAAGGACGAAACAAGAACCTGGCTCTTCAAATCCAGTTAGCCACTGAAAGAAACTTTCCTGCCGCCAACTATGCTCGACAGTGCTGTTTCTGTATGCAGTAGGTTGGGACATAACGACCAATGCTCCCTGATCCATCAGATCAGCAGCTCGCTTATGTCTGGCACGGTAATCGATGGGACGCAAATTCATCTTATGATCCGATTTTTTTAACGTTATTGGCGTTACTTAGGACGTGGACTTCCCCTAGGGGTATTGCTATCCTATCCACTGAAATTACAAGGGACAAGCAATTAGTTCTGCTTAAAAGCAGTAAGAAACAAGAAGCGGTTAAACGTCAAAACCGTGTTCTGATATTTCGGCGTTAATTAATTTCGCCTGAAAAACTTGAAAGGGTAGCTAAATGAGATCTATCAGCTTTTTTGCTAGAACGATACCAACCGCCACGTTTCTGCTCCTTGCGGGAACAAGCCAAGGAGCTGCTTCCGTGGTCACTATGGCGCTCGACGCTGCCCCGAGATCGATCGATCCTCGTTTTGCAGTTGATGCCAATAGTCAGTACGTTGAGAATCTCATCCATTGCTCCCTGATCGCTTTTGACAAAGACGGGAAGACCGTCCCTGATCTCGCTGAAAAGTGGAAATGGGTTTCTCCCACTACCCTTGAAGTTAATATTAAGAAAAACATCACATTCTCCGACGGTAGCACAGTCACACCAGCTGACGTGCAGGCTACTTATATGTATTTCAAAAACGAAACTATTAAAAATCCTTCACCGCGCAAAAGTGCTTTTACTAATCTAAAGAATGTTTCTGTAGCTAAAGAATCAGTAACTTTTGAACTGAACGAAGCAGATTCGACATTTCTTTTGAATTTAGTCGTTGGGATCTTGCCAGCTTCTTTTAGCTCAAAAGACATGTTGATTGAAACCGACAAAATTACCGGTTGTGGACCGTTCACCTTCACATCAATGAACGCGAACGAGCTGGTGATGACAGCGAACCAAAAATACAATCTAGGTAACCCACCCAAAGCTGCTGGTGTCACCATCAAATTCGTTAAAGACGAAACCACCCGCTATGCCAAGCTTCAAGCAGGCGAGATTGATATTGTCCAAAACTCAATCAGTAGAGATAAAGTAAATGACATTGCCGCCAAGAGCCCATCTCTTCAAGTGCTAAGAAGAGCTGGTCTCAATACGACCTACCTCGGATTCAATATGAAAGACAAGCTGGTCGGTGACGAAAAAGTCCGTCAGGCAATCAACCAAGCGATCGATCGTGAAAAGATCATCAAATACGTTTTAAGCGGACTCGCAATTCCGGCAAACACTATGCTGCCGCCTACTGACACCTTCTTTTCGAAAGACTTGGCGAAATCTACATTCAATCCAGAAGCAGCGAAGAAACTTCTTGATGAAGCTGGCTTTAAAGATCCTGACGGCGACGGAAAAAAACCAAGGTTCGCTCTGTCATACAAAACAACTACAGACTTGACTCGGATCTCAATCGCAAAAGCGATCGCATCTGATTTGAAAAAAATCGGCATTGACGTCACAGTCGAGTCATTAGAATGGGGCAAGTTCAAATCAGACGTGGAAGCTGGCAAAGTTCAAATGTGGAGCCTTGCATGGGTCGGATTTAAGGATCCAGATATCTACCGCTTTGCTTTTGCAACAGAAGCATTCCCACCGAATGGCGGCAACAGAGGGTGGTTCTCTAATACGGAACTTGACACTCTACTGAACGCAGGAAAGATCGAAACCGACACAGCAAAACGCGTCGTCATCTACAACAAAGTCCAAGACCTGGTTGCTAAACATCTCCCTTATGTCTTCCTATGGCATGAAGAGATTTTTGCTATTGTAAGTAAAAAAGTAGAAGGTTTTGAAGTCTATGCTGACGGTCGCTATGCATCTTTAGCAACCGCACAGAAGAAATAGTTGGAACGGAGCACGAGTGCTGACGTTTATAATTCAAAGACTATTGGCGATGATCCCTGTTGGCTTGGGGGTCGTTGCTATTGTTTCAATGCTGATTCATTTCGTACCTGGTAATCCGGAAGATATGATCCTTGGACCTTATGCTACAGATGCAGAGAAGATTGCCTTGCGAAGTGACCTAGGGCTTGATGAACCCTTTGCTCAGCAGCTGGTGGCATACTATAAAAAAGTTTTGACAGGTGATCTTGGCGAATCACTTCTTCTTAGAAAGCCAGTCACTGCACTTATCGCTGAAAGAATTCAACCAACCCTAGAACTTGCATTATTGTCGATGCTTGTCGCTGTTGCCATTGCTTTACCGCTTGGCGTGATCAGTGCATTGAAAGTTGGTGGTCCGATCGATTTCGCCGCGATGGGAGTCGCCCTTCTCGCTATAGCTATGCCAAACTTTTGGCTGGGTCCGATGCTGATACTTTTCTTCTCGTTACAGTTAGGCTGGCTACCAGTTTCCGAACGGGCCGGGTTAACGTCATATATTTTACCCGCAATGACTCTGGGAACAGCCCTCGCAGCAATTCTTAGCAGGATGACGCGAAACTCGATGCTGGACAATATGAAAGAAGACTTCGTCCGTACCGCCCGTGCTAAAGGCAACAAAGAACGCACTGTCGTTCTAAAACACATTTTGCGAAACGCCGCTCTACCGCTTGTTACTGTTGTCGGCTTACAATTCGGTGTGCTACTTACCGGTGCAATCATCACGGAACGTATCTTTGACTGGCC
>CAMAXT010000109.1 GCA_945862295.1 Pseudobacteriovorax antillogorgiicola
GGCCGGTTAGCCGTGGGGGTGTTCCGCGTGTACACTAAATTAGATTTAAAAAGTTGGTTCAATCAGAAAGTACTGAGATATTTTCCGATAAAAATGTGGGTTTTAATGTTCCATTCACTCGCGAGTCCCGGATTAGAGTGCAAAAAATGCTGATGTTCCCCGCGTAATGCGGACGGTTAGTTAAGCGTAATTCGCCATCAGTTTGCGTTCATAGCATTCCGGACTCATATAGATATTTAGATTTACACCAATGCCACTTGCAAAGGGAAAGCGCTGCGACAGTGTCAACGGCTCCTCCCTGCACTGCAACACCCAAGTAAATCCCACGCCAGAGACCGCCTCGAAAAACCGATTGAATTCATCGCTCGTAGTCCGCTCTCAAACGAACGCCTCGAAATCACCAGTGACGAAAAGGTCAAACCCCAGCTTAAGTCCAGCTGGAATGATGGTACTACCAATTTACTCTTGGTGACGTTGCATTCGGTGAAGAGTTTTAAAACTGATTTTTTTTAGACTTGCTAATCGGGTCTGAGTAAAATCCTGGTCCCCTCGCCCTGAGGAACGCAACTCGGGCAAAAGAAAATGCCCTCGATTTATTCGAGGGCATTTTCGTATTTCAGGGCTTTTTTTAAGAGATCAAGGAGACAATTGGCCAAGCAATGCTTGCAATTGAGCTGGGTCCATACCTTTAAGGAGTCCACTTAGAGCAGATGGATCAAGTCCACCCGCGCCAGCACCACTTAAAAGAGAACTAATATCAAATCCTGATCCGCCAGCTCCACTAAGAAGCGATGTAATTGTTTTGATGTCGAGGCCACCAGCGCCGCCGCCGGTCAATTTACCAAGAAGGGACTGAATCATATCTGACTTGCCAGCTTCTTCCTCTTCCTCTTCTTCTTCCTCTTCTTCTTCCTCTTCTTCCTCTTCTTTCTCTTTAGCTTTTTGCTTTTCTTTTTCTTTGGCTTCTTTTTCAGCTTGCTCAGCTTCTAGTTTTTTCTGAGCGAGTTTTTCTTCGTCGGAAGTATCAACGGCAGCGCCGTTATTGGATTTTTTAGTTTGCTTTTGCTCGCCGCCGCAGCCGATGATGGAAAGGGTTGCGCAAAACAAAAGGTATTTTAGATTTGTTAATGACCCTGTCATGAGGCCTCCCTTTAATGTCTCATAGCAAAAACGTGTTTCATAGATACTAATTGCAAAGAGAAAGCCAACTTAACCTCGAACACAAAACTGGGTGTAGAAGTCGAAGTAAATTGAGGAAATCACCGACCCTGAAACAGCAAAGACTGAACGCATTACGTCGAATGAATAGACAAAAAAACGCTATATTTAACGCTATGCCATCGCGAATATTGAGGGATTCACCGATTCGTGAGGTTTAGAACAAGGTGTTTAAGGATTTGACGATTATGCGCCCGCATCGACCACGCGACCGATCTCTTCCGTAGCTTTGTCAAGACCACCGATCTCAGATTTATGCAAGAGATACGGAATGATACCTAGTAGATTGAGTGCAAGTTGGCTGAGCACCATCACGTTGAAGACGTTTGCGCCACCTTCAATACCGGCCATTATAAAAAGTCGATCAAAAGCGATGTGACCAATACCAAGACCACCTGGCGCAAGCGGTAAAGCAGTCGTAAGGATCCCAATCGGATGAACCACCGAGTAGATCATAATGTCGACGGCCTTATCGGAAAGATAAGTTGCAAGCAGGTAGCCGAAACATAGCGACATCCCCTGAGCTACGATAGACAGAAAGAAAGCTTTACCAATCGTACCGGGATCTTTTCGAAAAAGTATAAGTGCTAAGTATATTTTCTTAACAAGGCCAAAGCCGGGGACCTTTTTTGAGAGGATAAAAAGAAAAGGATCACGCTCAGAGAAAATCTCGGTAAGGCAGAATATTGCGACAACACATATCACCAACACACCAACACTGACGAAAAGGCTCAGTGTCATTAAACCTGCATTTCCTCGGACTAAATCCAGCCTCGTCAATATCGCGACAGCAGCAATAGCAAATATGGCGACCAGACCAATGATCCGGTCGAGAACGATCGTTAGCAGCGCATTGGTTTTACTTGTCGCAGTTTTTTCTCTCAACACATACATTCCCTTGATAACATCGCCGCCGACAGCTCCCGGCATTGCTGTGTTAAAGAAAAATCCTATCAACTGGAGACGCATCACCCGCAGTAAGGGCATGTTTATCCCAAGACCCTTCAAAAGTAAGTTCCACCGCAGACTCCCAATCAAGAGTGCAGCGATGACCCAGAGTCCGACCGCGGCAACCAAAGTGGAAGGTTTCTTTAGAAAGATACCGAGTTCGGAGAAGTCGAGTTTTCCGGTCGTCGCCAGCCAGTAAAGAAGAAGTCCTACTAAGATAAGCTTTGCACTATTGATTAGAACTTTTTTCAAAAAATTCGCCTGAGAAGAAAACGGTTTATCGAGATCGCCAAAATAGTCCGATATCGGTTTTAGGGCAACAATGAGTATCAAATTTTACCGGAGCCAGAGAAACCGCTTCACGCTTTAATATCAGTAATAACATATAGTTAGAAAAAATAAACTACAGGCAGGGCCGGATCAGCCGATACTTTTTACAGGTTACATTGCAAACTTCGGCTATGGAAACACATAGATGAGCAATCTTCGTAAAAAGGAGTGCAAAATTATTGTCATCGATCCTTCTGCTCCCGTAAGGCAGATGTTGACTGAGACCATAAGACAGGCATTGGGTTTTGAAAGTGTGGAAGCGATGGCGAGCATTGCTGACGTCTTAAAATTCCTTGAAGTCGACAAAGTCGACTGGATCATCACGCCACTTTCTGCAGATCAACCTGCGAATGCGCTGCATTTGCTAAAAATAGTTTCTGAATATCCGGATTTAAAGAACGTTCGCATTTCTCTTCTTCTCGATCCAACTGAAAATTATGTCATCCCTGCTGCGTCAGAACTCGGCATGCTCTCTTGGCACAAAAAACCGACAATAAAAGATGCGGTCAAAGCCGAAATGGGCGAATTGATCGCGTGTCTGGATAAATTCAACGGCAATGAACCAATCACCGCTGCGCACTACCTATCTATGCATTTGAAAGAAGCAGGCCTGTTTCACGAACAAATTTCTCTCTATAAAAATCTTCTTCAAATCAATCCTGGCAACGGCGAAGTTTTACTGCAATTAGCTGAGCCATACGTAAAAATCAATCAGCCACAGAACGCTATCAAAATACTGAACCAAGCCCGAATGATCGACGAAGGACTAAAGGGTCGTATCGACGAACTTAGCCAAGCGCTACTTCTCAAACCCGGCAGCCAAACTCAGTCTGAAGCAACTGTATCTGGCGAAGCTGTCGACGTTCTTTCAACTGATGGTTGCATCGTAATCGACAGTGACACTGTAGTAGGACAAGGGGTAAAAGATCTTTTAACTCCCCTTGGCGTTAAAAACATTACTCACTTCAGTGATGGTGAAGAAGCTTGGTCTTTTCTTGAAAAGAATCCCGAGCCACAGCTAATTATCATGGAATGGCGCATTCAAAAAGTTTCCGGACCGATGCTTTTGCAAAGAATCAGAAGTCATGGTTTCTACAATGTTCCTATTATTATTCTAAGCTCTCTTCTGAAACCTGAAGACATGCCGCTCTTAAAAGAAATGGGAGCAGCGAATATTGTTCAAAAGCCTCTCAAAAAAGATCTCTTCGTACCAGCATGCATCTGGACGATTCAGCAGGATAGGCTACCAACTGAACACCAAGCTCTTGAGCGGAAGATTCGTTTGTTAACAGCTGGTAAAAAACTAGAAGAAGCGGAACCACTGCAAGCGCAATTCCTCGCCGATCCAGGTGTACCTATCGCGAAGAAATGTCTTATAGAAGCTGAGTATGCTTTTGCTAAGTCTGATTTCAATGCAGCGCGAGATTCTGCGATCAAGTCGTTGAAGCTCTCTGGTGACTCAATCATTGTATTGAACCTCCTAGGCAAAACTTTCATGAAGCTTCGAAACTTCGAAGCGGCGGTAAAATGTTTCAATAAAGCTGATAAGATCTCGCCAAACAATATCGAACGTATTTGCAATATGGCGGAGTCTCATGCAGATCTTGGAAATCAAGAAGCTGCAGCCGGGTCTATGGACGAAGCAGTTACTCTCGATCCGGATTCAAAAGTAGCAGCTGATTCTCAAATCAAAGTTGCCATCGCCGGTGGCGACACCGACACCGCAAAAAAACTCATGTCGCAAATGGAATCCCTCGACGGTCTGGTTGCTTACATGAATAACAAAGCTGTTACCTTCGCCAAAATGGGCGAAACAACCGAAGCCGTTGAACTTTACAAAAAAACCATCCACAGTATTCCTGATAATCATGTCGAAACCAAAGCAGTCGTTATCTACAATCTAGCGCTAGCGCAAGCCAGAAATTCTGAATTGGAAGCTGCGATCGGGAAACTGAATCAAGTTCTTGCTATGCCAAAAAACAAAATCTCTCAAAAAGCCGCGTCTCTTAAAGAGCGCCTAGAAAAAGCTCTAGCAAGCGGTTCAGAGTTCAAACTCAATTCCGACACCCCAGTTAAGTCCGAACCTCAGTCCGGCACGGACGAAGCTACGACTCTGTCAAATAACGAAGAATTCCGACAAATAATGGCATCGGTTCTCGCAAAAAAAGGCGACCTCTGCTGCTACCTGCTCTTTCATCCAATCGCAGAAAAAGACGCGCGCGTTAATTCACTATTTGTAAAACAGCCGCGGTTCCAAAAGCGCGAAACAATAGAAAGAGACGAGTCATTTAAGAAAGAAAAAATGTCGAAAGAATCGGCCTAACATTTACAATCACTTTAAATCCTTGTTAGACCACTCCTTCTGAGTGGTTTATCTTTTCGAGACGTCGGGGTTTTGCTGCAAAAAGAAACGAAAAAAGGGCGGCACATCACTAAATTGTCTCTATTTCTTATTAGAACGCCTCTTAGCAGTCTTTTCTTATCCAAAAGACAGAGCCAGCCTTTCCTGAATGGTTGCTGTTTTTAAAAAGGATTTTAACCTTGATGCGCGACACCGACTTACTTCCGAGGAGCGCTGGAAATAACGCTGACTTGAGCGTTAACCGGTGTTTAGTTAAAGAAGAAGCACCCGCACCCATGACAAATGTTTTTACCTTTGTCGCTGCCTGCCACGATTCGCTGTAATCGCCGACGGTAACCGCAGCAATGTCACTATCGAAAGGTGCAACCAATGGGGTTGTGGCGGCAATTTGCGAAGTTATACCGTCTTTTTGATTAAAATAGTCGATCCTGAGTTCAACAGAATCAAGTGCGTCGCCTAACACTGCATCAGTATCCATATCTTTTGGCGGCAAGATATCGAGGACAACGTCCCCTGCAGAATGACAGAACGGAGTCGTTAGACCGTTTGTTATAGTTGGTAAACTGTAATTAATTATAAAGGGAACACCGCCGACAAGGCTGACGCCTTCCAAATAGGGCGGGGTGCTATAACTTGTATTTACAATCCGAACACGCTCAGCTTGCGGCGGCTCTTCACCTTCTACTTTCAGATAGATCAATCTGTTAACAACATTCTCACCGGTTATCACATCAGCCGAAAACGTCGTTCCATTCTTATTGAGTGCGTACTCGCTGCTAAGCCAAAGTACAGTGCTGCTTTCTGGAGAAAACTCAATAGAAATGACCTTGGCCCCTTTATACCAATCCGAAACCCTACCAATGAAGGAACGAACAACAGAATCGGCACTCTTAGCCTTAACCCTAAAAGAAATCGCCGAATACCTCGAACGAACACGCTCAATTTCAAACGCATCGACCGGATTCAGCACACCGTAGTAAAGATCCACCGCATCGCTAACTACCATCGACGGCTGAACATCAACCTCAGTCGCGAAACTGGGAACCGGAAACCCTTCAAGCATTAACCCACTACCTTCGTCAATGCTGAAGCCACCGCCAATATTTGCTTCTAAGCCTGTATCGGGCACGAGAACGATACCGCGGCTATCTTTAGGAATAAGAACATCACCGAGATCAAAGCCGTAGCCCCCCTGGTACGCGAACGCCGACTGCAGTCCGGTGTTAGTCGACAAATCAAGATCAGCGACCTTTTGATCGCCATCAATGAGGTGGAAGCTATAGACCTGACCCTCAGCAAACTCACTTAATGCGACCAAAATGCTGCCATCACTTTTTACGGTGAAGGTACGCATGGAAAGATCTGTCCAATTTGAAAGAACGAGCTCAACCCCGGTCGCTGGTTTGGATGTCGATTCAAAGAAAAATCTACCGGTAACATTCTTCGGATCGTTACCTATATCTCCGCCTTCACCACCACCTCCGCCGCCGTCATCAGAGGAACCATCCCCATCTTTTCCACAGGCAAAAAGTAGAGTCAGTGCTAAGCAGAATACGAATTTATTAAATAAATACTTCAATGATAACCCCCGACCAAACGAAACGATGCCCAATAGGCTGGGTGTTCAAAGTGCGTGCGTGCTACTTCCTGGGCGATACGGAGCGCGTCATCTTTTTCGCGGCCTTCAGCCAATGCACGGTAGAACCTTTTCATCACCACTGCCGAAGTCACGTCATTGATACGCCAGAGATTTGAAACAACGTTTTTTGCTCCGGCAACAGAAAAAGCCTTGTGCATACTAATCACTTCGTCACCGTTAGAAATTTCGCCAACACCTGTTTCACACGCCGATAGGATAACAAGATCAAGGTTATTGCCAATAGCAAAAATTTCTTGAACGGTAAGTTTGTCGGTCGTTTGACCAGCTAACTCGATATATGACTGGGTCGGATCTGACGTGTTAAATTCGCCGTGGGTCGCAATGTGTAAAACGTCAGCCGATTTTACCGAAGCAAGTAACTGAGCCTTGGTTGCTTGAGGACCGAAATAAGACGTCGTTGACGGAAAAAAACGCTTAATTGACTGGACTTCTCGAAGCGTAAAAGGAATGGTGCCTTTGCTGTCATACCCAAAAGCGACAATACTTTTATTCTTTGATCCATTGGCTGATGCCGCGTATCGCAGCTGAGATGCACTCTCCAGGTAGCTAACGCTCATAGTCTCGATCAGATACTTGCTATTTAGCTTAAGCGCTGCGAACGGGAAGAAATGCAGTGTCTGATGAGGGACCACAACAAGGCGCTTTACGTCAGCCAACTGATCAGCAACTGGTTTGATTAGAAGATTTGACAATTTTTCTTCCATAAAACTGGTTGAGGAATAGTTTTGCATGATCTCACGGTAATCTTCGACGAGAAGCTTCAAAGCCGATGCTTTAATCTCTGAAGATTTACCTAGCAACTGACCTTCACTGATGATCCAGATATGAAGCATTTCGGCTGTAATATGATACTGAACGAGTGCGTCGCCGCTTTTCACGCTGGTTTTAACAAAAGAAATAGGGGCTGAATCGGCTGATACAAACTGTAACAGCTTCTGATTGCGTTCACTTAAGTTTGCCAGAACATTTTTGTACTCAGCATTCTTCGCATCTAAACCGGCTGTGTTTGCCGCACCAAGTTGTTTGGCGATATCGATATCAGTCTTTAGATCCCGTTCTTTTATCATCAAGTCGTTGAGTTCTTGACTAGCAAATTTCAAATTTTGCGAAGCAATGGTATCGATCACTCCGCGGGCTCGGGAGCGTTCCGAATATTCCCAGGCGGCTTCAAATTTATTTTCGCGCATCAACAGATCGATCAGTCGGTCATAAACTTCATAGATACCAGCATCAGATAAGAAATCATTGCGGCTATATTCAGTCTTTAAACCAGGACTCAAACTTTCAATGGTTTGTATCGATGCTCGCAGGTACTTTTCAGCGTCTTCTTTATCGCCCTTAAGATCAGCCATAAATCCAAGTGCCGCTCGGGCACGCCATACGAGATCTGAAAGCCGGGCTTTACTGGAGATACTGAGAGCTTTTTCGTAATAGGCAGCCGCCTCAGCGTGCTTACCCTTGGTTTTTTCCATATCGCCTAAACCGAACTGACTATAAGCGAGGTTATAGGCGAGATTGAGTTCTTCGGAAGTTTTCAGTGCTTCGCTCAAAAGATCCTCTGCCCGGCCATAATCACCTTTTACGATCGAACTCAGGCCAAGGTTTCGTTGATCAAATGCGATCGAACTCTTAGAGGCAAGTTCTTCGTCAATGCGCTGGGCAATCTCAAAAAACCTTATCGATTGCTCAATCGCTCCATACTCACGGGCCCAGAAGCCGTAGTTGTTGTACAAAAGGGCAACCTGACTTTTAAGGTCATACTTTGTCGCTAGCTTTATCGCTTTAATGAACTCGTCAAAGGCTTCTGTATAGTTACCGGTCTTTGCTAGAACCATCGCCCGTAGACTGGCCGCATCGTTTGTTCTCTCGGCTCTGGTTTTTAGGTCTTCGATGCGCTGGGTCTGAGCAATAATCTTTTCGGTAAGCTCTCTTGCCTGCGGGAACTTCCCACCACGGAAATAAATATTTGCTAGTGACTGATTTGCCCTGATCCAAAGCGAAATTTGCTCTTCTTCGTCTAATGCCGGAAGGACATCTCGCTCGATCGCCGAAATTGCTGCATCAATTTGCCCGATCGTAAGAAGGGTATTGGCTTTGTCGACAATAACAGAAAGATAGCTCGGTTTGCCGAGCTTTTTTAGCTCGGCGGCGGCGCGGTCGAAGTACTCAAGCGCTTTATCGTACTGACTTAGGTATCTCGAATAGATGTTTGCGACCGAAAGAAGTTTTAGAGCGGCATTCTCCGGGTTTGACTTCAAATAGTACTCGTAGCTTTTCAGGTAAGCATCAATCGATGGTTGATACTTTAACTGGTTCGAAAGGTTTAACGCGCGGTACTCCGAGATCCTAGCCAGGTAACCCCATTCTTCCTCCGGCAAAAAATAATCTTCCGCTGCTTTCAGAAAACCATCAGCTACCTCAAACATTTGGCCGTGCACGGCTGAGATACCCGCGTTTAGGCGGTCTGATGCCAACTGGTCTTGATCAACTTCTTTTGCCTTAGAACGAAAGGCGATTAGTTTTTCGATGTAGTAGACAGCATCGACAAATCGCCTATTTTTGTGGTGCGATTCGTAGATACGGTTAAGCAAATCCTCGAACGAGCTTGTTTTGTCAAGGATGTAAGAATAAATGTAGGATTTTCTAAGCAAGATGGCTGCTTCTGCGAATGCTTGATCCTCAAAGGATTCGGCCGCCTCTTCGAGAATACCTTCGAGCTCATCTTCAGCAATGGCTTTCGCAGCTTCAGCACTGACTCCAGTAAAACCAATAATCCTGCCTGGGACAGACGACGAACGAACAGCTGCGGCAAAGTTTTGCGAATCGAGGGCGCTATAGAACTTCGCCCAATCTGCCACTCGAGCTTTCCACTCAGTCCCGATAACTTCGTTGTCTTCATTTTTCTTAGGTGCCTCGACCGCCGGTACCATCAAAATAGTTGGGATACCTGCGGACGTGCTAGCTAAGAACATCGACACCCAACCGTCATGACCGACAACACTGCTTTTGAGTTCGGTATTGGACGATACAACGAAAGAAAATATCGCTCCAGAAGAGCCCGTCTGGTTGGCTGATGCATACCGTTCGAGTGAAACATCTTTTGGCTGTCCGACA
>CAMAXT010000110.1 GCA_945862295.1 Pseudobacteriovorax antillogorgiicola
GCGTCTCATTCTAGATTCGCACAATACCTCCGCCTTTGCTCCTGTATCGTCTTTTACCGTAGGCGACCTCCGTAATTGGCTCTTGCTCTACTAAACCGACACTGAAAAATTGACACAGGTTAGTCCAGGTCTAACCCCGGAGATGGTCGCCGCGGTCAGCAAGATCATGCGCAATCAAGATTTAATCCTTGTCGCCAAAAAATGTAGCGTCGTGACAAAATTTCGCAATACTTTGGGTTTGCCCGGACATTTATCCGTCCGACTGCAACCAAACCACCCAACCGATGATCTGAAGGGCATAGCAGCATCCATCCTAGAGGGATTGCTTTACGGCTGCGGCGACGCCGTCATTGGCATCAACCCCGCATCAGACAATATCCTCAGCATCGAGAACATCCTGCGGCTGACAGACGAGTTAATTACCACCTACGACATTCCGACGCAGTCTTGTGTTCTTGGCCACGTCACTACACAAATGGACGCAATGCGACGTGGCGTTCCGATTGATCTGGTTTTTCAGTCCATTGCCGGAACCGAAAAAACGAACAAGAGTTTCGGGGTCACCATAGCCATGCTCGAAGAAGCGCGCGCTATGGCATTGGCGCTCAAACGCGGAACTTTAGGTAATAACGTTATGTACTTCGAAACGGGACAAGGTTCCTGCCTTTCCGCGGATGCACATCATGGCGTTGACCAGCAAACACTCGAAGCGCGTGCCTATGCAGTAGCGCGCCATTTCGACCCTTTATTGGTTAACACAGTCGTCGGTTTTATCGGTCCTGAGTACTTGTATGATGGCAAACAAATTATTCGAGCTGGCCTCGAAGATCACTTCTGCGGCAAGCTCTTAGGACTGCCGATGGGTTGCGATGTTTGTTACACCAATCATTCCGAAGCTGACCAAGATGACATGGACAACCTCCTAACACTTCTTGGGGTAAGTGGTTGCAATTACTTCATGGGAGTACCAGGTGCCGATGACATCATGCTTGGATATCAATCAACGTCCTTTCACGACAGTCACTACCTTCGGCAGGTCCTTGGGCTAAAACCAGCTCCTGAGTTTCAAGCTTGGTTGGAAAAAATGGGCGTTTTAGGTGTTGATCAGCGTTTATTAGCAATCACTGCGAAACACCCTTTAACTAGATTGCCTGAGGGCAGATCATCATGACAAAAATTCTTGTATCAAAGGATCCCCTGCAACACCTAAAGACGTTTACTGACGCCCGCATCGCTATAGGCCGAGTCGGTGGAAGTCTGCCTACCAAGGAACTTTTATCTTTTCGACTGGATCAAGCCCGGGCGCGCGATGCGGTACATGCGGACTTTGATACCGAAGCGCTTGCCGCTGAACTTAGAAGTCTAGATTTGGGATTAGACATACTACATGTGGAATCAAATGCCACCGACCACGCTAGCTTTCTAAAGAATCCAGGCTTAGGTCGAGCCCTTAAACAGGCTGACAAAAATAGACTCCTAGATTTTACGCAGGCGCATGTCGCAATAGATGTCGTGCTGTTGATTTCTGACGGACTTTCCGCGCTGGCAGTGCAAAAAAATGCTTGTGAACTACTGCGTTCGCTAATCCCAATATTGCAGCAGAAATCGCTTACGATCGGACCAGTTGTGATCGCGCGCCATGCGCGCGTGGCCTTACAGGATGACGTCGGCGAAGCGCTAAAGGCCAAACTGGCAGTCATCTTGATTGGTGAACGACCCGGGCTCGGCAGCACGGACAGTATGAGTGCTTACCTGGTTTATCAGCCGCGGGCAGGAAATTCTGACGCCGATCGCAATTGTATTTCAAACATCAGGGCATCAGGATTTGCTCCTAGTTCCGCAGCAGCAAAGCTAGCGGAACTCCTGCAGCGGTGTCTTGCAGCTAAGCTAAGCGGTGTTTTGGTAAAAGACGATGATATGAACGGGAAGGTTCTTACGCCTCGCGAAACTTGACCTAGTTCGCAGACCGCTATTCTCAACTGACAGAACAAAAAGACCTATTTTCCAGGCCAATCTGGCGCGCACCCCGTTGAATCCGGCGACACAATATTCTACATTGGCGGCATAAACTTTTTTAATAGAGGAACATCCCCATGCTTAGAAACATCATCACAGTCCTAATGTTGGCTTTAACCAGCGCAACAGCGTTTGCTACCGAAACCCAATCTTTCGAAACTCAAGACCACGATCTCGAACGCGCCGCCGCTTGCTACGATTACAACTACGATCCACGCACTTGTAACAATCTCTGGTACTGCTCTTACGACTACCGCCGCAATTCATGTAACTATGTCGATGATAACGGTGGCGGCGGCAGCTACTGTTCCGACTATGACCGCGATCCACGCGGCTGTAACCGCCAACAAGATTGTCAATTTGATCGCCACACCAACCGTTGCGAAGACCGCCATGATCAGCCGTCTTATTGTAGCAGCTACTGGGATTGGCGCTCATGCGATGCGGTTCAAGAGTGCTTCTGGGATCGTCGTCTCGATCGTTGCGTCGACGCCCGCTAATCTGATTTTTTTTGTAACTGGCCCTCAAGTCGCTGATTCAGCTAGCTTGAGGGCCTTTTTTCTTATGCCATCAATCTTTGATGCCGTACTTTTTCAGTTTCGTTGTTAGCAAACTTCTCGACATACCAAGGTCGCGCGCAAGTTTCGTTTTATTTCCACCAGTACGAGTTAGGCCTTCAATAATGGCCGACTTCTCTTGATCATCGAGTGTTTTCTTCAGGCTCTCGTTGATTCGACCAAACTCCCTCTTCGCTTTTTTTGCGTTCACCACGTCATCGGTTAAAATATCGGGCGAAACTTCAGTACTACCTTTCGAAAGAACGCACATCCGTTTCACTTCGTTTTCCAATTGACGAATATTTCCAGGCCAATGATAGCTGGTCAAAAAATCCATCGTTTCTGCTGTAACTATCGGCGCTGGGGACGCTTCCGCATGCTTAGCAACAAAATGCTTAACCAATAATGGAATGTCTTCTCGCCGCTCCCTTAAACTCGGCACGTTGATATGAATCACCCGTAAGCGGTAATAAAGATCTTCGCGGAAGTCTCCAGATTTCATGAGGTGTTTGAGATCTTTATTGGTAGCGGCGACAACCCTCACATTTGAGGATTTCTCCTTCGAATCGCCAACTGGGATGAATGTTCCCTCTTGAAGGAATCTCAACATCTTTACCTGGGTCGCTAACGTTGTCTCGCCAATCTCATCTAGGAAGAGAGTTCCAGCATGAGCCCGTTCGAAATACCCCATGCGGCTATCGGTTGCACCGGTAAATGCACCTTTGACGTGGCCAAAAAGCTCTGACTCCAATAAGTTTTGATGGAAGGCGCCGCAATTGACGGCAACAAAGTCTTTTTTTGTTCGCTTAGAGTTTTCGTGCAGCGTCAAAGCGACGAGTTCTTTACCAACGCCACTCTCGCCTGTAATCAAAACTGTTGTGTCGCTGCTCGCAACCCGTGACAGCATCAAGACGAGGTCCCGCACCAGTGGTGACATACCTATGATGTGATTATTTTTGAAGTTTGGAATGGCGATAAGTCCAGTCTTCACTTCATGTGCCGATGCTTCTGTTGCAGCAACGTGCGAACCCGACAGCTCTTCTGAGATACCTTCTAAAATATCTATAAGGTAGGACACTTCAGAGTTACTGAGGGTAGGAATACCATCGATCTCACGTTTTAAATTCGGAAGATCCGCCACTTTTCGCGCATAAAAATTTCCAAACTGAACTTTTTGCTGCTCCAACCGTTCTGCATCAAAAAAATCATCTGCATAGGCATACCCTGCATATACACCGTCGATCAATAAAGGCACGGCGATCAATGAGGTGCCAATTTCCGTAGTTGCTCTTTTGGGAACTCGTGCAGCCGAGATATCGGCTGCTAGCCGAAAGGCTGCATCGCGCTTAGCTCGAAAGCCTTCCGCTGATGCGCTCAGAGTTGCAAGCATTTTGTTAGCGGGATTAAAAAATCGCCCTGCTTCAACACCCTGGAGCCACCCGCGGCCATCGACAAAATTGATCCTTACTCCAAAGCTTCGTTGCGCAAGCTGCATCAAGCGCTTTATTGCGGGTTGGGCAAAGAGTGATTCCCAGTCAGTAATCAAGACTTCTTCCTTCCGTTAAAGCCTAACAGGCCCGCTTACGATAAAAGGGCGGGGTTTCCCCCACCCTCTCAAAATACTACGAACTTAAAAAATCAAAGTTTAGAGCAACCACTGTCCTTGAGATCGCTCCAGTAGACAAAATAATTTAATGCTTAGATTGTATCATATGATCAATTGTGGTCAGAGTTAAAAACGTGCAAAGACTCAGGCTATGACCCGCTCGATGAGGTGGTTGTACGAGACGGAAAGCTGTTTGAACGATTGGTCTTCGCCACCAAAGCGGTCTGGATGAAGTTTTTTTGCCAGTTCGATGTAGCGTTGGCGCAGTTCGACTTGATTTGGTAAATCTTTAAATCCCATAAACTTTAGAGCGTTCAAATCGATTGGTGTTAAAAATTGGGGCTGATTGGTAGCCCTGCGCTTGCGCATCTCCTCGCGAACCGAATCCGCTGCCGGGTTTGATTGCGCACGACGGCTGGCCTGTTCTACTTCTGGAGCATGTTTCTTCTGATAATCCCAAAACCGCACACTGTTTTCCATAAGTTGTTCAAAACAACTATCAAGCCGCATCCGGATCGCGGAAATCTCATTTCGAACATTTAATAGAAATGCTCTCAGCGCTCGGCTTTCAAACTTTTCTGGAAGATGATCTGGCAACTTATCCAAACGGAGAGTGTCATAGGGAGGTTTCAATCGACAAATAAGTTCATGTTCCCATTTCAAACTTAGCAGCGTTCGCCAAAGGCATCCGCTGTTGTCTTGAAAACTATAAACCTTATGGGAACTCGCTTCCCAGCATTTGATGATTTCCAGTTTAAGCTTGTCAGACTGGGATGCATCGAATGGCGAAAACACTGGCTCATTGATGACAGACGAAGAAAATGGTCCAGTTGTCGTCACCGCCGGAGCACGAAACCATGCTTGGGGTCTTTCCGGACGCAGAATCCCTAAACGAAAACGTAACGTATTCTCCAACCCCTTAAGCTTTTGCCCGAGGCTAGTGATGGTGTCGGCACCATTCGGTAATTTTTGGTCGAGATTGGATTTTATTAAATGGATGAACTGCGCGCGACCTGTAAGTTCACTGATCACAGCATCTAGGCACCCACCGACGTCGGCATTACTTTCGATTGCAGGTAGAAACCAATCACGCGGCTGGCTTGCTGCGCTAGGATTTGACGTTGAGTCTGTCGTGGTCTCTTTTGACATCAGGCTTTCGAGCGGACGATTTATTTTTGCGTTTGCGAGCGTTTTTCCATCACTTCGCTCAAGTGGTTTAACTCATCAGCAAGTTCTGAGAACGCATCGCCTTTACGAAGATAAGTCCGCGCGTTATAGCGTCCTTCAGAAATACTACGAACATGCCGGCGAAATGCGATTGTTGGACCAATGAGTTTGTGGGTATAGAGTACTGAAATCGACACCGTTGCCAATAAATAAATCCCAAAGCAGAGAAAAATCCAAAGCTGTGTGTCCTTCCAATACTGCATGAAAAGATCTTTTACTTCCGCTTCGGCGTCCGTTAGAAGAACGATCGAGCTGACGAGTCCAGCAAAGTTGTAATAGACGATAGCTCCAAGAGCTAACGAGAAAAAAACACTCAGCAAAATCGAATAGAGTCCGATTTTTACTTGTAAAAGCGGCTGCAACATATAGTTACGCAGTCGACGTTTAGCTTTTCCAACTGGTATCGTTGGTTGCTGAGGTGCTTGCCCTTGATTTACTTGTGCGCCGTTACTCACCGCCTGATCCTCCCTGATGGCGATTGGTCCTTCGACCTATTATAACGAGTTTTTGGCATTGAATGCCAGAAACGCGGATCCACCTTACTTAACATCGAAAGTGTACGTCACTTCGCCGACGATATTTTCCTTAATTGGGAACTGCATTTGTCCAAGCTCCAGGTACATGCAACGCACTAATGTCGGATCGCTCGCTGTACCACCGGTGTTTTTAACTTTGTTCATCGTACCTGTTGCTTTAGATAGTAGAAACGTGAACTTAACATCCCCACGGAGGTCATCTTTTTCTTCCAAACGGTCGGTGAAGCAGCGCCTAATGTTCGGATCATAAACTACCAGTACATTCGAAACTTCTTGAGCGACGTAATTGTGACGAAAAAGATTCAAAGCATAGAACATTGAAATCTGCCGGGTGAATGTGATTGTCGCTCTGATCTGCTTATTGCTGCTATAGCCATCATCAGAACCTTCGACCACTTTCTTGCCACCAAAACGCTCTTGGATCAGTCCACTGAAAGCATCAACAACAGCGGCAACTGAACTGTCACTCTTACGGCTTGTCTCAGTGTAACTATTTGGAATCATTTCGAACTTAATAGACATCTTATCTTTGCCAAATGGCTTCAAGGTCCAGAGACCGAGGTTGGCAATGCTCTGGCGCGGCACGACAAATGTCCTTCTATTGCTTGGCCCAGAAACCCAGCGCCTCTTTTGTCCGGCCATGTCGACCAGCTCGACCGATCTAATCTCATACTTGCCAGAAGTCAGTTTCCAGATCTCTCGCGGGAACCCTTCAACATCGCCTAACGAGTGACTGACGATATACAGTCGTTTCGTGAGTAAATTATAGACAGTCAGCTGCACGTTGGCGGTCAAAAATTTAGTCTGCCCTGATGCTGCAAAATCTTTAGGCAGCATCTTGACGTATAGACCACCCTGCTTTGGCGTAAAGAATTCGCCCTTCCAGGGTGCTGCAGTAAAGGGAACCGTTTTCTGTGCCTGCGCGACACTGCTTATCAGCACAAAGCCGGCGACCAAAATCAGCATCATCTTACAGATTTGCTTCCGGAGAAAAGACAACTCGGAATCTCCAAAATTCCCTTTGATAAAAATCTGTTAGAAAAAAATATGTCAGATAAAAAGCATATCATAAAACCCGTCTATCAACGTTTCTTGAGCCAAAATACTTCAGTTACCTAAACGGATTCGCTGAGATCTTGCTATTTATTTGCACCGAAAGGTAGAATGCCCCTCCATTCGTAAATCCACAAAATCAGGGAGGATTCCCATGGCAAATGCAATTTTCACAACTCCAACTCCGGTCAACGAACCGGTGAAATCATATGCGCCGGGCTCGCCCGAGCGCTCCGACGTGAAAGCCGAACTGCAACGGATCAAAAACCGCTGCGAAGACATTCCTTGTGTAATCGACGGCAAGAAGATCCAGGGAAAAGAGTTCGACGCCGTCGTTTCCCCCCATAATCACAAACGCCAAGTAGCGAAAGCTTACCGAGCGACGGAAAAAGAAATCCACACTGCCATTGAGTCGTCTGTTAAGAACCAAAAAGAGTGGAGCAATTTTTCTTGGGAAGAGCGCGCTGCCGTCTTCTTGAAAGCAGCTGATCTTCTAGCAACTACCTACCGCGCCGAAATGAACGCAGCGACGATGGTTGGCCAAAGCAAAACGATTTTCCAAGCTGAGATCGACGCGGCCTGTGAACTCGCTGATTTCTGGCGGTTCAACGCGCGGTATATGCAGGAAATTTACAGTGATCAGCCGGTCTCAAGCCCCCTAACCTGGAACCGCACATCATCGCGCGGTCTTGAAGGTTTTGTTTTTGCTATCGCGCCGTTTAACTTTACATCTATCGCGATCAACCTGCCGACAGCACCAGCGCTCATGGGTTGCGGTGTGCTCTGGAAGCCGTCTCCGACATCAATGCTAGGGTGTTGGGTTGGTCAAAAAATTCTTGAAGCCGCTGGCATGCCGCCGGGTGTGATTAATCTAGTCCACGGTGATGCACCAATGATCGGCAACATCGCACTTAATCACAAAGATCTTGCAGGCGTCCACTTCACTGGATCAACCGGCACATTCAATATGATCTGGCAGACAATCGGTAAAAATATCTCCAACTACCGCGCTTACCCACGCATTGTTGGCGAAACAGGCGGCAAAGATTTTATCTTTGCCCATCCAAGCGCCGACAAAAAAGCTCTTGTTACCGCGATGGTCCGCGGTTCGTTCGAGTATCAAGGGCAAAAATGCTCGGCGGCTTCTAGAGCATACGTCCCAGCTAGCATTTGGAAAGATATAAAGTCTGAGCTGATAGAAACCACAAACAGCTTAAAAATGGGTGATCCTGAAGATTTCAGTAACTTCATGGCAGCCGTCATCGACAAGCGTTCGTTTGATAAAATCAAGGGATTCATCGACCAAGCAAAAGCTGACAGTGATGCTGATGTTATCGCTGGTGGTGAGTGCGATGATTCCGTTGGCTATTTTATAAGACCAACCATCATTCAAGCGAAAACACCAAAGTACCGTACAATGTCGGAGGAGATCTTCGGACCAGTCCTCACTGTTTATGTCTACGACGACAATAAAGTTGATGAGACTCTCGAACTTTGCAACACAACCTCTCCCTACGCTTTAACGGGCGCTATCTTCGCGCAAGACCGCTATGTGATCGCGAAGTTAGCCGAAAAACTCGAATACGCGGCTGGAAACTTCTATATTAACGATAAGCCAACAGGCGCAGTCGTCGGCCAGCAACCGTTCGGTGGCTCTCGAGCATCAGGGACAAACGACAAAGCCGGGAGTAAGCTCAACCTGCTGCGCTGGATGAATCTAAGGACAATGAAAGAAACTTTTGTACCACCAACGAATCACACCTACCCGCATATGTCTGGTAGTTGATCGGTTTAACTAAAAACTGCGGTTTTTGTGACTTCTGAAGTGAGTATATGAATTGGAATTTTGGAAATTTGGAAGGGTTGATTCCTCTATTTGGCGGAACGTATGCCTACTTGTTAGCTACTGGAAAAATTGTTGGTTCCAAAAACCCGGAGAAAATGGCGGAATGGAGACATAAATTTGGGCGGATGATAAAAATCATTTCACCGTTTTTAGTCTTGTGGGGACTGATTCAACTATCAGGACTATTAAATGGTGCCTAATATTTTTGATGTCGAAAATTTCGAGTGAGAAGAAGCAATCTGCTTTATTCAGAATTCAGAAAATGATGGCACTTACCTCGTCATCCCCAGGCCGAAGGCCGTCGGGGATCTTTCCGCATTTTATCCTGGAATTTTTGAAAGATCTTTCCAGTCAGGGTTACTGGTTTCGATCAATTTGATTTTTCCCATTCTCGACTTCTTCTTG
>CAMAXT010000111.1 GCA_945862295.1 Pseudobacteriovorax antillogorgiicola
CGCGATCAACACCGTAGGTTTTTGCGGTGCGTTCCTGCTGGCCAACGCCGATGCGAATGCTGCTCCCTGAATTTGATTGGGAGCTTGTAACGCAGTGAGCTGCAGTGATGACTAATCTTGGGTGAACTATCGTTCCTGTACAAAATGCGCTGCCGCCGCGAAGTACTGCAACAGAGCTAGACCATTCACCGTCTTCTGAAGCGCGACCACCAAACACTTTGACGCTACTTGTGCTTTCTTGACCATCTGAACCGCATGCAGCGAAAAGAACTGGGATGAGTGCTGCAATAAACTTCTTCATATTCAACTCCAGAAGCGACGCGGGACATCATTTTGTTCAGGGTACCTTTTGCAAAGCCTAGACCAGTGCTGGATCTGCATAAAACACCTATAATATCAGGTACTCTTGGTTAATCTCTGAGGAATCATGTAGTATTTTTGGACGGTCTTTAGTCAAATTGACAATAAAATTGCCAGTTCGGCCCGGTATAAAGGCTGGATTTCTGGGGCCTTACATTTGTGGTTTTCGCGTTTCCTTGGAGGAGGAGGTTTGTGACTGAAGTCTTGCCCGTAATCGATGTGCGGTCGTTGATTTATGAATCCCCGGGAATGCAGGTGACGGCCGATGAAATCGGTCGCTCATGCCGTGATACCGGATTTTTTTATGTCAAAAATCACGGTGTACCAAAAGATCTAGAGCTTAAACTCGAAGCTGAATCTAAAAAATTTTTCGCCCGGTCTCTGGCAGAAAAAATGCACTACTCCATGGAAAAAGGAGGGCGTGCGTGGCGAGGGTATTTTCAAGTTGGTGCAGAGTTAACCTCAAACCAGCCCGATCTAAAAGAAGGAGTATATTACGGTACAGAGCTCAGTGAACATCACCCTTTAGTGGTTCAAAAAACACCGATGCATGGAGCAAATCTTTTTCCTAACGATCAGCCGCACCTTCGTACTGCAGTGCTTGATTACATGGCTGCGGTCACTGATCTTGGTCATGCCTTGATGAAGGGTTTAGCATTGTCTTTGGGATTAGACGCTGACTACTTTAACCGCCTTTACACCAACGATCCTTTGATCCTCTTTCGTATATTCAGTTATCCCGCCGCAAAATCGCAAGTTGAGCAGTCCCAATGGGGCGTTGGCGAGCATACTGATTACGGTGTTTTGACAATATTAAAACAGGATCAAAGTGGAGGATTACAGGTGAAATCGCGGCGTGGTTGGATCGAAGCCCCACCTATTGAAGACACCTTCGTATGCAATATTGGCGATATGTTAGACCGCATGACCGGTGGGCTCTACCGTTCGACGCCGCACCGCGTGCGCAACAAATCGAAAGGCGACCGCTTGTCTTTCCCATTGTTTTTTGATCCGAACTTTTTTGCGGAAGTTAAAACGATCGAGGGCATTGAGAAAGCGGGAGACGATGTTGACGAACGTTGGGATAAATCCAGCGTGCACAATTTCGAGGGCACTTACGGAAACTATCTTTTAAATAAAGTCTCGAAAGTATTTCCTGAATTAGTTGAGAAGACGCGCTAACCCAATCCTTATATCCATGTCCTTGTCGTATTTTTGCCAATTAGTTGGTAGAAGTAACAGACCTGATTAAAGGATATGGGAGCAATCATCCTGACGAAGCATAACCCTCCACTTTCTCTCTCAGATCTTGTCGATCTAGAGGTCGCTCTTGAGAGTGACCGTAATAGTAAAACCGAGCAGGTTCGTGAGCAGGATAGATTATTCATAGCTAAAAATCCGTGGATTTTCCAGGAAACCGGTCACGCTGAATCCAGCGATCGGCTGAAGAAAGCCTGGGTGGAAACATTTGTTCCGACTCCTTCACCCGGTAAAAAATTCGTAAGCTTTTTGAATTTGCTCGATGCTGTTTTGGTTGTAATCGGCACCTTCTTTGGTGGGTCGGCTGCTTTGGTGCTTTTGCATTATGATGGGTCGACGCCAATCAATGTCTTGCAGTATCTTGGTGTGTTTGTTCTGATTCAACTTCTTCTTCTCGTCACGCTTGCATTGAATTTTATCTTTGGTGGCCGGCTCGGCTTTTTTCAAGACGCGCTGAGACATTTGGCCTACCAACGCACTGAACTTTTTGAACGATTCGAAGGTGGACTCGCACTCATTCGTAACGTTAGAAAAGTCCACAGTGGACCCGAGTCGTGGTTCATATTGAAAGTCTTCCAACACTTTGGCATAGCTTTTCAGTTTAGCGCGTTGCTCGTTGCCTTTTCGCTCATTGGTTTTACAGATCTAGCTTTTGGTTGGAGCTCGACCCTCAATATCACTCCCGAGATGTTCTACCGAGTTTTGAAGGTCTTTTCGACGCCGTGGGCATGGCTTGGAAGTGAGTGGTCATTGAGCATGGACCAGATCAGAGACACGCAGTTTTTTCGATTAGAAAATCGCTATGTATCAAGTCTTGGTGCAGCACGGATCGGAGATGTTATTGCCGCAACTAGTTGGTGGCGGTTTCTGATTGGAGCCCATGTTACCTACGGACTAATGCCTCGGCTTCTGGTGTGGGCATTGAGTGCAGTGATGTTTCGTCGCAGTTTAAAGCGTAGTGGGTTAGAGTCCTATGCATTTTCGGTAGTGCAGCGTCGTTTGATGGTAGCTGATCCAGCACTTAAACATGATGTCTATAGTCGACCAGCACCCGGTGACAGAGAAGAGTCCTCTAGCAAAAAGATCGGGTGTGCCAACATCATCGTTTGGCGTGATCTGCCGGCAGACGAGAGTGACATTCGCATCTACCTAGAACAGCGCGGCATTGACTCTTCCGAAGTTTATAAAGTTGGAGGCAAGTCAGCTGATGTAGACGGCACGACAGCCGTGTCACGTGCGCAGGAAACTCAGAAGCCATGGGTGGTGTTAGTCGAAGACTGGGAATCTCCTGGAAAAGGCTTTAAAAACCTTGTTGAACGCCTAAGAAAGTCACATTCTAATCGCGCGGTTTATGTCGTCGTGGTGAAGGTTGTCGAAGGTAAACTAAATCCAGCTGACGATATTCGTTCCGATCTTTGGCGGCGGCATATTCGCAGTTTGTCTGACACCGATGTGTGGTTACATATATGACGTTAAGCAGTACGGACCAAGTGCCGAAATTTGCCGTTATTGGCCGCGTCAACGAAGGTAAATCCAGCGTCGTCTCGACGCTGACAGAGAACGACCGTATTGCCGTTGGTCCAGATCCAGGCACGACGGAAATTTCTGAACGGTTTGATGTTCGCGGCGACGGTTACGACTTATTCAGTCTCATCGATACCCCAGGTTTCGAAGAACCAGAGCGAGTGTTAGCTTGGCTAAAACAACGAGGCGAAACAGCCGCTGAGCGCCGCGCTGCTATACACGATTTTGTTAAAACGTTTTCTGGCACCGAAGAATTTGCTGCTGAATGCCAGCTCCTTAAGCCAATTATTGATGGCGCTGCCGTCATCTATGTTGTCAGCAGCAAACATCCATTTCGGCCAGGGTTTGAGGCAGAAATGGAAATTTTGCGTTGGACAGGTGCGCCTCGACTTGCTCTGATTAATAAGTCAGACGGTGCCGACTATAGTTTTGATTGGAAGAGCGCACTTAGCCAGTACTTCAATATCGTCAAAGAATTTGACGCACTGCGCGGCGGCTTTGTCGATCGGATGCAATTGCTGGAAGCCCTAAGAATCATGAACGATGATTCTGCTGTGGCACTTGACCGTGCGATACAAATCCTGAGTAGAATACAGCTTCGACGATTGCACCGCTCAGTAGACGTTATTGCGAGATTACTCGGCGACATGCTGACGTTTCGCATGAAGCTTTCGGAAGCAGAAGCCGCTAGTCCAAATAAAAATGCAGTGATCGATCGGTTTCATGACTGCCTCCGAACTATAGAAACGAACGCAAGGAGCGAGATCGAGCAGCTGTTTAATTTTTCCCGCATCGAACGCAATGAACATGAATTCACTAAGCCCATTTACGAGAAGGATTTGTTTGCTGAGGAAACCTGGCAGTTTCTCGGACAACCAAGGTGGGTATTGATTACGCTAGGAACCCTTGCGGGTGGAGCTTTAGGAGGAGCCGTTGACATAAAAACGGCTGGGTTTTCCGGTTTTCTGGCGACTCCGATCGGGATGTTGCTTGGTGCGGTTTCAGCCGCTACTGCGACTGCTGGGGAGCCAGAAGCCAAAATCAAAGGTACCAATCTTGCCGGACGGGTAGTAGCCATTGGCCCGCACAAAGATCCAAATTTTTCTTGGGTCATTCTTGACCGCGCTCTACTGCATTTTCGTGCGTTGTTAGCCAGGACCCACGCGGTTAGAGCTGCCATGCAGGTTGTGGGAAAAGAAAAGATTGGACTTGTTCATGGGTTAGAATCAGCCAATTTGCTCGCCCTTGGCAAAATAATGGGGAAAATTAAGAAATCAGAATCGCCAGAAAAATACCATGATTTTGCCGTTACGGTTCTAAAACCAGTTATCTGGGAACTCGCGCGAAAATTCTCTGCCCTACCAAAATCCTAGCTGGTATACCTGTTAGTGGCGCAAATTATGACTGTTATAGGCAATTTTGAAATCTATGGAATCTAACAAAAGCTAGACGACGATCATCGCAATTCGGATAGGAAGCCATTTTCTGAATCACCTCAACCCTATCGACATATTATATCAGGACTCTTTTATAGCCGTGGTTAATAAACCTAGCGGAGTTTTGATGCACCGCAGCAAACTCGCTCCCGATAAAATCACCTTTGTAGAATTGCTGCAGGAGCGATTTGGAAAAAGGGTCTTTTGTCCGCACAGACTGGACCGGCAAACGTCAGGGGTTTGTGTGATAGCTTTCGATGCTATAACGACCGCTGTCCTTCAGAGATCATTTGCCAGGCGACAAGTTAAAAAAACTTATATTGCTTTAACCCGAGGCCTTTTTCCCGAACAGTTAATTGTTGATCGTCCCCTGAAGGATGAAAACGGCCAGCCGAAAGAGGCTTATACTAATTTTAAGTGTCTAAGGCGTTTTGCGCATTGCAGCTTGATAGAAGCTTTGCCTAAAACAGGCCGGCAGCATCAGATTCGTCGGCACCTAGCTCACAATGCTCATCATATCGTTGGTGACACTACTTATGGCAAGGGCGGTATAAATCGAGACTTTCGCCAAAATCATAACTTACATCGACTTTTCCTCCACGCTCAGACCCTGACTTTTGAGCATCCACGAACGGGAGTTGAAATTACTACAACCGTTGAGCTACCTGCCGAACTTCTTCTTGTTCTTTCAACCCTTGGCTAAGTTATTTACCTGGATTTTATTTAGTCATCCTGGGAAAATACATAGTCAGAATCATTAGAAATTTTTTGGTGCGTCGTTGATGTGTAAGACCTTCAGCTTATTTTTGATTTTAGCTTTTCTCCATGGCTGTAACCACTTGTTTTATTTTCCAGAACGGGTCGAATACATCACGCCAGAGAAAGTCGAGCTTAAATATGAGGACTATTTTTTCCCTTCAGGAGAAGAAAAGCTTCATATGTGGAAGATCCCAGCCGCCTCTACCGAACGCCTTGGCAAGATTCTGCATTTCCATGGCAATGCCCAAAACATCAGTACGCATTTTCTATTTTCGGCGTGGATGGCTCGATTTGGATTTGATGTCTACATCTTTGATTACCGAGGCTACGGTAAATCCAGTGGTAGTCCAAATAGGGACGGCTTAGTCGAAGATGGTGTAGCTGCCATAAAATATGTCGAAGGGTTAGATCAGAAAGAATTTTTCATTTTGGCTCAAAGTCTCGGGGGTGCAGTTGCGGTACCCGCAATTGCCCTTTCGGGAGTGAAACAAAATATTCGTGCAGTCACACTTGATAGCACCTTTGGCTCTTACCGAGCGATGGCTAGGGACAAAATCGGAAATTTTTGGCTCACGTGGCCGTTTCAGTGGCCATTGAGTTTTTTGGTGTCCGATGGGTTTAGTCCAGACGATTACATCGAGGGTCTAAAAATGCCAGTCCTCTTTGTACACGGGACAGCGGATAACGTTGTACCGTATGCAATGGGGCAAGAGTTATTCAAAAAGTTAAAAAGTGAAAACAAAGAATTTTGGACCATAAAAGACGCCCCTCACACGTGGTTTTTGAGTGAGGAAAGCGAATGGCATATACGGTATTTGGAGTTTCTTTGTGGGCATCATAAAGACAATAAAGGGTGCATGAGAGACCTGACGAGTGTTCGAAAAAAAGTGGACGCAGCAATGGATTTAGATCAGGATAATGATTGATTGTTTGAAGGAAAAATTGATGAATCTGCTGATTGCCTGTCTTTTTAGTCTGTCTTTGGTTTTCAACTCCTACGACGCTTTTGCGCGTACAAAACCTAAAAAGTATCAGAGTGATGACGAGTTTCGCGAGGGTAAATCGAAACGATTGTCCGGGATCCTCTTAAGCTCGATTGGTGGGGGCACTGGAGCTCTTGCTTTTTTAGTGGGCGTCTTGTGGAACAGTTGTTACGGCGCATCTGAAAAAGATCTACCCACTTGTAAGCGCAATGCGAAGAACACCATGGGAGCCGGTCTACTGGTCGCAGGTGCTAGTCTAGGTTTTGGCATACCGATGATTTCTGTTGGCGCGGGAAAAATAGGAGAAGCTCGTAGCCGCATCGATCAGAAGTATCCGGTAAAGGAAAGCAGTGAGCCTGAAGGTGATGAAGCATACTTCAACCAAGGTGGAGCAATGGTTACAGCGAGTCATAAGCCGCTTTACGAAGATTTAAGTCTGTCAGTCAGGGTGCTAAACCTTCAGTTTTAATCAAAAAATCTGCCGGTCAGGCCATTTTTTTTACGCATGGCTAATCCGGTGGCACCGGATTAGCGGATTAGTCTATTAGAATGCAATAGACCCTGGAGCACGCGGGCAAGGGATTACGTCTCGGATGTTACTAATACCGGTCAAGTACTGCACCAATCGCTCAAATCCAAGGCCGAACCCCGCATGCGGCGCACTGCCATAGCGTCTTAGATCCAAATACCAAGATAGATCGTCCGCTGGGATGCTCTTCTCTCGCATCTTCGCTTCGAGGATATCGATACGCTCTTCGCGCTGGCTGCCGCCAATGATTTCGCCGATCCGAGGAGCTAAGACGTCCATCGCAGCAACAGTTTTGCCGTCATCGTTGTTACGCATATAGAAAGACTTAATGTCCTTCGGGTAGTTCATGACGATGACCGGGCCTTTATAGACAGTGTCTGTCAGGTACCGTTCGTGTTCGCTTTGCAGATCAAGACCCCATTCAACAGGGAACTCGAACTTCACTTTCGCCTTCTTAAGTTCTTGAACAGCATCGGTGTATGAGATTCTTGCGAACTTCGCTTCCGACAGGCGTGAGATTTCTTCAGCAGAAATCACTTTGTACATTTTCTCAAAGAACTCGATTTCTTTTGGGCAATGTTTGATGACAGACGCACACATATGCTTAAGGAAATCTTCAGCAAGAGTGGCATCATCGTTTAGATCAGCAAAAGCCATTTCAGGTTCGATCATCCAGAACTCGGAAAGATGGCGTGTTGTATTGGAATTCTCAGCTCTAAACGTCGGGCCGAAGGTATAAATGTCCCCCATGGACATGGCCATGAATTCGCCTTCGAGCTGACCGCTGACTGTTAGGTGCGCGTGTTTTCCGAAGAAGTCTTTACTATGATCGATGCCGCCCTTGTCATTGCGCGGAATATTTTTCAGATCAAGTGTCGTAACGGTAAAGAGTTCACCCGCACCCTCACAATCGTTCGCGGTGATGATCGGCGTGTGGGCCCAGATGAATCCACGTTTTTGAAAGAACTGATGGACCTCAGCAGCTAAAGCGTTGCGCACTCTAAAGACGGCACCAAAGGTATTTGACCTTGGACGAAGGTGAGCGATCTCGCGCAAGAATTCAAGAGTGTGACCCTTTTTCTGCAGCGGGTAGGTCGCAGCATCAGCTTTGCCAACGACTTCAAGAGCTGCGACGTGAAGCTCCAACGCTTGGCCTTTTCCTGGCGACTCGCGCAAAACTCCGTGTGCCTTGACGGCCGCTCCAGTTGTGCAATCTGATAGGCTTTCCCAACCGGGAGATCCTTCGTCAATTACCATTTGAAAGGTGTCTTGGCTGGAGCCGTCATGGAGTACAAGAAATGCGAATCCTTTTGATTCGCGTTTGGATCTGAGCCAGCCTGCGACATTAATTTCTTGTCCTGCTTTTCCTTCGGCGAGAATCTTTGCTATTCGATGGCGCTGCAACTTGGCCTCCTGCGACTAAAGAGAGATAAAAAATATTGGTAAAAACTTCAGCCGCCGGTCGCGATCTGAAGCGTTTGTTGTTTTTCAAGTTTTGTTAAAGTCTTCCACAACTCAAATGGAATACTTCGACTTGATTTTTGGTTTGAAGCATGGACTTCGTAATACACAGCAAGAGTATTGCGGGCAACGCGATACCAGTTGAATTTTTTAACCTGCTCTAAGCCGCGCGCGACCATGACAGCACGAAGTGCCTCGTCAGTTAGAGCGAGGTTCATGGTTTCAGAGAGCTGTTTGGCATCGTAAGGGCTAACCATCAGAGCAGCGTTGCCAACAACTTCTGGAATAGACGATGTGATAGATGTCACCACGGGAATTCCGCTCGCCATTGCTTCAAGCGGAGGGAGGCCGAAGCCTTCGTAAAGACTAGGGTAAACGAAAAGTCGGGCGTTTTTGTAGAATGAAAGCAACATCTGGTCGTTCACAAAGCCTTTGAAATAGACATCTTCGACGTAGTTTTTTACTTTAAGTCTTACATCTGCGAACACGTGACTTTCACCACCGATCAAAACGAGTTTTGTTTTGATTGCGGGATTTGATGACCGCATTTGTTCGTAGGCTTCGAGCAGTGTGCCAATATTTTTTCTTGGCTCTAATGATCCGACATACAAAATATAATCATCTAGACCAACATTGTGCGGCACGACATTGTCCTTAATGCTCTCAAGAAATAAATCGTCTACGGCCCAATAAACCTGACTGACTTTATCCGCTTCAAGATTGCAATACTGCAGAAGGTCGTTGCGTGAGTTGTTACTATTGGTAATAACTTTTGCTGCACGCCTAGCGAGTCGTGGGATAATTAAATTATAAAGAGTTCTAAACGAGAAGCTGTACC
>CAMAXT010000112.1 GCA_945862295.1 Pseudobacteriovorax antillogorgiicola
CAGTTGAGTCATGAAAGACTCCGTTACCAAAGATGTGTAAAGGCTAGCCGAACAGGAGCACGTGACAGGTGCACGAATAGGAATAAGTATAGGAAACAACGTCAGAAGCTTAGGTGTTTTTTGTACTACATTAGTGCCATTCTAGAAACAGTCTGGGACCCAAACCGCTATCAAAGTTCGCGACAGATCCCCGACGGCCTTCGGCTTGGGGATGACGAGGTAAGTGCCAACATTCCAACTTCAAAGTAATAGTCAAATTCGGCTGGGATTCAAGAAGTCCGACAAGTAGCGCGACTTCCAAAGTGATGAAGCGCTCTCTTGCAACCGTTTCTTTTGTGCGCTCGTATAGGCCGTGCATGCGAAGGCGAACGTCAGGCTCTTTTTCCACATCGAAATGTTGGGCTAGGTTAAAATCACTGAATTCATCGGCAGCGGTAAAAAGCATTGAGATTCTCCTAGGTTTAAAAACATCTGTTTTTACAGTCTCAAATAGACCGCGGCGACTATAACATAGGTTTTAAAAACCCTGATTTAGCCTTCGAGAATGAACACCACTGCGCGAAAGAAAAAAATAGCGCCACCGCAATCACCACGCGATTTAAAGTCTCTAAATCGTTTTCTTGTGAGGCTGGGAGGACTGTCTGTATCGATTTAAAATAGCGTGTGAAAGCTCGATTTTTGCAAAGAAATGACGTCAAGTAAATTCGACATTGACAACTAATTTCGAACATTTTTTCAGGGGAGATAAATTCAAGGTGAGATAAAAATAGGTTCGATTTGGATTAAACTAGCAAATTCAAAAATGGTTGATTGAGCACATCAAAGCTCTCAAACATTACAAAATTCTTATAACAACAAATCAGCTGGGACAACCGTGCCGTCTGCAAGTTTGTTCCGGTGCTATAAATTATCTAGGTGCTTTTGGTGCTTTGTTTATAATTATAAATCGACGCTCTGCAGCGATTCGATGACAGTGATTTGTTGGCTCGTTAACTTTTCTGGAATGCGCAGTTCAATCACGACATACAAATCACCACGCACGCCTGTTTTTCCAGGTTTAGGAAAGCCGAGGCCTTTCAGTCTAACCTTTGTTCCTGGTTTAACACCCGCAGGTATTTTTACTTTCTTTGCGCCATCCATCGTTTCAACATCAATGCTGCAGCCAAGCAACGCTTCGGAAATTTTAAGCGGCAACGCAACTTCGATGTCATCATCGATGCGCTTAAAAGTCGGGTGCTCAGCGACTTTTAACACGACCATCAAGTCACCCGAGCGTCCGCCATAGGGCGATTTTAAGCCTTTGCCAGCAACACGCAGCTTTGCTCCAGATTTTGCGCCGGCAGGAATTTTTAAATGAATATTATGGGAGCTACCATCACCAAGGGAATAGCTGATCTGGCGCTCCGAGCCGGTGAATGATTCGTGAAAGCCAATGGTCAGCGGATACTCAGCATCTTGCCCTTTCTGTTGTTGCTGTTGCTGCTGGTGGCCACCAAATCCACCCTGACCGCCAGCAAATCCGCCGCCACCACCACCCGAGAAGATCCGACTAAAAATATTGTCAAACCCGCCCATATCGAAATCTTTAAAGACCGTGCTGAAGTCGGCACCACGGAAGATGTCTTCCTGAGAGTACTGTTGGTGAAACTTTGCATCTCCGTATTGGTCGTATTGGCGTTTTTTGTCTTTGTCAGAAAGAACAGCATAGGCTTCGCTGATTTCTTTGAATTTTTCTTCAGCACCTTTTTCCTTGTTGCGGTCCGGGTGATATTTGAGGGCGAGTTTACGGTAAGACTTTTTGATAGCCTCATCGGTGGCGGTTTTTTCCACGTCTAAAACTTTGTAGTAATCAGCCATTGAATTCCTTCCAGAACAGCATTCTAAGCTGAAACATAAGTCCCCGGCATTTATTGTCAATGCCGGAAATAAATGAATTAATTCGCTCTCATAATCGGCCTGAGAGCCGGTAAAAATCGATTTTATCGAACTGACGGTGCATGCTGCGCTCGTCGGTGAGACGCCTCGCATCAGGGATCGGCATCCACCGCAGGTCTTGGCTCTCATCAGAGATGACTGGTGGAATGCTGTCGTCAGCGATAACGAGGTAGCGAACATCATAATGAATATGATCCGGCTCGCTTTTGCGAGCTGGAATAAAGTGATAATCGAAATCAAAAGGGAGAGGGCGCTTCGGTAGCGCTGCAGCAATGCCAAAGACTCGCAATGGCTCATAGATCTTTATTGGGACAACGCCAGACTCTTCCTCAACTTCTCGCAATGAGACCTCATGGGTTAGGGGGTTGCCGTCGGAGTGACCGCCCAGCTTCAGCCACTTGTTGAGCTTGCCGTGAAGCGTCAGGAGCACCTTTTGAAAGTCAGGAGAGATCACCATAGCTGAGCCGGTTATATGCCCCGGTTTGCAGGTCCGTTCAAAACAGTCCGGTGTCGACTCGATGAACATCATGAATTTATTAATAATATCAGTCTCTTCGAGGGGGTCGAAACTAAGATGCGGGTGACCTTTTGCCTCGATGAAAGCCTGGTAATGCCTAATAGAATCAATGATGTCGGCTCGGTGCATACCCGGGAGTCTCCTAAACAGGTGCGACAGGATTTGTATAGGTGAAACCTGGACGCTGTAAAGACCTTAAACGCGTTTAGCCCCCATTTTTCGCCCTAAACGCCTGATATGGCTCGGTGCAATTTGGGTACGGAACTTGAATATACTTAGAAAGATTTAAACATATACCTGCATGGGATTAGCGCTAGGCGCCACTCCCCGACAAACGCTTGTAGGAGCTTTTATGAAAATCAGCGCTAAGAACGTCGCTACATCGATTCTTGCGGTTGTCTTTCTTACTGCATGCGCAGGCGGTCGAAAAAAACAAGCAGTTACGATTGAAGCGGCTCCAGGATCTAAGCAACCTGCGTCTGAGCCAGGTCAAACCCCTGGGCAGCAACAAGAACAAAAACCTGGTGAGCAGCCAGGACAAGAACCAGGACAAGAACAAATCAATGCTGGTGGTGAACAACAGCCGGGTGGGGGCACTCAGCCACAGCCAGAAGTTGCACCTCCATCAAATCCAGGCAGCGGTGGATCAGGATCGGGCGGCGCTGGCGGTTCCGGTGGTTCCGGCGGCAGCGGCTCTGGATCAGGTGGTTCAGGAACAACAGACCTAACGATCGAAGCTACTTTAGACGACGGTACATCCGGTGGAACAGCAACGCCACCAGTTGCGCCGGTCACACCAGGTACTAGCACAGCTGGTACTTGGGACGGAAAGTCCTTCAAAGGCAGCGGTAAATGGAAAGTTGATCCAGTAAACTAAGATTTAGTTATTGAAAAAATCGACGTCGTTCAGGGTAAAACCTCGAACGACTTTTTTTATCAAGCCACATTGACGCTTTGTTCAAGGTTTTTTCTGCTTTTCCGATGTCCCCTCCCGCGAATTTTTGCTAGGTCTATAGGATCATTTTAATGCATGGGGAGTGTCATATGCCTACGTCAGGACAGGGACGAATCATTGGTGGTTGGCTTGCGCCGCATCCGCCGCATTTGGTTTACGGTGAAAATCCGCCGCAGAATGAACCAAAATCTCGTGGTGGTTGGGAGTCGCTTCGTTGGGCTTACGAGAATTGCCGCAAGCGTATTAAAGAACAAAAGCCTGACGTAATTCTTGTGCACTCGCCGCATTGGCAAACAGTCGTTGGTCACCATGTGACTGCGGTGCCAAAGTTAGAAGGCCTATCTGTTGATCCTATATTCCCGCACCTATTTCGCTACAAATTCGCGATGGATGTTGATGTTGAACTTGCTGAAGCCATTCACGACGAAGCGCGCTCTGACGGCTTGATCGCACGCAAGATGACGAACCCGAAATTTCGTGTCGACTACGGCACGATTGTTTCTCTTCATATGATGAATCCAGATTGGGATATCCCCGTAGTTGGCATCAGCGCTAACAACAGCCCATATTTTTATGATGATAATATCGGTCAAGAAGAGATGACCAAACTAGGGGAGGCGACCAAACGCGCTATCGAGAAAACAGGCCGTCGCGCTGTTTTAGCCGCTAGTAATACCCTTTCTCATTTTCACTTTAATCGTGAACCAAATCCTGAGTTGCCAGAAGACATGAGCAAAGAGCACGTGTTTAGTCAGTCTCAGTATGAGTGGGACGTGCGCGTAATTGATTTGATGCGTGCGGGAAAAACCAAAGAGTTGATGGCGATTTTGCCGCAGTTTATGCGCGAAGCGTTTGCAGAGGTAAAAGCTGGAAGTTTGACTTGGATGCTAAGTGCTATGGGCTTCCCAGAAATTCCAGCGACCATGCACGGCTACGGAACCGTTATCGGAACCGGTAATGCTGTTGTTGAATGGGACCTTGAATCAAGACGCTAAGGCATCAATTGACGCGAGAAACATCGTAGGAGACCAAACATGACTACTGACATTACAAAAAATTTAAAAGCTGCACTCTGGGTTCCAGGATTGCCGCATGTTTTAAAACCTGAGTACAACAAAGCTTATGCCGAACTTGGCAAAGCAATGGAACAGGCTGGACGCCAACTTAAAGAGCAAGGTGTCGAGAGAATCCTCTACTACAGCACCCAGTGGATTTCGGTGCTTGGTCACCTCTATCAGGCAAAAAAACAGCTGACAGGGTATCACGTCGATGAGAACTGGTATGATCTGATTGACCTGCCGTTTAACTTTAAAATCGATGTGGCATTTGCTGATAAACTTGCGAAAGCTGCAACTGCACAGGGCTACCAAACCAAGCTTGTAGACTATGAAGGGTTTCCTGTTGATACAGGAACCATCACAGCGGACCGCATGTTGAATCAAACCGGCGCACGTTCCAATATGGTCTCGTGCTGCGTTTACAGCGATTATGCAGACACGGTAAAACTAGCAGGCACTATCCGCGCTGAGATTGAAGCTGATAGCGTACCTACCGCCGTTGTTATTGTTTCGGGTTTATCCGGCCGCTGGTATACGCGTGAGATTGATTTTGTTGATGACGGTGTCTCAGATGCCGGCGATGACAAGTGGAATCAGAAGATGATCGCGCTTTTTGAAAGTGGTTCTTACGACAACGCTGAAAAATTGATTGGCGACTACGCAGGAGCTTGCAAAGTTGATATGGGACTTAAGGGTCTGGCGTTTTTGAAAGGTGTGGGAGCACTGAGTGCTGGACGCAAAGCTAAGTGTCACGCTTACGGCGGGATTTACGGAACCGGCGCGGCAGTCATGTCATTTTAATTGCAGCCCGTTGTCTTGCGCTTTTACAGACGAATTCCTAGGAGAGTCGGTGCCTTGCGCCGACTCTTTGCAATTTTGTCGATGTTTTTTACAAAATCAATCCTGCACTCCTTCTTAAATCCCTATTATATCAGGCACCTAAGTTTGGCACAGCCCCTGCAATAGTATAAGCAAGACATCCAATTTTGAAAAACTGAACGAGGGGCTGCAGATGAAATCTTCACTATTCACAATTGTTGTATCTCTAGGAATTTTGTTTCAAGGATGTAGTCAAGAAGGCGAAAGCCAACGCAACAAAACAAAATCTGGTGATGCTCATTTGACTGCAAAACAGTCAAGCAATGCTGAAGGTAAAGGTTCAGGTAAAGGTGGCAAAACCACCGATGACAAAGAAGCTAATGATACACCTACCAAAGGTGATGACGATACAGTTGAAGTTGACGTTATAATGCCAGGTAAAGGCTCAAACGATAATGATGAAGATGTTAAAGGTGGCAAACACAACCCAGGTCAAAATCCGGGTCAAAATCCAGGTCAAATGCCAACCGATAAAATCCCAGAAGTCGTCGTACCACCAGTAGAACTTCCGAGAAAATCTTGTGCTTACTTTGATCCGACTAAGCCTGAATATGTTTTAAAGAAAGGCCAGTTCGGACCAAACGTGCCACCAATTGATATGCCAAGCGATTTGATTAAAGGTGAATTGCAAGCCGATGACGAAACATTTATTGGTGAATTTACTATCTTTCAAGAACACAAAACATCCGACAAATGGATGACCAAATGGGACGGCAAAACTGGCCGGATACCGCATGACTACACGATGGTTATTGTCAATGGTACTGACGATTCATGTAAAGCATACGTAAGATTTGTAAAGCAAGAGCCAAGAACAAATAACGGCTGCTTTGCCCAACACACAAGAATCAGAATGTTCGATGGTACAGATCAAGTGATCGCCATGCTAAATGTTGGCGATATGGTCTTAAACCCAGTAACCAAACAAGCGCAAAAAATCCTAGAAGTTCGTAAAGGCAAAGAAAACAAAGCGATGTATGAGATTTCTTTTGCAGGTGCAAAAGTGATGGTTACAGACTCCCATCCGATGGCAGTAAAAGGCGGCATCAAAATGGCGAAAGACGTTACTGAAGCTGACTATATGTTCGATGATAAAGGCGTGATCCATAAAGTTACAACAGCAAAAAAACTAGCTGTAAATCCAAATCAGGTTGTAGTGAATATCAGATTGGAGTCTAAGTCTGGCGATCCAATGCAGCACATGGTTCTAGCCGATGGTATCGTTTCAGGTGACTTGTACCTGCAACGTAAGATGGAAAATCCAGCACAAACTGCCGCTAAATAATTTTAATTTCGAATTTAGAGAAACGATCTAGAGAAAAAAGGAGCTACAGAGCTCCTTTTGTTGTTTTTTACGAAAGAGAGGTCTGTAGCCCCATTGCAGTATGTTTTTTCGTCTTGCGGTCTATCTTGTAGAGTGGGGCAAAGCTTAGGCTTTCCATCGAGACGATCACAAATAAGATCATGACGAGATCGGCAAGAAGTAAATGAACGAGCTGCATCCAGGTCGGAGCTAGAAGAAGAATATTCATAACGCCGCCGATGAGCTGGGTTATCACCCCAATTTGTAGCCAGTAACTAGTGCGGTTAACATGGGGTAGCGCGCCCTCGTTACGGATAAATCCCGCTAGCCAAATAATAAAAAATGAAACAGCCACAGCTAAAATAGGATGAATCACTCGCAGTTTAATCAGGAAATGGGTCGCTGCCCCTTCGACTGCTGCCACGCTACCAACAGGAAAAAGCGTGTCACCAAGGGCTGTGATCGCGCCTGTAGCTCCGACCAGACCATATAAAACTAGCCCGGTTATGATCATAAAAACTGCTTTGCCTTTCGCTCTGATACGAAAGCGTTCGGAGTAACCCCTCGATGTGTACCAGGCAGTGTAGGTCATTACCGCTAGCAACAAAAAAGTATTGAAAAGATGCGCACCAACCGCAATCGCGCGCAACGGCGTCGAGTTCTCTTCAACTAATTGCAATAATACTAAGCCAGCGCCGATCGCTGCTTCGATCAGTACAAAGACGAGCGAAAGCGTCGCGCCGTGGCGGATGACATGGCCTTTAGGAAATTTTCGGTAGGCCCAGACAACGCCGATCAACACCATTATAAGCAGAATGCCGCTGGTTATACGGTGGGTAAACTCAATAATGGTTTCAATCTGTTCAGGGCGTGGAAGGACTTGCCCATTACAGAGTGGCCAGTGTTCACCGCAGCCTGCGCCAGAACCAGTAGCGCGAACGAATGCACCAAACATAATGACTAGTAATGTATAACCAACAGTGCTCCATGCGAGCCATTGGTACGAACTTTGTTTTTGTTTCGCCATGAGTCCTCCGAGGGACGAACCATAACAGAAGACATGCGTAATCTGAACATGAAATAAGTTCTGTTAAGATTCTAATATGATTGAACTAATGTGTTTAGTCGAGAGAGTAGCCAGATGTTCTATGGCATCGATTGCTAGGCCAAAATTGCTGGCATATTGCGACTCTGGCGCTGATTGGCTACGATTTTATTAAACGACATAAAAGAACAAAATGAGATCTGAAACTGAGCAGCCTTGGATATTTAATCGTTGGACCGACTGGGCGAGCGTCGGTGGGCTTGCGCTTTTTATTTTAATTCCACTTTTACTATTTCCTAGTGTTGAGTCATTGCTAACCGGCGCTTCCTTAGCGAGTGCGTTGCATATAGCAATTAACTTTCCGCATTTTATCGCATCTTACCGAATCATCTATGCCAGTAGAGAACGAATTTGGCGGTACAGGAATGCAACGATTGTAGTGCCGTTTTTGCTATTGATTGGAAGTGTCTTTGCTCTAAGTCAGAGCGGTGAAAACGGTTTGTATGTGCATTTACTCGTGGTTGCGTCGGGTCTTTATATTGGCATTCATTACACTGGACAAACTTGGGGTATGATGGCTGTCCACGCTCATCTGGTAAAACGTCCGTTTTCTGCAGGTGAACGATTATTAATTCGAGCCGGACTCTATGGGCTAGCTTTTTTTCATGCGAGCTTCTTTTTAAGATTTTCTGCACAATTGCCAGGAAATTATCTACCAATATCAGATCTCGTGTTTAGCGTTGGGCAGATGGCAGCAACAGGCGGCTTTTTGGCTTCCTCGGTCGGTATTGTGCGCTACTCTAAGCGTTATCAAACATTGCCTCCGATCGGAGTTCTCATTGCTTGGGCCTCGATTTATGTTTGGTATGCTGTTTTCTCTTCGATGGAATCCGGTGTTTTTTGGGTGCAGGTTGCCCATTCGCTGCAGTACTTGATATTTCCAGCTCGCATGTTTGTAAACGAAAGATCGTCCGCCACAAATCCAAAACAGGCATGGCTGACACTCCTATATTGGTATATCCCGCTTCTAGTTGGCGGCTATTTTGCGTTCCGTCTCTTGCCTGATCTGTTGATCAATACTTTCAATCCCTTGACCGTAGATGCGGAATTTAAGGCCGAACTGCAGCGTTTGATTCCGATCGTCGTTTCA
>CAMAXT010000113.1 GCA_945862295.1 Pseudobacteriovorax antillogorgiicola
CGCATCAACCGCTACTTTACCGAAAACGGCTACATGTCGCGGCGCGAAGCTGATCGAGCCATTGAGGGTGGCAAGGTAAAAATTAACGGCCAGATTGCCAAACTTGGAGACCGGGTAAACCCTGGTGACCGCGTGATGATTCACGGTAAACTCATTCAAACCGGCGTCAAACGTCCGGTCATTCTCGCCTACCATAAACCGGTGGGCATCGAGTGTACGACCGATCAAAATATCAAAGGCAACATCGTTGATGCGGTCGGGTACACCGAACGCGTGTTTAATATTGGGCGACTCGATAAGATGTCTGAAGGCTTGATCCTGATGACCAACCTCGGTGACATTGTAAATAAGATCCTGCGCTCGAAGTATGACCATGAAAAAGAGTACATCGTCTATACCAACGACGCGATCACTGATGGGCAGATTGCTAAGTTGCGCTCTGGTGTGCAGCTCGACGAAGGTACGACCCTTCCATGCCGCATCTCACGAGTGAATGCGCGTTGTTTCCGTATAATCTTAACTGAAGGTAAAAACCGCCAGATCAGACGCATGGTGGAGGACATCGGATTGCAAGTGAACCGGTTGAAGAGAGTGCGCATCATGCATATCACTCTCGGGGATTTGCCGCGTGGAAAATGGCGCAAGCTTTCGCCTGCGGAAACCAAACAGCTGATGACGCAGATTTCTGAGCCGCAGGTTTGACTCCACCAACTAGCGCGTCATCGCTGAAATAATAGACTGATGCTGTGGAAACTCAACGCTAAGTCGTTCGCGATCTGCCATGACAAAATCTTTAAAATCAAAACCTGGTGCGACGGTGCAACCAACTAAACCAAAATGCTTTTTGTCAGAGGGATTTTTTAGGCGAGAGCCGAACCAGTGTCCCGCAAGCACGGTATATTGTGGGACTTCTCCGTGGAGAAGATTAATGCCTAATACTGTTTTGACCAGATTCCCTGCTGGTGTAATTTCAATGATTTCAAACGGTGCCCCGAGATAAAAGTGCCAGCATTCATCAGATTTGATTTTGTGAAATGCAGAGAAGTCACTGCCTGAGAGTAGGTAGTAGATTGCTGTCGAGACTGATCGCACAGCATTTTTCTCGTCTTGCCAGGACACTAGACCGCCAGTCACGATCTGCTCCGAAGAACGGTAGCTTTCAGCAAAAAAACCACCCTCGGGATGGTTTTTTAAAGCAAGTTTTCTAACTATGAGGTCTAAATCCATAGCTGCAATCTATCGGCGAGGTTTTGGTTTAGGTACCATTGCAGGCGCTAGTAGTTGCGGCCTTAAACTCTTTAGGTGGTCAATTAAAAGCGCTAGTAAAGGTGCTAGAAGCATAAGCAACATCCCAAAACTAAGATTTGTTGATTGTGCGCCACTGACCGTGCTGCAGACGATTTCTTTCGGCTCACCGCTGACGTAAGTTGGATCTGGATAGAGATAGACAACTCCAGCGATGTCGTCAGCACCGAGCTTCAACAAGCGACTTCCTCGGCTGTATCCCATCATAGCACCGTAGTTGGTGTGGGGGTGACCGAGGCCGACACAGTGACCGAGTTCGTGGGTGATGGTGTAGGCCAGATCTTTGGCCGTTGTTTTCGTATCTGAGATATTGATGTCGCAGTCGGCAATCAAAGCTGAATCTTCTTCATCGATGGTTGGCTTGGCAAATGCAGCGGACGATAGGTTGTCGCTTTTCTCGACCACAAGGCTAAAAACCTTGTCATCATCGCTCATTTGCGTTGCACCTTCTTGGATAGTCATTCGCAAGTAGGACCCAGGAACGGTGTTCCAAACATTCAATGCATCTTGCAAGAGTTGCTGCATAAATGCCTTGTCATCTAAGGCTTCGTACTGACCTGCGCTGTATTTATTTTTCTCATCGATGGTAGGAAAACTGCCGTCCCAGATAAAATTTACCGAAGGATTGGCTGGATCGACCGGCATCTTCGCTTTTGATGACGATAGAAGGACGAAAGCTGACGCTTGTGAGGACAGGATCGCGGTGGCTAAACCCACGCTAAATGCACCGGCAACTGTTTTGTATTTGCTTACCATCTAAACCCCATTCCCACTCGCAGTGCGTATGGACTTATGATCTTGTTATTGTCTAAGGCAATACCGATTGCTTGCTTAAACTCTGTATTGAAGAATATTTTTTTCCCTAGATTCCAGCCGAAGCTTGAATAAGCTCCCGGTCCAACACCGTTAGCGCTAATTACTAGGCCGCCACCGACGCCGACATAAAGTCCGCTGGAAAAAGGTGTGCGCGCCCCAAAAAGAATTCCCGGTGTGAGGCCAATGTTTGCTTCAAACCCGCGCGGGGAAATCCACTCGAATTCGTATTCGATCGGGTTGATAGGCGGAACAGAAACCGGATTACTCCCGCCTTGTCCAACCGAAGGTGGCCCAACATGAATAATAATCTCACCGGCGTTCGCAGCTGGCGCTAAACTAAAAAGCAAAGCTGCTGCAACCAAAGGCAAGGCGCAAAAGATCGTATATTTTGAGTAAGAATATCTCAGCTTCAAAATGCGGCTCCAGCTACAATCGAAATCGTTTGTTTACGACCTGTTGAAAGAAGTAATCCACCAACACCAGCAGGGAATATATGGGAATCCCACGATAGATGGGCATAAAATGGCGCTAGAGACGGCGGTAGCGAGATGGCGATGCCGGCAGCTCCACCGATGTTAGTGTTGTGTTCTTCTTCATCGCGCGATTTGTCTTCGGTCTTGCTGTAGGAGATTTTTGTAAACTCATCCATCAAGGCGATTCCAAGGTTTGCTTTGATGAAGTCTTTGCCAAAAAGTGAGAAGCGGCGATGGGCGCTGATAATGACTGTGTCTTCTTTGATGGGGCCGAATTCTCGACCATAGTAATACATTCTGAATGCATAAGACTCATTGATAGCACCGTGTAAGGAAACTGCAGGCCTTAAGCGGTCATCGCCTTCTTCGACAGCAGAAAGTCCGGCTGCCAACTCTATGGCTTGACTTCCGCTTCCAGCAACTAAGCAGGCTGGACTCGCAAGTGCTACATAAAGTAATGTATTACTAAATTTATTTTTCAAAATTTTCAGCGGGAACTTCATAGTGTGATCAACAACTCCCACAAACCTCTGACTCCCCAGGATAGTAAAGAAAAATCATCCTATCCGGTCGATCAGATCATTGATAACAGCAACACCGATTTTGATTTGTATCTCAAAATGGATTCGGAATGGACTCTATATGCCGGCGCCGGTTATCACTGGACGTTAGCCGAGTTAAACCGATTGATGCAAAGTGGTCACCGAATTCTCTATTATAATATAGCAGATAAGGCACAAGTCGAGGCCTATAAGTTAATCTACCAAACGGTGAATATTGACGAATCTGCGCCGCCGCGCGAGCGTTTAGTGAATCTCACTGACACAGCGGCTGCTCTCACAAAGATCCTCTATCAACACCCTGTAACTGCCGCTGCAATTCATAAAATTGAACAAATTGCCAAGGCGATGGTGAGCTGCATTGAAGAAGACCTAGCCTGCGTTGCTGCTCTCGGCAAACTCGCGAATCATGATGATTACACTTATTATCATAGCGCCCGCGTCTGTGCTTATGCGTTAGCCATTGCGTCGCAGATGACACAAACTGATCGGTTGGCCCTCACCGATATGGCGGTTGGTGCGTTGCTGCATGATATCGGTAAAGCGAAAATCGATCTTACCATCTTGCACAAAAAAGGTGCACTGACACCAAATGAGTGGATCACGATGCGGCAGCACCCGCAGTTTGGTGGTGATCTGACATCTTCAACAATGCTTTCTCTCGTGCCGAAAGAAATTATTCTTCATCACCATGAAAAGCCGGATGGTTCAGGGTACCCGCACAATTTGACCGCGCGTGAGCTGCTCGAAGAAGTCAAAATTGTTAATTTCGCCGATATTTTTGATGCTCTGACAACGAATAGGCCCTATCAGGTTTCTCGCACCCATTTTGAAGCGCTGGATTTTATCAGACACAAGATGACCGGCCACGTTCACAAGGAATCGTTCGAGGCTATTATCGCCATTCTAGGAAGCGATACCTCTGGTAAAAAATAGCACTTTTGCTATTTTAATAATCATGAAGTTTTTTGCAAATCCATCGGTAAACTTTCCAATAGTAGGACAGGTCGCTGCTTGTCTTTTCTTTGGATTATTGTATGCGACGGCAGGATTTGCGCAGTACCCTGGCAACGCCCCTCCAGGTGCTGGTCCAACCGAAGAAGATGTCTTAGAAACCGACGACATAGTCGACGACCAGTTTTCTCTCCCACCCGATGAATTTCTTGAAGATGATGATGAGACAAAGGAAACGGTCAAAGAGATCGAACGGCAAAACGCCTTGGAACTCGCTTACAGTGCCAATGAGAAACGCAGCCGGTACTCATATGTAGCGGGATTTATGATCGGGTTTGGCCGACCGTGGCAGGTCTATTCAATTGATATTGGTTATTTGCGCAACGAGCGGCAGGCGTTCGGGATGTACGCGGGTGGTGGTACGGTTTCTTCGACCGGGATCACCAAAGAAAAAGCTTATGATATGCGTGTAACCAGCCGCGGCTCGGGATTTTTTTACCGGCAGTGGCTGGAGAATCCAGACATCCTATCAGTAGACGTTAGCTTAGGATACACCTCTTGGGAGGGTACAGTGACACCCCAGGGCTCTGATACCGATGAAAGTGATGTTGATGTTTTAACGTCTTCTTTTCGGGGAAACGGTGTTTCAAGTGGACTCGCGATAAATGCGACTTGGGTCTGGGATAGCGGTTTTCATATCGAGTGGATTCCCATACTCATCCATTACAGCCGCTTCTTGCAGAAAGATATTTCAAGGGAATCTGAGATCAATAAAGAAACCATTCACCGGAACCTAGAAAAACCTACAATCAATGGCCTATCTAGCGTGCGGTTTGGTTTTTATTTCTAGGACTACATATGCCGATCAAGATCAGCAGCGAGCTTAAAAAACAGGTAGAAGCTGAGATTAAAAAAGTTCTGCCAGAGATCGTTGCGTTTCGTCACCAAAGGCATAGCCAACCTGACCTAACTTGGCAGGAGGAAGCTACTGCCGCAGCGGTGGAAGCAGAACTCAAAAAGATTGAGGGTCTTTCAGTAAAACCAGGAGTCGGTAAGTATGGCATTGTTGCGATCCTTACAGGCAGCCAGCCTGGTCCAACCTTGGCACTTAGAGCTGATATGGACGCCTTGCCAGTCAAAGAAGATACCGGCAAGACTTATGCTTCAAAGAAAGCAGGCATCATGCATGCCTGTGGGCATGACGGCCACATGGCAAATTTACTTGGCAGCATCCGCGTGCTGACAAAGTTTCGCCAGCACATCAAAGGCCAAATCAAATTTATCTTTCAACCCGCTGAAGAGGGTGGTGCCGGTGCCCGCGTCATGTGTGATGATGGCGCACTGCAGAATCCAGATGTCGATGTCATCTTTGGGTTGCATGGCTGGCCAGAGCTTTCGTGCGGCAAAATCGCTGTCAAATACGGTGCGCTTTTGGCGTCGACGTCAGATATTTACATCAAGATTAGGGGCCGCGGTTGTCACGCAGCAATGCCGCACCTTGGTACTGACCAAGTGTTGATCGGAGCGCGCATTGTCGAGTCACTGCAGTCGATCTCGTCGCGCTTGATTGCCCCCCATGAACCAATTGCGGTATCTATTACAAAAATAAATGCCGGTACGGCGACAAATGTTATTCCTTCGACACTGGAAATGAGCGGAACGTTGCGGGCCATGAGTATCGAGACACGCAATAAATGCCAAGACGGTATCAGAAGGTTAGCGACCTCAATCGCTGAAGCCCACGGTGCAGAAGCTGACGTTAGTTTTTTCGATAACTATCCGCCGACGGTCAATCATCACGAACCAACTCGTTTTCTTGAAGAATTAGCCACCGATCTTTTTCCCGCTGAAATGGTACAGCGCCTGCAAGTGCCGACGATGGGTGGTGAAGACTTTGCCTTTTTTCTTGAGCGCATCCCGGGATCTTATTTTTTCCTAGGTGTTAATGATGGTCGATCTGGTGGATACCCGTCCCTTCATCATCCAGGGTTTGATTTTAACGATAGCGCTTTGGAATCTGGCATGAAGATGTTTGTTCATGCAGCGTTGGCGTACTCGGCTTTCGAGTGATGATGGAGCTTAAGTGACAAAATCCCCATTGGACCTTAATGCTAGTAATCGTCAAGCTTACGAAACAGTTGCGCGTGCCTATGCAGGACCAGAAGTAGGGGAAGACGATCCTGCTCATCGCCAGGCATGTCGCGATGGGTTCGTTGGATTACTGAATGGAAAAGAGGTGCTTGAGGTCGGTTGCGGTCCGGGCACTGATTCAAAACGTTTCTTTGATGCCGGCCTCGATGTCCTCGCATCAGATTTTTGCCAGTCTTTTCTTGATGTCGTTAAAGAGCGCTATCCCGAAATTCCGACCTTGATCCTAGACATGACCAAGCCGTTTGACCTGGGTACTTTCGACGGTATCTATGGTCATTCTTGTTTTTTACATATCGCCCATGAGCTGGCGCTTTCGACCCTTCAGCATTTGCGGCAAGCTTTGAAGCCAGGTGGCGTGCTTTTTCTAGCAGTGATAGGAACGACGAAAGTAAATAGATACACGATTCCAAACTGGGGCGGCCACGAAAATAATCCGGCAGAATTTTATTGCTACAGTGCTGATGAGCTAAAAGCCTTAGCTATAGCTGCTGGTTTTAAAAGTACTCAGGTCCTAAATATTCCCTGGTCTCCGGACTCGCCGTATATTCAAGGCAACGCTAAAGGTCGGGTTGATGAGCGCGGCATTTTTCCTTGGCAACTCGTCGCCCGCGCTTGAACTACCGACCGACTTTATTGTTGTTTGCTTACCTCGCGTTGTGCTCAATTTGAATCTGTTCTATGTCTTCCTTTGTAGGACTTGTGGCGTAGATGTGAACCGGAATAGAACGAACTTCCTTGAAATCAACCCAAGAAACGCCCGATAGTTCTTCCATTCGTGTCGGCTTACATCCTTTACAAAACAAAATTTTGACTTTAAATATGGCTAAATTGAATTTATCAAAAGCAAAGATCTCTGAATCCAACGTTGCACCGAATGCCTGGACATAGGGATGAAAAGGCTTAACTTTAAATTTAAGCCGGCCGTTTTTTACTCTGCCAAAATAATGCATCGGGCTTGGGTTTTCTATTTCATCGGGAGATTCTAACTTAACCGAATGCTCATAAAACACATCCCCCATTTGCGGAAGCATTGAAGTCTTTAGTCCAACTTGATGTTGCCTATCTACTAACTCTCTCCGCACTTCTGCTTGAAAAAGAGTGTCTTCGGGAGCCGAGGTTTGGCCATCAAAGACAATCAAAGAACCATTTTCCACGGCGACTTCTACGAGGTCATATGGTTTATCAGACATTGTCAGTGCTGGAGTAGAATTAGAAAAACCTATGCGCCAATACTGAGTTCCCGCAACCATTAAGATAACGAGACCTAGCGTACTTGCGAAAACTATATTTTTAGTCGGCATTTTTGCAAAAAAGCGCATAGTCCACTTTCATTGTGTCATTCGTTTCGCCAGCAGTTTCCAAAGGGATTCATTTCGACCTAGTTGATGATGATCGAGAAAATAAGCTTCATAGCTCGTCCATGAAAGGGATGATTGAAGATCGAATATAACTGGGAATCAGCAGATAGTTTAACATAAGGAGCCAATATAATGCTCAAAATATTAAATTTAGAAACTGTAAGTAAAGCCTACGCTTTCGCTCTCTAGGACGAGACTAAGGTTGGAGTTATCTTCCCGTTCTACCAGGGTCACAGTTGCTAAGGCGGAGCCTACACCGATCAACCCACCCGCGACAACATCGACAAAAAAATGTTTATCACCGGCAATGCGCGCCCAGGCAGTAAAAGCAGCGAGTGTGTAACCACTTGCTTTCGTCCACCACGGTTGATCTGGATAGAGAAGTGACACAAGCGTTGCGCCTGCAAAAGCGGCGGAGGCATGACCTGATGGAAAAGAAAGTGCGTTATCTCCGTGTGCCAATGCTTCATTTTGACGTGCCTTTGGTCGTGCGCGCCCTACGCTGTATTTCGCTGTTGTCACGATAAAATTGCTAAGGAGCAGCGAATGGGTCACTGTCATTGCCTTGGCAGCGAAGTTCTCTGGGCCTTTGCCGATGCCTAAAACCACCGGCAATGCACCAGCAGTAAAAACAGAAACATTGGATGCTTCGCGGTAGAACCGTTCTTTTTCTGTAGCGTCGTCGCCAGTGGGTTCACCATGGATTTGTCGTGCCATATGGTCATCATAGGATTGAGTAGGGAACTCTTCGTCGTTATAGGTAGCGGATTCAGGCTTGTTGCGTTCGATCGCATAAGCGGCGGTGGCTAGCAGCAAATCAGCAGTGAGTTCTGTTGACCAGTCAACAGTCCTGCCCCAGGCATTACTGCATAAAATCAAGCTCACAATCACTGCAGAAAGAAGGTACGAGATTCTCACAAGAACCTTTGCAACGGCAATCACCCTCGCGTCGGCAAGGGCTTTTTTTATTGATGTCATAGATTTTAAATGGCTGCGGTTAAAGAGTCGACTGGATTATCCGACCTTAAGGACAGAAATCTGGGTGCCGGTCCTTTG
>CAMAXT010000114.1 GCA_945862295.1 Pseudobacteriovorax antillogorgiicola
CACAGTCCATGCCCCAACTTACAATTCCGACTAGGACCGGCTGTCCGCCAACCATCTTAATGAGCGGACCACCGCTGTCTCCCTGGCAGGAATCTGATCCCCCAAGTTCAAAATGTCCGGCGCAAAGTTCGTAATCGTCTTCAATCAGATTGTAATATTTACCGCCCAGACGGCAAGTTGCGTTGGCAACGACTGGCACATCTACTTGTTGAAGATTCTCACGAAATAGGGCACCGAAACTGGATTCATTGCCCCAGCCAATCGGTGACACAATGTCGCCAACACTTGGAATACCTCGGTCAGAGTTCATCTTGATAGCACTAACATCGCGCGGCAACTTGCTGTGGTCGATCGGCTCGATAAACAAAAGAGCGATGTCGTTTTTCATATCTCGTTCTGGATTAAAGTCCGGATGGACTACCACGCTTCGAACACGAAAGGTCGTGTCACGAGAAAACTCGTTCTTGTCTGTCGATCCCACAGTCACTGCGAGCTTCGGTGTTTGCCCATGAATACAGTGAGCAGCTGTGATTATCACACCTTCATCAATCCAACTGCCGCCGCAAAACTGATCGTTATCTTTGGCATCGCGGATTGCGACCATGAATGATTGGTACTCGGCATTGCGTCCACCGACGATGCTAACATCAGACGTCGACGGAGCGTCTGCAGTGCAGCCTTGCACCAAAATGGTAACAAGCATGACGACTCGAAGGGGGCATATCCCGAGCATGAAAACCTCACAAACATTGATTTGGAGGCGCAATCTATGAGGGGTACGTCACAATTGCAAGTGGTAAGTTACCGCCTGCAAGATCCTGATAATACAGTGGATGGTAGCACACTAGAGTCTGTTCTTGCATAATGAGACTATTATTGATGGGAGCAGACCTATGATGTAACTCGGGGAGATAGTCTCAACATGCAGTGTGACATTTTGATCCCCATGTTTTTTAGTCTTTCGTTGATCTATTCAACAGCAGTCTCAGCTGCAGGAAATGTGGCTGAGCAACAAGTTGAAAAAAACGAAAAAAAAGATCTTGATAGGGCCGGAGACACCCGGCCTCATGTGGTCCAGCTTCCTGAGCGACTTACCATTGCGCCATTTTTCGATATCCCGGGGACTCAAATGTCCTTGATCTATAGCCCGAAAACGCAAGATTCCGATGACAGTTCCGGTTTGGATAATGCGAATGATCGTTCACTGATTTATTCCCATAAAATAATTCATACCTTTGGCGCAGCGATTACTTACGGAAATGTCGGAGCATCTGCGAAATTCCAACCGTCTTACAATAAAAAAACGGATTCCGAAAAAGGCCGGACTGAGTATGAAGATTTTCGCACCACTTATTCCCTGCCGAAGATCACATTTGATTTGTTTTTTCAGCGTTACCACGGATTTTACCTAAGAAATACTAAGCCTGGAAGCAATCAAAAAGACATTGCGACTAGCGATAAAATTCGACCAGATTTGCGCATCGATAATTTGGGTCTAATATCCACATACGTATTTAATGATACTTTTGCTCCCAGAGCTGGATTTGATTTTTCGAAAAAACAGGTCCGCCCTGGCCACTCGCCAATCATCTCTCTTTCGTACCTGTCCTCGCACATTCGCGATCCTAACGGCATCGTACCTCAGTCAGTTAAATCAGAATTTGAAACGTTTGCTGAGTTCAATGATGTCAAATTGCGGTCTTTGAATGTATCGGGTGGCTACGGCGTCAACGGCGTTGCCAAAGACTATATTTTCCACGCCGCAGGTCAATTAGGCGCCGGCGGAACTAATGGCAAATATTCGTTGGCCGACGGTGAACATCAAAAACAATTGTATTCCGTAAATCTCGATCTACGCTTAGCGGTCGGCTACAATTCATCCCATTATTTTTCTGGTTTCAACTATATCTATCACACTGTGAATACCGTCATTGGCGATTTAAACCTGATGCGCGGGATATTTAGTGCGACTATGGTTGGGGGAATGCGTTGGTAGGAGAATCTGACTTGGTTTGAACTGGCCCCTTTGAGTGTTGCTGGAAATCGTTAAGAGCAAGTAAATACGAATAAAAGTGCTATTATTACTCAAACCCCTCAAGTCACTGGGTGACATGAGGGGCAATTTTTTAGTTAATACTTTGCAGTAGGTAACCTGCTAAGGAATCGTTACCAACATTAAAAGGGGCCAGTTCAGACTTGGTTTGTCGGTATTCGATATGCGAGATTCAGGTCCTAATTTCGAATTTCGAAAAACCATTTCCTCCACATTCATTAATCAGCCGTCGCAATGAGAGTCATAAAATTGCGCCAACCAAAACGGCAAACTTTCCACAAGAAGACTCATCACCCTTGAGGCGTTTTCCTTAAAGAGAGCATGATTGCCGTCGTAAGCATCGCCCTTTTCGACACAAACGAGATCACTAACGCCTCGAAGAATCAGGCAAGCGACTTTATTTTTTGACGCCACTCGCGCAATCGAACCCGATTCCCAATCAGCAACGACGGCACCGTACTTAGTATTTAATTGCAAAATATTACCCGGATCCAAATCTTGGTCAGCTGATGCCATGACCACAATTTCGACACCCTGTGGCAGCGGCAGACTAATCCAGTTAAGATCCAAGTCGGTCGTATAGTGATCGATCAACTCTTCCGGGTCGAACATCCGCTCGATGAGATCGTAAATTATTGTGCGACGCACTAGAGCAATGGCGTTTTGATCGACCATCATTCCGTAGATCGATAATTGTCCGGATGCCATAAGCTTCTAGAGCCGCCCAGCCACTTGCCTTCAGGAAATCGAGGGTATCGGAGCGAACTATTGCGCCAAACTGGGTCACCCCTCCGTCAATGGTAGTGAGACCACCAAGATCTCGTGCATTGAAGCAGCCCTCAAAATTTAACTGTCGGCTTATCACCAGGCATAGCCTCGCGTAATGACAACGTTAAACGCCAAATACTATAACGTAAACGTTTCAAGGAATTTGGTATTTACATCGCCTTTAACAAAGCGGGGATCGTGCATCACCTTTGCATGGAACGGGATGTTTGTTCTGATGCCATCAACCTTCATCTCATCTAAAGCGCGACGCATGCGGCAAAGGGCTTCATCGCGGTCGCGACCTTTGGTGATGAGCTTAGCGATCATGGAGTCGTAGAGTGAAGGGACAGTGTAACCACTGTAGATCATACCATCGACCCGAACGCCAGGGCCTCCTGGTTCATGATAGGCGGTGATCTTGCCTGGCCATGGGGCAAAAGTCGAAGGATCTTCAGCGTTGATACGGCATTCAATCGCGTGACCAGTCATCTTGATCGACTTTTGATCGAAAGAAAGCTTTTCGCCCATCGCGATGCGAATCTGTTCTTTTACTAAATCGATGCCCGTCACTTCTTCCGTTACTGTGTGCTCAACTTGAACGCGCGTGTTCACTTCCATGAAATAGAACTGACCGTCTTCATCCATCAAAAACTCTGCAGTTCCGAGTGAATAATAGCCGACAGCTTTTGCCAGCCTAAGCGCTGTTTCTCCCATTTTTTGGCGTAATTCTTCGTTAACCGCAGGGCTTGGAGCTTCTTCAATAAGTTTTTGATGGCGGCGCTGAATAGAGCAATCACGTTCACCAAGGTGGACATAATTTCCATGTTTATCAGCGACAATTTGAATTTCAATGTGTCGGGGTCGAGCACAGTAACGCTCAATGAAGACGTCTGGATTTCCGAAACCGGCTTCCGCTTCTGCTTGCGCTAGTTGGAATTGGCGTACAAGTTCTTCTTTTTTATTAACGACTTTCATCCCACGACCACCGCCGCCAGCAGCAGCTTTGATGATGAGAGGAAAACCGATTTCAGCAGCTATTTTTTCTGCTTCGCCTTCTGAACGAACAACACCGCGGCTACCTGGAAGAAGAGGAACTTTGCATTTTTCAGCCAATGCTCTTGCTTCGACTTTATTACCGAGTGCGTGAATTTGCTCAGGACCTGGACCGATCCATGTCACCTTGTAGGCTTCACAGATACGGGCAAAATCCGCATTTTCACTTAAAAAACCGTATCCCGGATGGACAGCATCAGCGCCTGAAACTTCAATGGCACTCATGATCGCTGGGATGCGTAGATAGCTTTTAATACTTGGACCAGGTCCAATGCAGATACTCTCGTCAGCAAGCTTTGCATGCAACGAATCACGGTCAGCAGTTGAATGCACGGCGACTGTTTTAATGCCAAGCTCTTGACATGCCCGAATGACTCGAACCGCAATTTCACCACGGTTAGCGATCAGAACTTTTTTCATAGGTAATATTATTCCAAGATGAAAAGGGGCTGATCGAATTCAACAGGAGATTGATTTTCGACCAAAATTTCTTTGATCACACCATCAAATTCCGCTTCGATCTCATTCATGAGTTTCATCGCTTCAACGATACAAAGAGTGTCGCCTTTTTTCACGCGCGATCCGACGTCCACAAATGCATCGTTTTCTGGCGAAGGAGACCTATAGAACGTTCCGACAAACGGCGAACGCAGTAATTTCTGTTTAGCGCCAAGGACTTTTTCTGCTGGACCGTCAGCGCTAGGAGCAGGCGCCGTAGATTGAATTGGAGCAGACATATGGCCTGACTGATAGCCCATCATTTGCGGCATCATCGGTTGGCCGAAGAATGGATTGCCGCCACCTGATGGTGATGCCGTTACTGAAACTTTAAAATCACCGTCCTCAACCTCAATTTGGTTGACTCCGTGCTTACGTAAAAGCTCGATGACCTTTTCAATTTTTTCCAAATCCATATTACTTCACCTTTTCAACATAGCTTGAAGTACGAGTATCAACTTTAAGGCAGTCCCCTTCAGCAATATGAAAGGGAACTGTCACTGTCAGGCCAGTTTCCATTTTCGCTGGCTTACCGCCGCCGCCGGAGGTATCACCTTTGATGTTTGGCTGAGTTTCAATGACTTTCAGTTCAACGAAATTTGGCACCTCAACTGTCACCGGACGTCCCTTGTAGTTGGTCACAGAAACAACGCTGTTTTCCACGATGAAATACTTTGCATCGTCGATTTCGTCAGCAGACAGAGTTACTTGATCAAAAGTCTCCATGTCCATAAATGTATAACTAGAACCATCGTTGAAGAGATATTGCATTTCTTTCGTTGCAACGTCTGGAACGCCGACTTTGTCACCGGATTTGAATGTAACTTCGACGGTGCGCGCTGTTTCAAGATTCTTTAGTTTTGTTCTAACAAACGCCGAACCCTTACCTGGATTTACATGTTGAAAATCGACAATAACCCAGGGGGCATCCTTGTAATCAATCTTCAGTCCTTTTTTAAAATCCGTTGTTGAGTACATAGGTCCTCGGCGCGTTTAATTTTTATTAGCAATGCGATTCGGATTGGAGGTCAAAGCCTCCTCATATTTACCGAACCTTCAAAAAACAGAGACCGACATTAACCCTTAAGTCTTGGAATTTCAATCATAGAGCGAGCGACGAACTGCCAGTAAATTCAGCATGTTTGCTTGGGTTTGGTGGTACGAATGGGCCGGACATCGTGCCGACAGGTCGAATATTTATTAAAATTATTAGAAGGTTAAGCTAAGAATTGAATTCAAAAAACCGGGCCGATCAGCGAATAGGACGCAGCCGAGGTTTTTCAGGACGTTCTGTATCTTTGGTCAAGCTCGGTTGCTTAGTCGAAAAAAGCGCGGCGTGCCGGAGAACGCGTCGCAGCTGACCTCGGTACTGCTTTAGTTCGACAAAGCGCTCTCTTTGAATTCCTTGCCCTGGCAACCTGATGTCTTTGCCACCGGTTGCATGGATAATATCTCCCCTATAAACGCCTTTCGTTAATCCATGCAAACGCTCAAGCATGACAACATGACCATTGTAAACGAACAAATCGCCCGGTTGCGTCATTGCGACTTCTGTGCCAAGGTCTTCAAGCTTGTAATTGCGTCGCAATCGGTCCGCACTAAGGTTGATCATCAACTTTGTATCGATATAGGGATAAGGTGCACCAGAGAGGCGGTAAACGAGTTCGATGAAGTGACTGCAATCAAGGCTGCAGTCTGCGCAAACAGAACAGGCTGAAAGTCTTTTTTTGGGCTCAGGCGATTTCTCTTCCAAACAGCGGTTGCATTGGTTGCAAACATCGCTATCACCGAGTTGACTGCCGCCATATACATAAGAAATTTGCGCGAGCTCTAAAAGACTCGATGCGGTCGACAGGATTTCTGACGGGGTTTTAGCTAATACTGGGGGTGAAAGTATGCACCCAACTGCAATACCCCATGTGTATTTCAATGCGTTAGAACGCAGCGATTTAACGGCGACAAAGATCAGGTTTTGCATTTGCATTAACTACTCGTCTCCATCTTACTCAAAATCTTAACAAAAATGGCGAGGACCAGCTTTAATATTGTATAATGATATATAGATCTTGTGCTAAAAAATCCATAAATCCAGCTCCGCCAATCGACATGCCTGACTTGCTCATGTGTTTTCCATGAACAAGTTAGACGCTCTGCGGCGCATCACTACGGTGTCACCCTCTCGTGAACGTTTACAGTTACGCACGGCAAGTAAAAGCAGTCCTCGTGATCGAAATTTCTTTGTTCGTGATCGCGCTTTTTATTGCGTCGTTATTTTGGACAAACGTTTGCGACGGTACCCTGGAGTCTTGCCTTGCTGATGGAACACTGACAAAGCCACTTACCTTCCTCGCCCTATCAGCGATCAGGCCTTTGGTGTTCACACCGTTTCTCTTCGTCGGTATTATCGGTGGTAACGCCTTCGGACCCATTGGCGGCACCATCTTAACCGCGCTTGGCGCAGTGCTTTCGTGCATGGTGGTTTTTGGCCTAACAAAATTTCTCGGACAAAAACTTGCAAAGCCTTGGCTGCGAGCAAACCTGCCGGCGACGTTTAAATTTATTCGCTCACAGGATTACAAACTTGTTTTTGCAGCACGCCTCATACCAATCGTCCCATTCGATCTTGTCTCATTTGTCTGCGGTGCCATGGACTTTCGCTTTCGTAGTGTCGCTATCGCGACGTTTCTTGGCGTGCTACCGGAAGCTTACTTATACAGCAAGTTACTTGATTCATCAGAATCAAGCCTCGAGTCAACTCTAACGACCATCATGACATTCGGTATTCTGATTATCATTCCGCTCATGGTGTTTGAATTTATGAGTCGGAAAAAAGGCACGGGTATGTGGCAGCTTTTAAAAGCCATGTACCGAGAGATCACCTACGAAGTGCAGTCAAACAACGAGATCGTAAAACGAGCGCACTTTGATCCAGAGCAAGCACCGGTGCTTCTCCTTTATGGATTTTTTTCCTCAAGACGCAGCGTCACTGTTTTAGAGCGCATGCTGACTGCTAGGGGGCATCAGGTCCTTAGTTTTAACCTCGGTGGACTATTGGGTACCTTTTTCACCAGGGATATTTTAGAGACTGCTGGTTTTATTGATTACAAACTCAAACGCCAATTTGATCGCCATGGATTTAGAAAAGTTCACATTGTCGCCCATTCAAAAGGCGGCATGGTAGCACTTTGGTGGGCGTTAAAGCTCGGCGGGCATAAGTTTTGCGACACCATCATCACGCTAGGAACGCCGTACCGAGGCACTAGGCTCACCTACCTCGCACTAGTCACACCATTAGGGTTTATCTGGCGGGATATGGGACAGATGCGGCCGGGATCAAACTTTATCCGATCACTAAAAAACCTCGACATACCAGAAAATCTGACCATCCACTGCCTCTACTCGAACAAAGACCGCGTCGCTCGTGGGGGACACGGCATTTTACAGTCAAATCAATTCAGCCAGCGCATTAAATCGGTTCCCATGCACCACATCGGTCATTTCGAATTTCTTTATCGCCGCGATGTCGGTGAAAAGATTTCAGAGATTCTAAAGGATTCAGACCGGACAAATAATCGCATCGTCATTCAGGACGCCGCACATCATGCAAGCCATGCCGAGGAGCCGGGTCTTTCTGCCGCACCAATCTTGAGGTCTGGCAACCAACCTTAAAGTGAAAACTTTAAAGATTTCGTCCAGTTAAATGAACATCCGCGGCCGGTTTAGCGGTCGCTTTTATCAGACCTTTTAGTCCGCAACTTCAAACTAACCCTTGCCTTCCGCGCCTTTGCATCCTAGATTCGCAGAGGTTTCTCAGTGACGTTTACTACCCGATAACACTAATAAAAATTGAGATGATGTTGCAGATTTCTCGAGAACAACGTTGGCCGGTCATTGGCCGGGTTAATTTGATCGTCGACGCAGCGCCGTGGAAACTACGGACCTGCGCCCGCGCTATCAACGTGTCCAAAACAGGCATCTGTTTGCGCCTTGAAGATCCTAAGCAGATGAAAAAGCAGCTAGGTCAACTCGATCTTTTACCGTTGATTCGAGAGGGCGAAACCTTCGGTTTGCAGATTGAAAATGAGCAACCAGAGGTGCGCGCACAAGCAACGAAGGCCACACTCATACGCAAGCAAAAATCTGGAGATAGTTACATCTTAGGTTTTAAGTTCGTTAATCCCCCATCAGAAGTGTCTGATCTCATCGAAAACCTC
>CAMAXT010000115.1 GCA_945862295.1 Pseudobacteriovorax antillogorgiicola
TAGCTGCGGGGTACGGGTCTGTCTTAGCGTTAAACTTGAGACAACTTATCAGACATCAACAAGGAAAAATGGAAAGAGTTGGATGATTGAAAAAATAGTAGAGTTACGTTTGATGGAGTTCGGATGTAATTCGCGAAAGATCCTTCGCTTTCCGCTCAGGACACGATTTTGCTGGAAAAGGCTTTAGCCTTTTTCAGCAAAATCTAACTAGGTGGTAACCTGCTACTAACCCAATCCTCTGACAGCCAAGACCGACATTACCAATCTTTTTCAGGCTTTGAGCCCTCGCACTGTGTGTGATGTCTCCGGACTCTAGAATGACTGACACCTGCAACCTGCAATTCAGCGTCAAAGTCTTATACATAAATCCACTCACCTTGCCTTAGTTAACCCCCCCTGAAATATGACCTTTTCTGACTACCTAATGCTGGAATAGCGCTTGCAAATACTAAAGCTCTATCTCTTTAAGGAGTTAAAAATGGGTCGCCCCTTGTCAGTCATCGCTCTTGGTCTTTCGGTTTTTATTCTAACCGCATGTGGATCGTCTTCCTTCGGTGGAAGTTCTGCTAATCGGACTGGAGGCTCCAAAGAAGGCGCATCCAAATCTAACGACAGCACCAAGGACTTGGACAAAGACTCAGACAAAGATTCTGATAAGGACCTAACAAAAAAACAGACTAAAGAACATGAAGCTATTGGTAAATGCATGGCTGCATGGGGTTCGAATAATCCGTTTGGTGACAAAGCATATACAGACTACCGAAAAATTTCTGCTGCTGTAAGCATCCTAGGAAACGGCGGCTACGCCGTAGAAGACCGCGAAGTGACTACTACTCCAAAGCTTATTTTAGTAAGCGCTTCAGTTAGCGTTCTAGGATCAACCAACTACTTACTTATGAATCCAAATGGCTGGTACTGCTTCATGGTCGATGTAAATGTTCTTTCTAAAGTAACCGTCGACCTCCAGTGCAAAGCTAAAATTGCTGACACCCGCGTCGCAGTGAATGTCTTGTCCAAGGCTTCAAACACTGCAGCAGTCGGCGTGAATGTGATGTCGTCGGTAACGGTTAACCGTGTCGAATACGAAAAATCTAAAAATTCATGTAACTAAAATGCATGCCTAATTGAGACTTATTCTCAGATCCATGTCCCAGCCCACTCAGGCTGGGCCTTTTTAATTGTAACCATCTAAAATACCAGTCATATTTATGGCTATTGTCGTCGACAAGGCCTTAGAACAGCGCTATACTAGCCTCCAATGATTCGCAAAAATCACTGCGGTTTATCGCTATCTTTGGAGATCAGGTACCAATGGTTTCATCCCTGCTGTTTACGGTTATTGCGCTAGCGTCATTTAGCTTACTAGCAATCAATCTTGCAAAAATATGGAAAGTTATTCGTCTCGGTGTTGGTCGCGATGATGTCAGAATTGACAACATTCCAGAACGCATCCGCGGCATGATGATCGGCGGCTTCCTTCAGCCCAAGATGTTAAAAGACGTCGGACCGGCGATCATGCACTACATGATTTTCTTCGGGTTCATCACAGTCACAATCGGAACACTTGAAACTCTTATCCACGGCATTTTCAAATCATTCACATTCCACACAATTTTCGGTGATGGTTTCATCTACGGAACTTACCTTGCGTCGCAAGATATTGGTAACGCCATGGTTGCTGTCGCGATCGTCTGGGCATTCTGGCGTCGACTCGTTGTTAAACCGAAACGCTTGCAAGGACTTGATCAACACGCAAAGAATGACGCCTATATCGTACTAGGTTTAATCTTTCTCTTGGTAACCACATCTCTTGTGTATATGGGAGCGAAATCTTTCGCTGGCAACCTGCCCACGGGACCGTTGTTTTTTAGTCGCAAGCTTGCTGGCGTTGCAGGGATAAGCTCGGCTGATAACTGGATGACATTCAGCAACATAGTCTGGTGGATGCACTGTCTAGTGCTTTTCGGCTTCACCGTTTTTATTCCTTTCTCAAAGCACCAGCACTTTATCTGGGTTTGGCCAAATATGTTTTTCAGAAGCTTGAAAAGTCGCGGTCGCCTGCGCCCAATGGTGTTTGATGAAAATGCGGAATCTTTCGGTGTTAAAAAGACTGAAGAACTTAGCTGGAAGCAGCTTCTGGACGGCATGACCTGCGTCGAATGTGGCCGTTGTACCGAGCAGTGTCCAGCAACAACTACCGGTAAGCCGCTCGATCCCCGCTTGATCATGAAGCATTTAAAAACCGGGCTAGCAGAACTCAATAAGCCAGAAGCTGAACGTCGACCTTTGACCGGTGGCATAGTCTCACCAGAGGAACTTTGGTCTTGTACGACCTGCGGTGCGTGTATGGAGGCTTGCCCGCTTTACATCGAACACATCCCTACTATCGTTGATATGCGACGCTACTTAACACTTACCGAGGGTTCTTTTCCTGAAGAGCTAAACAACACATTCAAAAGTCTAGAGACCAACAGTTCTCCCTGGCCCATGGACCCTTCCACGCGCGGAGACTGGGCAAAAGGTCTTAATATTACGACAATGGCCGAGAAGAGCGATGTAGAATATCTCTTTTGGGTAGGCTGTTCAGGATCGTATGATGAACGTTACAAAAAAGTTACCAAATCAATTGCGAAAGTCATGCAGGCAGCGGACATCTCTTTCTCAATACTTGGCACTGAAGAACAATGTAACGGCGATACTGCCCGCCGATTAGGTAACGAGTATTTAGCAAATATGCAGATCGAAGCGAACGTCGAGACATTCAAGCGCTACAAAGTCAAAAAGGTTGTTACAGGGTGTCCGCACTGTTTCAATACTATTAAGAATGAGTACCCTGACTTTGGTGTGCAAACAGAAGTTATTCACCATTCAGAACTTATCAGCGACCTCGTTGCCACAGGGAAAATCAAGCCTAACGCGATTCCTGAAGCCGCAACCAATGTTACCTATCACGACTCATGCTATCTCGGACGGCACAATAAGATTTATGAGAGCCCTCGTTCATCGCTAACAGCCATTCCAAACATGAAGCTGAAAGAGATGGAACGCTCAAAAGAAAAAGGCTTCTGTTGCGGCGCCGGTGGTGGGCGCATGTGGCTTGAGGAGACAATTGGTACTCGCATTAATGAGAACCGCGCTAAGGAAGCGATCGAGACGGGAGCGACCACGGTCGCAACCGCATGCCCGTTCTGCATGACCATGATGAACGACGGGGTTAAGGCGCATGGCAAAGGCGACACAGTTGCCGTTAAAGATATTGCAGAGATTGTAGCTGAATCACTAACTTGAACGACGGAGCGTTTATGAAATTTCTGGCCCTCGGACTTTCCGCATTAATTTCGCTGACAGCAAGTTCGGCATTCGCAGAACAGCCTTTTTTTGCGAAGAAACTGGATTCTGGACTTGAACTCATCGCTATGGAATCTCATAAGGTTCCACTCGTAACCATCGTACTAGCCGTTAGAGCGGGCGGTATGACCGAGACACCGGAAACGCGTGGTCTTACGCATCTTTGGGAACACATGTTCTTTAAAGGCAATAAACGCATCCCTAACCAAGAAGCATTCAATAAGAGAATCAGACAGCTCGGCATCGTCTATAACGGCGACACCTCAGCTGAGTTAGTTCGTTATTACTTCACGCTCCCAAGCGCATTTTTAGATGAAGGCTTGCAGTTTATGGCTGACGCCATCAGCACACCTCTTCTTGAGCAGGTCGAACTAGAAAAAGAAAGGCGCGTCGTACTTAACGAGTACGAACGTTCTGAAGCGCAACCCAGTTTTGACTACCGAAATCTTGAAAGGAAACTAATCTACGGCCAAGAAGATTACTTGCGCGACCCCCTCGGTATTCGCAGAGTCATTGAAAACGCTTCGCGAGAGCAGCTCTACAAAATTAAAGACGAAGTCATGGTCCCATCTAACTCAGCTTTGTTGGTCTCCGGTGATTTTATACCAGCAGAACTAGAAAAGATGGTCGCTAAGCACTTTAAAGACTGGGCAGATCCAAAAGACTGGAAACCAGTCGTTCGTCCTGGGTTTCAAAAATTCCCAGAAAACGTCAATTTTGTTATGACCCGCGCTAACGTTCAAAACGCTTCTATTCAGTTCACATTTCAAGGACCAAAAGCGAAGTCTGATGTTGCAGACTCATTCGCAGCGGATGTGCTCGTCAATCTCCTCGAACACACCAACGGCAAGTTCTACAAGAAGTATGTCGATTCTGGTTTAACCTTCGGGGCCGGATTTTCTTACTACACTCAGTCGCAAGCAGGCGAGCTGGAGGTCACGGCTGTTACTAAGGCTGAAGACGCAACTAAAGTTCAGAAGATGCTGCTAGAAGAAATGAACGAGTGGACTAAAGAAGACTATTTCACAGCTGATCAACTCGAAGATGTCCGCCGTAACCTTCTTATCAATCACAAAAGGGAACTTAACGCTCCATCTTCCTATATCAAGAGCCTAGCGTTTTGGTGGGGCGTTACCGGTCTTGACTACTATAACGGCTACCTGAATAGCCTACAGAAAACTGGTCTACCTGAAGTTAGAGAGTTCGTTAAAAAATGGCTGATCGGGAAATCAAGCATTGCTGGCATCCTCCTTTCTCCCCAGGACGCGAAGGCAGCTAGCTTGAAAGACAGTTCGCAAGCTTTGGTTGCTAAGTATCTTGGCGACTACAAAGTTGCTCCAAAAGCTAGCAACCAGGCTCCAGCAACCAAAGGTTAAGTTTCTAAGATTCATAAATCTATTTTCCGAGAGGATTATTATATGTGTAACAAGACTTTACTGCTCGCAATCACTGGCTTGCTTTCCTTTTCCGGGCTCAGTTTGGCAAGTACCAGCCTAGTCTCTGAAGAGTCGATCGCGACCCAAAAGAAACTTACGAGTGTTCATAAACTAAAGAACGGCACCCCGGTCTACGTTCGCACGATTCCCGACTCCGATATTCTATCCGTTGTAGTCTCGTACTCGTTTGGCCTAAAAGATCTTCCTGTTGGTCGCAAAGTCCTCAACGAGTGGTACTGGAGCGCGAAGTCTCTAGCGACGAAAACCTACCCGAAAGCGGAGATGTTTAGCCTTAAAGAGAAATACGGCTTAGGTGTTGGCTGTACTGGGGGCATCGAATTTTCGACTTGCTCACTCGACGCTATCGACGATTACTGGGACAAAGGTGTTGCGGTTCTAGCTAGCGTCATCAAAGAACCTGCTTTTACCGATGAAGACGTCAAACTCACTAGAGACCGTCTCACTGCAAAACTAAAGAATACTCCGACAGACCCAGGCACTTACAGCAACGAAATCATCAACGAAATCTATTATCCAGTAGGGCACCCTTACAGGCTGAACCATGATGAAGCACTGAAAGAATTAGAAGGTCTGAAAAAAGAAGATCTCAACAAATTACAAAGCGCAATCACTGGCGCAAACGCAATGCGCATCGTTGTTGTCACCTCAATGCCGGCAGACAAAGTTGTTAAAGACCTCAATGCAGCTCTAGGCGATATCAAAACCGTTAAACTAGCTCCAGTCGCTGTCAGTGCACCAAAGATCGATGATAAAAAAACCTACAACTTTCACGACCGCGAATTGCCGACTGCCTATATTCGCATGAAGTTCAATGCTCCTGGAGCGAAAGAAAAAGACCGCATTGGCTCTAAGCTTCTTTTTGAGATCCTAAGCGAAGAACTCGGCGAAGAAATCCGTACGCGCCGTTCACTATCCTATTCGGTTGGTAGCGCGATCCTGCAATACAATGCTGGGCTTGGTCTCATCGTCGCTTCAACATCAAAACCAAAAGAGACACTTGAAGCGATGCATGTCGTGATCGAAGCTCTCAAAAAGAAAATGTATTCCGATGAAGAAATTCGGGAATACAAGAACGTTTTTGCAACCAACTACTTCCTAACACAAGAGACCCATGATTCTCTCAGTAGTGCCATTTCTTCGTCCCTCGACTACCACGGGACTACCGACGAGTTGTACGAATTGCCGAAACAATTGGAGAAAGTCACTGCGGCTGACATCAACCGCATGGCCAACCAATATTTGAAAGATTTCCGTGTTGGTGTTATTTACGGTCGCAAAGATTTCGAAGACAAATGGGCAACCGACTTCGTCAGTCAGCACCTAGCAAGCTCTAATCAAAAGAAAAAGTAATATGGCAGCAAAGTCGAGCGAGACCAAAAAGGCTGTGGGGAAAAAACTGCCTTTTTGGAAAACAAAAACAATGAAAGAGATGTCCAAGACAGAATGGGAATCTCTTTGCGACGGTTGCGGGCGTTGCTGCCTCAATAAATTTGAAGATGAAGATACTAAAGAAATTTTCTACACTGACGTTGCCTGTCGATTATTCAACACCAGCTCCTGCCGCTGTTCAAACTATCCTGAACGGACAAAGTACGTAAAAGATTGCGTTGTTCTCACACCAGCTGTCATGCCCAAGATGAACTGCCTTCCTCCCACATGTGGCTACCGCCTAGTTTATGAAGGCAAGGACCTCTACGATTGGCATCCTCTAATTTCAGGCCGGAAAAGCAGTGTCCACGAAGCAGGTATCTCTGCGAAAGACCGCGCCGTAAGCGAAGTGACGATCGATGAGGACGATCTTGAGAACCATATCGTTAAGTGGCCTATGAGCAAACGCTGCAAAAAAATCTGAATTGCATTGAGTTTACGCCCTTTGCATCCACCCTAAAATGAAGTTATTTTAGATTACCTCCATCTAGGAAAAACAGACCGAATGGCAATTAAAAACAGCCTACCGTTAGTCTCAATTGTCGTACCTCTCTATAATGAGGAGGCTCGGCTACATGTGCTTTGCACTGCGCTCCTGGCGCAGACATATAAATCTATCGAAATAATTTTAGTCGATAACAACTCGACTGATGGAACTTTTGCTTTGGCAAAAGATCTTGCTTGCGAACAAATCAAAGTAGTTCAAGAGTTGCGGCTTCAAAATGCAGATGCAGCTCGCAATAGGGGGCTAGAGGTTGCGGTCGGCCAAATAATCGCGTTTACGGACGGAGACTGTTGTCCCGAAGCTACCTGGATTCAACGGGCGATTGAACACTTCAATGCAAGCAATGCAGATTTGGTCGCTGGTCAAATCACGTTTACTTATAGCGCACGGCCAAGTAGTGCTTAGTTTTACGACTCAGTTTCATTTCTTCAGCACTCATCGAGCGTCGTTGAAAGAGGCGTGGCATTCACCGCTAACTTGTTTGCGCGTCGAGAAGTCATTGCTCACCTCGGTGGATTCTCTGTTGATACTGTTTGGAATGGAGATTTTCTTTTCACACGCAATGCAGTGCATGCAGGTTTTGTTCTCGCATACTGTGACGATGCAGTTGTGGCTCATCCAGCTCGCAAAGCAGAAGATGTCTGCAAAAAAGTCTGGCGGATTTCTTGGGGAAAAGGTTTTTTCGGATTAAGTAACAAGGCTTCCAGGCATCCAGCGCAGATTAAGATCGGAGCCGGATCATTCTTCTTAGAGAAAAAACCTCATATCCGGCACCTAAATCCTGCCCAAATGATGCGGTCATTGCGCGCAAAAGGCATATCGCCAAAACCTATTACTCTAATCGGTACTTTTTTGGTTGCATGGACTGTATGGAAGCCGGCGTTTAGGGCGCAGGCTTTTCCGAACTGGCGCGCCATCTTGATACCTTTAATGCGGATATCATGGCGAGAGTACCGATTTATCTCGGACCAGGTGCTATCAGCGCTGCCGTCGCACACGATAATAATTTCATAGAGATATTCGTTAATCAGACAAACTGACTGAATTTCTTTGATAAGATGACCAATGCTTTCCACTTCGTTGAAAGCAGGTATTACAAAGGAAATTCCTTTCGCAAGTTTTCCCGAATTTTTTGTTGTCGGTCTTGTCGACACACTTGCCTCTATCAATCAGCTTTCTAGTTCCACATCAAATTTGTAAGGGGTGTTTTCTGCTTTCCTAGACGCACCGTCTTTTTTTGCAGTCACACAAAGATAGTAGGTACCTTTACCAAGACTCAAAGCGATCTTGTTTACGGGGAGATCACTGCCCTGGTAGGCGATTTCACTGCAATCGGCGTTTTTACCGATCAGGTAATCATAAATCGTTCCTTCCGCGTGACCTTCGGTGGTCCACTCGGCGCGAACATTTGGTCCGACAACGCCACTCTTAGGTACCGTAACAGTAAATGCGCCAATCGAGTCCGCTGATGCTGCTGCCGACGGATCAGCAGTCGATGTTGAATTTAATGTTTGGGTTCCAGAACCGGTTTTCGGGTCAGTTTTACTGCATTCACAGCCGACAAAAACAAAAATAGCAGCAATAAGAACCAAGGTTTTCATAAGCACAAACTTCCTTTTCAGAGTTTTGGATCTCTACGAAGAGTTCCGCACCTATTAATTAAAAGCAATAACCGCAACTGCCTTTAACGAATCTATTTTTTTAATTTTACTTTGGTAAAGGTATCAGATTTCTTGCAGAAGCTTAAAAGTAAA
>CAMAXT010000116.1 GCA_945862295.1 Pseudobacteriovorax antillogorgiicola
ATTGCTGTCATCAAATCATCAGAGCGCCAGCGTTGGAGAGCTGGTGGAACTTTTTGCCCCGCTTTATTGCGCAACACGGCCAGCGAGCGGTTAGCATTCCAGCGCCAACGGATCTGGAATAGTGGTACAGCGAGTATGGCTTGTTCAAGCAAAGCTTCGATGTTTTCAGGATTTAACATCTTAAATAAGCTTTCGATCGGAAAGCTGTGTTGAGGGCCAAGGGACAGCACAACGCCGTTGTCGTCTGCACTGGCTTGAAGTTCGAAGTCGAAACTGCGGCAGAATCGTTTGCGGAGGGCGAGGCCGAAGCCGCGGTTGATCCGCATGCCAAAAGGCGAATGAATAACGAGCTGCATGCCACCGGTATCGTCAAAAAAGCGCTCAAACACGATATTTTTCTGCGACGGCATGATACCCAAGGCTGCTTTTTGCACACCGATATAGTGCACGGCTTGCCAAACTGCCCAGCTGTTGCTGGTCACATGCTCCGTTAACCAAGCGACTGCAGTTTGGTAGCAGGTAGGATTAACCTCGGCGATGAGTTTGATGTTTTCTAGATTATAGAGTGGATCGTCCGCATGCTTTATCGGCTTGATGCGGTCAGCGACCTCTTCTCTTAGTGTTGCGATCGAATGGGACAACTCGACCGTGCGACCAGGGGCTTCTCCCAACCAAAAGGGAATTGTCGGAGGTGCGCCGTTCATATCGCGCACGATCACATCGGAGCGATTGACTTCGCGAATTTGCCATGAGGTGTTGCCGAGCAGAAAGATGTCACCCCGACTGCTTTCAATGGCAAAGTCCTCATTGATTGTCCCGACAAACGAGCCGTCACCTTCTGTTATCACTCGGTAGTCGCCGGTCTCTGGAATGGCGCCACCAGAGGTAATAGCAGCAAGCCGTGCGCCCTTGCGCGCTTTCAGGGTGTTGTTTATCTGATCTCTGTGCAGCCAAGCGGATTTTCTCCGATCTTCTGCATAGCCATCAGAAAGCATAGCGACGGTAGCATCAAATTTAGTGCGCACCAGGTCTCGAAAGGGCCATGATTTTTTTGCCATATGGAACAGTTCTTGCTCCTTCGTCTCGACCTCACCGCGGCAAGCAGTCTCCGCAACAATCTGCTGGGCAAGAATATCGAGAGGGCAAACTGGGATTTCAAGTTTATCGAGTTCACCTCTGCGCACTGACAAAACCAATGCCATTGCTTCCAGAAGCTCGTCGCGCGTTAAGGCGAAGATGCGACCTTTAGGTGTTGCTTCTCTGGTGTGACCAGACCGGCCGATGCGCTGGAGAAACGTAGCGATGCTCTTAGGGGACCCGATCTGACAAACCAGATCAATGTAACCAATATCGATACCGAGCTCGAGTGATGCAGTGGCGACAATGGCCCGGAGTGAGCCAGATTTTAGACGTTCTTCAGCATCCAGGCGCTTTTCGCGTGAAAGACTGCCGTGATGACTTGTGACGGCGTCGACGCCGAGCTGCTGAGAAAGGTGAAAAGCGACGCGCTCTGCCATCTTTCTTGTGTTTACAAAAATCAAGGTACTGCGGTGTTCTTCGATGAGTTTTTTAATCTGCTGATAGATTTCGTCCCACTGTTCGTTCGAACAGACGGCGGATAGTTCAGACGGAGGCACTTCAATGTTAAGATCGATCTGTCGCTGATGACCAGCATCTATAATGTGACAGGGACGGACGTTGCCGTTGGCATCGACGCCAGATAAGAATGCTGCCACATCAGAGATTGGTTTTTGCGTCGCGGACAGTCCAATTCTTTGCGGCTTGTTAGCGCAAAGGTGATCTAAACGTTCGAGTGAGAGTGATAAGTGTGATCCTCTTTTATCGCGTGCTAAAGCGTGAATTTCGTCCACAATGACCGTGTGTACTTTTGTTAGAATCTGCCGACTTTTCTCGCCGGTTAAGAGCAGGTACAAGGATTCTGGCGTTGTAATAAGAATGTGCGGTGGTTTTTTTACGATAAGTTGGCGTTGGTAGGTGGTGGTGTCGCCGGTTCTGATGACACTGCGAATGCCGGATCTTTTACCTTACATCTGGAGCGCAATTTCGTCAATATCCGCCAGTGGGGTTTCCAGGTTGCGTCTAATGTCGTTGCTTAAAGCTTTCAATGGGGAAATATAGAGCACGCGCACGTGGTCGTTTTGCTCGTCGATGAGCGAGTCGCGCAGAAGCTTGTCGATACAAACAAGAAACGATGTCAGTGTTTTACCAGACCCGGTCGGCGCGGCGATCAACGTGTCTTGACCGGTAGCAATCGCGGGCCATCCGCGTTCTTGCGGTATAGTTGGACTAGGAAATTTTTCTGAAAACCATCGGGCGATGACTGGGTGAAAACCCATTTGTTCCATTAATTTTTTTTGCACTGTCGTCATAGTGTGCTTTCTAAAGGCGTGTTGGGTGCCAAGAAAGAAAAGCTCTGTGGAGGGTTCGGCCTCCATACGTTAGAATCGGGCGTTAGGTTTGTAAAGGCGCACTATATCTAACCATAACCAAGTAAAGCTAGCAGTGTTTTTGGGAGCGAACGAGTTTTTATGTACCTGTATTACAATGAGTTATCTCCGTACTGCCGGAAGCTGCTCTATTTTCTAGACGAAACCAACATCAGTTTAGACCTGAAAAGGGTGGAGTTTCCTAAGTTAGAATTCGCGTCCCTTGGTTTTTCAGACCTTAGTCCCACCGGGCAAATCCCAGCGCTTGTAACCGATTTCGGTGTGCTTTCGGACTCGACAGTCTGCATGCGCTATCTATGTGACCGCTTTCTAAAACATAGTTTTTATCCAGCCGGACTTTATGAGCGGGCTGAAGTTGATCTCTGGACCGAATATGTTAACCAGCATGTTGGCCGGCATATCTTAACGCTCGCTTGGCAAAGGCATTGGGTGCCGTTGCTAGGGAAAAATTTTGATCGTCATGCGGTGGAGCAAAGTGACGCCGCGCTCGCAAAATATTTGCCCGCTCTTGAAGCTCAGCTTGCAGGCCGCAGTGTACTTGCTGGAGCGACACTGACCATTGCTGACATCAATCTTATGGGATTTATGATGCAGTGTAAGCCGGCAGGTTTGTATTTAACCCCATGGCCGCTACTATCTCGCTGGTACGAAACGATGACAAAGAGGCCTAAATTTGTAGATTTTAGCGCCAGATTTCCTTTAAATTAAAGGGTAGCGAGACCATGATAGATTATGTGCAAGTTGGCGAATACTTCGATCGCGGTAGTGCTGAAGTCATTTGTTCAGTCTTAAATGGTCACCGCATCCCTGCGAAAATAATGGCAGACGACATGGGCGGCATGCGACCTGACTTTGCGTTTATGGGGCGGATCAGGGTATTGGTACCTGCACACAAGTTAGAAGAAGCAAAAGCTTTACTTCTCGATGTCAATACCGACTTCACAGACCAGATTGCTGAAAATGAAGCCGAGTTTCAAATCAACGAACGCGGCCAGCCTCTTTATAAAGAAGATCCAGATATCCGCCGCGCCTATTTTTCCGCGATCCTTGGCATCTTTATTCTTCCTGTTGTGTCTCAGCTTTATGCGGCATTTCTTTTACTGCGTCATCGCAAAAAATGGACGGCTCTCCATAGCTTAGATAAACGCCGCTTTGTCATTGCATCGGTGTTTGTCATCATCGGTATCGGCGTAGGTTTACTTGCTCTCGTGATGACTATAGCGCGAAAGAATTAATCCGTTAAAAGTAGGGGCGGATAGACTTCCTATTGGTTCTCACTAATGTCTGGGTTTTATTGTTAATATGCTTTTTTTCATAAAAATTGTTAACAGTATGAGGCGGAGTTGAGTGTCTCTAATCTTCCTGGTGCGCAGCAGAAATAAGTAAAAATAAGAATACTTCCAGCGCGGCTGTCAACTATTCCGGCACGTCTATTGCTTGATGGTGGCTGTGTCCGATAAATAGCTTCATCTCCCGCAGGAGTTTTGATTATGTCAGTAAGTATGAAAAAAGTATTGGTTCATGTGGCATTTGCTTCGCTTCTGCCCTTAAGTGCGTCATCTATTTTTGCCCAGTCAAACCAGCCAACGTCAGCTGAAAGGCAGACGATGAGTGAGCGGCATAAGACTATCGCTGAGATGCATTCGAAAATGGCGGCTTGTTTAGAGTCTGAAAAGCCCATCGATCAGTGTCGTAAGGAGATGGCCGATAGCTGTGCTAGCAGTTTTAACGGCACATGCCCAATGATGGGTCAGGGAAACATGCGAGGGCGTGGTAAAGGAATGATGGGTGGTGGACAATACTGGGACTGGATGATGAATCCTAACGGCGATTCTGGCCCAAAATCAGGGACACCAGGTAAGTAAACAATAGCTTAGGACAAACGATGAAATCACCCACAGTAGGATGACTGACACTGGGATCACGCCGGTCGAGGACGAGAAAATTTCGCCACCACTTCTACGTGATCAGTTTGGGGAAACATATCAAATGGCTGAATACTAGTAAGAATGAGTCCGTGCGTAAGTAATAGTTTGATATCTCGGCAGAGCGTTTCAGGATTGCAGGACACATAATGCAGCTCTTTCAAGTTTGGTAACTTAGACGGTTCTAGACGCCTGATAACCCTCGGCGACATGCCAGAGCGCGATGGGTTTGTGATCACGTGCGTTACCCTCGGCGCCATCTCCGTTGGTAACTTAGCTTCCAAGAAGTTTTCGCACATATCTGCGTGTGCCTCTAGGTGGCTGACACCTGTTTTTTTCGCGTGGTCATTGGCTGTTTTGATCGCTGCACTATTTCCGTCAACGATAAATATTTTTTTAAAGCGGCCAGCAAGGTCAAAGCTGTAAGCGCCAAAGCCGCTGTACAGATCCAATAGTACGTCACCTTCTTGTTGAAAGCTGGTCGCACCGGCGATTAGGCCGGGACCTAGACTGTGATTAGCTTGAAAAAAAGCTGCTGGCGACAATTGATAGGTTTGATCATTGAGTAGATAAGGAAACGTTTCAGGTCCGCTAACGTGATCGATGTAGCGCCCCGTGAAATTATCTTCATCGGCTTTGGTCAGGCGAGATTCGTAAACAGTTAGATCTTTTAAGCCGGCGAGGTCTAACCATTTTGCTATAGCTTTTTTGTCGATGCCAGTGTGGGAAATAATAACTGCTGCGTCGCGGTTGGTGCCGTTGCCAGAAGGACTTGTACGAATAGTCAAAAATTTAAAGCGCGCCTTTTGAAACACTCGTCCCTGATGATCATAGAATCTTGCGGGAATGATTGAGCGTTTGGCGAACATTTTTTTTAAGATGACATTTGCTAAATCGACATTCGCCGGGCAACCTGCAGTGTCAACGACGACTCTGCTTCCTTGCATGTAAAGACCAATCGCCCTGTGACCATACCTATCCTCATGCAGACAAAATTTAGCAGATGCTCGGTACCCCATGGTTTTCGGAGAAGGCACGATCGGTTGCATGGCATTTAATGCTGAATTTTTTATATGCTCTGGTGCGAATTTGAGTGCTTGCTCGAGCAGAGTTTTCACCTTGGCTTGTTTTGCGGCAAGTTGTTCTTGATAGGGTTTGTGTAAGCTAGAACAACCGCCGCATTTCTTCTTGGTGAAGTGCGCGCAAAACTGCGATGAGCTGCTAGTGTTGCTCTCTTTTGGAGCATTCACCTGCGCTGCTCTGGGTGCGTTTCTCTCGGGTTTTCCAAATGTCTTTTTCATCGGCGCTGGATACTAGTCAATTGCTAGTTATTTGCAAGAGCCGAAGATTGCTTAGGGAATTTTTGCTAACCATTCGTTAAACATCGGTAAATTTACTGCGCCGGCTTGCTGCTGGACCAATTGACCACCGCTGAAAGCTAAAACCGCAGGGATCCCTCTGATTTGGTGCGCTTGCGCTGCACCTTGATGTTTTTCGGTATTGAGTTTAGCGAAGACAAACTTACCCGCTTCTTTTGCGGCTGCTTGTGCAAAAACCGGCGCAAACATCACGCATGGACCGCACCAAGACGCCCAAAAATCGACGATCACCGGGATTGGAGACGTTTTGATCAGTCGAAAAAAACCTTCATCGTCGAGTTCAACAATACCGTCGTGATAGGCGAGTTTGGTCTTACATTTAGCGCAGATGGCAGCGGAGTCGGCCTGAACTTTTACCCGATTTACCGCGTGGCAACTAGGGCAGGGGACGTGAATTTTATCTTCGGCTTGGCGCATTAAAAAACTTCCTTATAAATATGCAGTTAAGCGGCCTGCGGTCACGACGCCATTCCATACTGAGAGTATCTCTCAAAGGTTCTCGATCAGTATACAAAAAAAGTGGCGGGGTGTGCTATCACACCCCGCCATCCTAAATGACTAGTACCCCCCCTAACGTATTCCTATCGGCATTCGAAATAAGCCGGAGTCAAAGTAAGAGTTGCAGTGTCGAGAGTTCCGACATCTTGCGCGGCGGTGTCTTGAACAGTAAGTTTCCAGACGCCTGTGCCTATTAGGCCCTTAAGCTTGTCAGAGATATCTGCGTTAAAGTTGATGTTGTCGCCAGAACCGCTGCCCTTGAAGATTTCTTTAACAGTGCCGTCTGGGCTGGTTAATGAGATCGACAAGTCACCGACATAGGTGTGAGTGATGTCAAACTTCAAGCGTGCTGAAAGGACTGTTGTCGTTGCGTTCCACTGTGCACCGCTAACACTGACGTCAGCTGAAGTAGAGCTGTTGTCTGGAATCGAAAGTGGCAAACCAGCTGCACTGGTAGCAAGGGCGACACCAGCTAGGTTACCGACATACATTTTCTCGCTAGCAACCGCTGTGCGGGTTCCAGCTGAAAGATTTACTTTCACGTCGATCTCAGAGCCGCAAGTAACGCTGGCGGGAACATTCATGCGCGCAGCAGATAAGTTACGTGACTGTGAACCCGCTGCAATGATATCCCAAGTGATCAGAGCGTTGTCAACAGTGACGCCTGGTGCGCCAGTAGCAGAGACGTTTCCGATCAAACCAACGAGGTCTGTTGCTGCAGCGTTGCGAGCATTCATCCAAAGGTTGATAGTTTCGCCTGGTTCGATGATGCCGTTGCCATTGCCTTGGGTATCGTCGATTTGAATGTCATCGATTGCTGCGAGTTCGCAAGCTGAATCAGCTGTAGCGAGACCATGAGCAGCGAACGTTTTGTTGAGTGTGCAGTAGTTAGGAGTCTTGTTCGCTGGGTTCGCATCATTGTCGTCGATGATGAGAAGAGCGTCATAAACTTCGGTGTAACGTGCTGCAGTGAAGATCATTTTGAAAGCGTACTTTGACAGCAAGTTGACTGCTTCGTTGTCGCCGTGCACTTCTTTGAGAGCATTGTAAAGATCGTAGAATGTACTGCCGATGATCAAGCCTTCTTGGTGCACACCGCCGCCAGCGTCAGCCGGGTAGACTTTATCAGGAGCTAGATCGCGAACTGGCGCACCAGTTGTGCGGAAGCCGATACCTAGGATGTTTGAGCGGGTCTTGATAAGTGACATGATGTCGCCGAAGCCTTCAGAAAATCCACCGTCTGCGATACCGCCAGTGTTGTGGTCAAGTCCGTGGCCCCATTCATGGAACACAACGTCAGAGATCAAACCAGTGTTGGCGCAGCCGCCGCCACCTGAGTAGAAATTGATCGTTGTGCCGTCCCAGTGGGCGTTACAGGTTTGCGCAAGGTTAGCATTTGCAGTGAGTTGTTGATCAAACCATGGCGACTGGACGTAAGAGCGCGCTGTGTTGATGATGTTATTCGTGTGAAAAAACATCATAGATTGAGCGACGTTTTTATCTTCAGCAGCAGGGCTTTGATCGTCTTTAGCGTACACAACGTTCCAACGGTCGCGAACCCGGAGTCCGTCACGAACAACTTTAGTACCAGTTTTAACCTCAACTTTAACGCGTGGGCCTACGAAGCCGTCGAGTTTAGGTTGGGCAGCTTCCGGTGCGCCGCTGAAGTTACCGTTGGCATCAGTAGTGATTGTGCCACCGCTATGCGCAAGATTTAGACCTGAGTAAGCCGCAGATGAAAGTGCTTCGCCGTACCAACGAGCATGGATTTGTCCAGTTGCGTCACCATCAAGATTGAACTTAGACGGACGGACTTCGAAAATTTTCGCGTTGGCAGCTTCGACTGAGACAGTGAAACGGTCAGAGCTAGTATCTACTGTGAAGCGCTCAACAAGTACGAGTTCGTAGCCTTTGTTCGCTTGTCTAACGCGGTATGAACTTCCTAGGTGGGTCGCGGAGTTCGCAAGCAGCATACCGCTGGCAACTTTATCTAGACCAGCTTGGCCAGGACGAGAGTCGGTAGCAGCTTCGGAAAAGCTCATGTTAAGAACTTGAACGAGTTGACCTTGCTTATAGCGTAGGTCGATCGAAGCGTCTTCGATTTTGATGCCGTTACGGTAAACATCAAATTTAATGAATTGAACGTCTTTATCAATAAGAAGCGCTGCTTTGTTGATTTTTACGTCATCAGCAGATACACCCAAGAGGTCTTG
>CAMAXT010000117.1 GCA_945862295.1 Pseudobacteriovorax antillogorgiicola
CCCTTTCGATTTCTTAAGTACCTGTAAAATAATGACTTAATAATTACTTTTGCAAATAAGCTAAAGCATTTTGAGTGTCAAGCCGATCTGGTGGCATGGACGCGCGATTTACTAGATTTACAGTAAAAATCGCAGCTTTTTAGGAAAAAGCCAAAAGTCGAAAAGACACTGGCAACCATTGGAGTACGGGCGATGAGCGAGCAGGTCTGGTACGTCTATCAGAACGGACAGCAGTTGGGTCCTTTTGCTGGTCACCAAATTAAACAAATGGCCGCCAGTAAAATGATCCCTCAAGATGCTTACGTTTTCAAGGTCGGCTGGAAAGATTGGCGACCGATTGAAGAGACTTATGCTGAAATTGGCGTTGAGAATATGCCAGATGCAGTTGCATCAGCAGAGCGTCGGTCAGCAGCACCACGTGCCTCCATCGGCGGCCGAGTCATTGTCCATAACAACGGTCAGTTGGTTATTGGCGCGGGGGTCAACATTTCCTCTACCGGTATCTTCGTTGAGACGAAAGATCAAATTTTCACTGTCGGTGAAAGGCTGAAGCTTTCGGTACGCTCTGAGTCTCTAACGAAAGCCTTTAATGTTAGTGCGCAGGTGGTTCGTTTTAATTCGGACCCAAGGTTCTCACTCGGCTACGGCTTGAGATTTGAAGACCTTGACGACTCTATCGCTTTGGAAATCCAGAAAGCTGTAGATGCGTACAACCGCTCGCATGGCGGCCATAAAGCAGCTCGTTAAAATATTAAAAACCGGCAACGCCGATTATGAGGTGGAATAATGGAACAACTCATTGGAATGACCAATAGTTGGAAGGGTACTAAGAGTTTTGATCAAGCTAAGTCCTTGATCGATATGGGTATCATGCTGCGTTGGCGCGACATGCGCACTATTCGACGCGTTATGGAAGGAGCTGATGAAGAACTCGCTATCCGTCACTTTGCAATACGTCTAGTTGAACGCTATCAAAATCGTTTGCAAGTAGAGATTCTTGTAGAAAGTCTTCTCGTCTGGCTAGCGAATGCAGGGTCTGAAAAACTCATGCATTGCTTCCTCGAAGAACTTTTTGCGCAACCTGGTTGCGAAGATCCGTGCTGGATCCTAGTCGAAGTCGCTTTAACTTCTGAATTGTCAGATAACGCCCATGCCGGTGAGATATTCGATATGGCCGTTGCGATGATCTGCGAAATGGGCATTAGTATCTTTCAATACAATAAAGAGTATCCGAAAGAATTTTCTCGTGCTCAAGGTCTTCTCGATCACATTGCGACTTACTTACTTTCAGTGAGTAACGCAAATAGTAGCTGCATCAGGCTAAGTCTTGTTCATTACTTCGGGCTTACTGAGCATGGAACCAACAATCATCAATCGTTTAACCGCGTGATGGGACGGTTTGGCCATACGGTGCTAGATCACCTATTCAACCTGCTCTTTAAAAAACGCACGGAAGCAGTTGCCCTGCAGTTTCTTCTAGAAAATTTAGCTTTTTTCCTAGAAGCCGACCGGCACTGCCAACGCATCGTGCATGAGACTTTTAAGTTTTACATGCTAAAACAGCCAGAGCGCTTTGTGCTTTTTGTGCATGCCTTTGCTGACCGCCTTATCGATGGTGGAGAAGAACTCGATGCGCCATCTAGCGTATTCATGCAGCATTTAGTTCTACTTCTGAAAGTATCTTCTGAAGTGAACCATAAGGTCTTAGGTCGCGAGTTTATGACTGTCGTTCTGAAATTCCGCTACTTACCGGGTTGCGTCGCAATTGTAAACGAAGTGCGTTCAGACCCTTCGATCAGAAAACCGTTCAAAGAGCTGCTTGACGGCCTAGCTCTAGAATCGGGTCTCAATGGCGATACTGTGACTCAGTTCCGCTCAAACAAACGCGGTAGAAAGCCAAGTTTTGCCCGTGCGGAAGGCTTAGGAACTCTGCATCAGGTTGCATACCTCGGTTCGATTGATGCACAAAAAGCGTCATAGACCGTAGTCAAACCAAGATGATCAATAAAAAAAGCCTTGAGCGCATCTGCTCAAGGCTTTTTTTGTTAGCGCAAACTTAAGGCTCGCTGTCGTTGTCTAAATCTGGATTGGTAATAACGCCTGGTTTAGCAGTGATACGCGATTCTTCAGACACTGGAAAATCAATGGAAGTCTTGTTGCCAAGTACATCTCTGATCAACCAAATGCCGTTTTCTTTAACAACTGAGACACTGTTTTCGGTCGTTACCTTTGGTGCATTTTCAACGGCAACTTTGTCATCGGTTCCGAGATCGTTGTAGGTCAATTGAAAGGTGATTTCTGTCTCCCTTGGCGTGCGGTCGCGGCGTTCAACTACCGAGTAGGTCTGCATGTTGTAACGACGGTCGATGTAAGCGGCTTTGATCACTTCCGGCGTCGAGCTTTCGATAGCATTTTTAAGATTGCCGGTTGAGTATTCTAAGAGTTCGTCTTTTTGGGCGACGTCGGTCATGTTGAGAGAAATATCTAGATACTTCTCAACAACCTGCTCAGGAGTCAGGTCAGCACGCTTACTGCCGCAGAACGAAGTGCAACCGGTAATAAAAACGCAACTCAGGATCAAATGCAAGGGTACCTGTTTCATAAACCTCCACTCCTAATATAAGCGTAAAAAAAGTATAAATTAATTCTCAGCTGGTAGATCGGGAACAGGCGCCTCAGTTTGAGCATCCTGTACTGGAGTTTTCCGCCACTTAGTTTCTTTCGGAAGTTTGCCGGCAACGCCTTCAGGTCGCGGTGCTTTGCCTCGGCCATAATTGTAGGCGCTATCTGCTGACGATGCTCCAGCTGATTGAGCAGATGATGATGTCGTCACGGCCCCAGTTTGTGCTGGGTTGTAAGCTGCCGGTCCCGACCCACCTTTGCGACCCACGAGCGGTATCTCGGCAGGAATCGCTGGTATTTCCATATTTGCGGCGCCAGCAAAAGCGGCCGTGTAGGCCTGCATCTCTGCTTCCGATGCGCGGTATACGTTGAATTTCTTGTAGCGCGACATGAAATCAAGTTCGCCGTCGATAAAGACCAACTCATTGTCGCTGAGGACAGCTGAGATCGCACTTGATTTAAAACTATCCGGTTTTAGAAAGACTGGAATATTTTGATTTTTTAGGTAGTTGAGTCGCGACATGTAGGCGTTTGATTTACGCTTACCGAGCAGTACTTTTACATCGAGCTTGCGGTATTTCGCCATAAAGAGTGAGGTAACGATCTCGCCGTCGGTGAGAAAATCCGAATGCAGCCAGACTTTGGTCGTCGCTCCTGAGATAAAATCTAAAATATCGCCGCGCAATGCCGAAAAATTATCGTATGACTTAAGTGGTGTGGCTTCGTTAGCAAAGACTAATGAGCTTGGGAACATAGGCAAAACGCTGACAACACTCGCAATGAGCATGGACTGGAAGAAGCGGCGTGTCGCCTTGCTAATTGTTAGTTCACGCTGAAAAATACCAAACCTCGCGTGGTCATCAAGCTTTGACTTTTATGATGAATGCACCAAAACCATCAATTTCATCCTGGTTGCCAGAATATATAAGCAAAATATTGTCACGGGTGACATAGCGCTTGTAGTAGTCGGGCAATCTTGAAACTGGTGATAATAATTCAATTCTATCACCATACTTGTCTTGAATCCATTTGGCCTGGCCAATTGTCTCCTCAGGTTCAAATGAACAGACTGAAAAGACAAGTTCGCCGCCTGGTTTGATGAGAGTCATTGCGTGCTCGATTAGCTTGCGCTGAAGCGCAGTCATTTCGGTAATGAGTGTTGCGGTCTTTTGCCATTTACCTTCTGGATGGCGTCTAATGACCCCAAGCCCACTGCACGGTGCATCGAGTAAAACCTTGTCCACAAGGCCTTTGGGTTTGTAGTCGAGAAAGTCAGACTCAACCCAAGTGAGGTTTTCATGCTGAAGGCGGGCTAGGGTTTCTTTCGCTTTCCGCATTTGATCACTATTACGTTCGACTGCGATTAAGTTGAGCTTGGCATTACCGAGTTCGTAAATGTGGCTGAGCTTACCACCCGGGCCTGCAGCCGCATCGACGACAGTTTCGCCTTCCTTCGGGTCAACCAAATGGGCGATCAATTGTGAGGATTCATCTTGAATCGTGTAAAAGCCTTTTTGAAAGAGGCTATCTTCTCCAAGATTTGGTGGCTCTTTTAGAACTAGTGCGCTGCGTAATGGGCGGCGGTCACTATGGGTCCGTTCGTCACGTAAAAGAACGTTTTGCAGATCTTTGATATTTTCGGTGGCGGTTCTGAGTAGATTGATACGAATCGTCCACGGAGGTGGCTGATTGTTAGCCGCTAGGATCGTTTCCATACGATCAAATTTAAAATGATTGTGCCAACGCTTTACGATCCAATCAGGATGTGAAAACTGCAGGGACAGGTATTCTACCGGTTTAGTTGTTTTATCAGGCTTTGCAAAGTATTCAGCGCGCCGAGCGATTTGCCGCAAAATACCGTTCACAAAAGATACTGCCTGAGCCTGACCTTTTAGGCGAACGTACTCAGCACTTTCGTTGACCGCAGCCCGGTCTGGAACGCGGTCCATGTAGAATATTTGATAGGTACCGCAAATCAGTGCAGCGCGAATTTCAGGCGTCGATTTACCGAGGTCGCGTTTGGCGGTGTTTTGTAGAATCCAAAGAATTTTCGAATACCAACGCAAACTTCCGAAAAGTATCTCTTTGATAAAATTTCGATCAAGGCGCTTGAGTCCTTTTATATCTGCGCAAAGCGCTTCCGTAGCTTCATCCGGGTCTTTGCCATGTTCAATTACCTGAACAAGGGCGTCATACGCGATTTCTCGTGCCTTTGAAATGCTATGGCTCACCGGCCCGACTCCTTGGATTTTTTTGAAATTAATGCGCCTTAGCGCACGTCCGGTATGTTGCCAACAGGCACTGAATCACGGTTATGATTTGGGTCATGCTTTTTGGGGTCTAAAACACGCAGTTGTTTAGTCAAACGGCGCACTTCCATAGATTTTTTCGTGTACTCGATACCGAAATAAATCCAGGTCACACCCGATCCCATAAGGAAGAAGAAGATAAACGCTAAGTAGGCCGGAATGCTCCAATGCTCCAACCACGGTGGTATGGAGATCGAAACGCGGTCTAAATTATACATAGCGAAGTAGCCGCTGAAGCCGAAGAATGCAGCGAGGAACCAAAACAAACCAAGTCTTTTCAAGAAGAACATCCGCACCTCGGTAAAAAAACCGGCTGGATATCCAGCCGGTCCGTGAGGTCTTATTGTAGCAAATTTCTTAAGGCATTGGCAGACTTGAGACCGGTGGCGACCTCAGTAGGGCGTCACCGACTGGGCTGCTCAAAAATTACTCAGGAGCGTCGTCTTTTTTATTAGCTGCTTGTGCTTTCGCAAATGCATCCGCTAATCCAGTTTTCGGCTCAGTGACAGTACCGATGTAGTCTTTAAGAGCGTCTCCTTGGAGGTTCTTAAGGAATGCGCGGCGAGAAAGAGAGAACTTGCGCTCGTCGGTGTCAGAAGCAAGAACGATAAACTCGATATCGTCGCCTTCTTTAAACGCGTCTTGCGGCTTAGCGACTGCCTCTTCAGCGAGTTCAGTCAAGTGGATCATGCCTTCAACGCCAGCAGACATTTCGACAAAGACGCCGAATTCAGCAACTTTGGTGATCTTGCCTTTGCCTTTAGTGCCTGGACGGTATTCAGCAGAAGCCTTGATGAATGGGTCTTCGCTTAGCTGCTTAATGCCAAGAGAGAATTTCTCACCTTCGGTGTCGATTTGAAGAATCTTCGCTTCGACTTCGTCGCCTTTTTTGTAGATGTCACCTGGGTGCCTGATGCGCTCAGTCCAGCTGATATCTGAAATGTGGATAAGACCGTCGATGCCGTCTTCGATACCAACGAAGATACCAAAGTCAGTGATGTTTCTGATCTTGCCGCGGATAACGTCACCAATTTGGTACTTCTCTTTAACGAGTTCCCAAGGATTTGGTTCGATTTGTTTCATGCCGAGGCTGATACGGCGGTTTTCAAGATCAAGAGCGAGAACGACCACTTCAACTTCGTCGCCGACTTGGACGATTTTAGATGGGTGACGTACGCGTTTAGACCATGACATTTCGCTAACGTGGATCAAGCCTTCGATACCGTTTTCTAGCTCAACGAATGCGCCGTAATCAGTCAAGCTGACAACTTTGCCTCTGGTGCGCAAGTTAACTGGGTATTTCTCAGAAACTGCAGTCCATGGATCATCGAGGAGTTGTTTAAAGCCAAGAGAAACGCGTTGGCGTTGTTCGTCGTAGCTAAGAACTTTAACATCGATCTCTTGTCCAACTTCGAAGAGTTGTGACGGGTGATTGATGCGGCCCCATGACATATCTGTAATGTGGAGTAGACCGTCGATACCACCAAGGTCGATGAACGCACCGTAATCGGTGATGTTCTTAACGATACCTTTGAGGCTTGCACCTTCTTGGAGGTTTTCGATGGTAGTTGCTCTGAGTTTCTCGCGGTCTCTTTCGAGAAGTACGCGGCGGCTGAGAACAATGTTTCCACGTTTTTTGTTGAACTTGATGATTTTGAAAGCAAGCTTGTTGCCGATGAGTTTATCCAAGTTGCGAACAGGGCGAAGATCAACCTGTGAGCCTGGAAGGAACGCTTTAACGCCGATATCAACCGATAGACCGCCTTTAACGCGGGACATGATTGTACCTTCAACGGTTTCGTCTTTTTCATATGCGTCAGAGATGCGGTCCCAAGCACGGAGCATTTCTGCACGTTCGCGGCTAAGTACTAGATCGCCGTCAGTGTCTTCGAATGTGTCGAGGTAAACTTCGACTTCGTCGCCTACTTTAACTTTGCAGCCTTCAGCGCCCATAAATTCGATGATGGGAATTTCGCCTTCTGACTTGTGACCGATATCAACGATAACGAGATCGTCAGTGAGTCTGACAACGCGCCCTTTGACAATCGAACCTTCACGGATGTTTGCACCGCCTGGTGAGTCATCAAGCATCACTGCAAAATCACTACTGGCATCAGTGTCAAAATCAAACCCTGTGTCTTCGTCTTCCCATTTTACTTTTCCAAATCCGGCCATCTTTGCTTCTTGTAATTGCATGTTAGTGGTTGGCTCCATCGGCCCATTTCATCGTGAGAGGAATGGGGTTAATATTAATGAATAAAGAGGTGCAACGGTTATCATGTGGGTATATAAAAGTCAATGAAAGCATCATAATACGTAATGGCGAGATTTTATAGGCTGGGCCAGGTAAAATATTTGAATCACCCTTGTTGTCATAAGGACGGGATGCATGTCTTTTACTTTGAAAAACTATAGGTTAGGCGGGCTTCTAGCACTGAAATTAGCTGCTTTTGTTCTGCCATGTGCACTTTTTTTACCGACTTTTGCGGCAGCTCAAGAGGGAAATTCTTTCGAATGCCCCAACGATAAACCGAAAATTCCTAATATTGAACGAGATGACGTCTATGCCGACTCTCCTTTTAAAGCAGGCGAGGAGGCTATCTATGAGCTGACCTGGGCTGGCATGAAAGCTGGGTACGGGACCCTTGATGTCCGACCGCCTCTTAGGCACAAAGGGGTTTGGCACCGGGTGTTTCACGCAGCTGCAAGCACCGGCGATTGGTTCAAATTAATTTTTGTAGCTAAAGAAGAGATCCAATCGATATCGCGGCCATGGGATTTTGGTATCAGTAAATTTTATATGGACCAAAACGAAGGCAAGCTATTAAGTCGCGCTTTCATACAGAAAAAATGGCTCGACTTCGATCATGCAAATTGCAAAGTGACCGAGCGAACTGCTCAGCAGGACAAAGACGAGAAAATTGGCACGTTTGATTTATCTTACGGGGCTAACGATGCTCTTGGTGCCCTCTACAATCTACGGACGAAGACCTATAAATTAGGGCAAAAAGAACGGGTTCTAGTTTATACATCAGAAAAAAACTGGTTTTTGGAAGCTGAACCAGTTGCGTTTGAAAAGGTAAAAGTTCCTGCCGGTGAGTTTGAAACAGTCAAACTAAAATTGCAGACCTTCATCGGCAAAGACTTACAGCAAAAAGGCGAAGTCTATATGTGGATTGGTACTGACACGCCTGATAAGCCGCTGGTGCAAATTCAAGGTGAGATCAAAATTGGATCGATCTGGATCAAGCTGCACAAATACAAAAACGGTAAGTAGAGGGTGGAGATTTTAGGAGTAATAGCCACTTAATGATTTTGCATCTAGATCTTTCAAGCTGTTGTGTCGTCCTGTCTAAACAGTTTGTTTGAAATGATGGCCAATCACTTCAGAAAATTGCGAAAATATTTTCCATGTTCCCACCAGTGAATGTCATCTGACAGCTTTAGAGAAGTCGTTTGCGGTATGGCTTGCCCTTAACCTATTCGTATGCTTGCACCTGTCACGTGCTCCTATTCGAACCGC
>CAMAXT010000118.1 GCA_945862295.1 Pseudobacteriovorax antillogorgiicola
CCGTCCTTCGATGGCAGCATCGGCAACCATTGCTCCGGCAGCGAGTGGCAGTTCTGCAACGTCTACAACAAAATTTTGCGGAAGCTGTGGACGTAGCGGTGAGTTGAAAATTTTGTCGATTATGATAACGCTGGGATTACTTGCAGCGATACCCTTTAAAACTATAGACCAAGAACGTAGATTGAGTTCTGTCAGCTGCTGGCTAGCCACGGCAATATCATCCAGTCCAACGATCACGAGATCTTCGCTGACCTCGGGAGATTTTCCGGCTAGTTCCCTCAATTGAAAGCCAAAACGCCAGTCAAAAATCTGTTCTATTTTGTAAGGAAATTCGCTTAATACAGCTGCCGCGCCTATTGTAAAAAATGCAAAACTAAAGACGAACGCGTGTTTTATGCCAAAAGGCAATCCACTAAAAAGATTCGCCTGCACTGAGCCCCCAATAGTTCGACATACGTGAGAAAATGTTTAATAATTCCATTGAAACGCAGTCTAGACGCAAATGCTACACCATAGATAGAAACTTGATTTGGTAGAAATGATAAAAGTAAAAAATTTGGTTCTTGTTTTGATGGTATGCGCCTTAACCTTTTCGAATCGTGTTGCTGTGGCGGCGCAGATATCTGCCATTGAGAAAAATCAAAACGCACGCACGCTGCATGCGTTGATCGATGAAGGTACATTGCACGGCTATAACGTCGGAAACCAAGTATGCGTGCGTTCTGATACCGGTGAAAATCTGGTGTGTTCAAAAATTTTAAAGGCAAACGAACTTTTCAGTTTGATTGCGATCGATCAACAAATTCTAGATAAAATACGGGTGGACCTGTTGGTAGTACCGCAGGATTTTGTGGCGGTTAAGCCCAAAGTTGCCAGAATCTGTCAACAGGTGTTGTCTAGTTCCAGCGCACAGGCGCTACCAGATCTGGAAAGGTTTAGGTTTGAGCTCTTTCGCAAAGGAGGACTTGAATCTGTATGTGCTCAGGAAAATGCGAAAGATAAAAAATTAACATGGGAACTGCAAGGACACGCTTTACAGGCTCTTCAGCCAGAGACGAGCTATCATAGAGTTGGTTTTATAACTCGTAATGGTGCGTCGGTTCAGAAAGATTACTGGGGATCGCGTAAGTCTGAAGCCAGGGCTACTGGCTACGGCTCGTCAGTGCAGATTGAACGAGCCAGTGGGACATACCTGCAATTCTCTTACCGAGCTTTAGGTCCGGCCGAAGAGGATTTAAATGACTTCTATAGTAGCGCCTCGACAGATTTTGTTAGATCGCGGACCACCTATGCATCAAACGCCCTAAGCGCAGCATACCTTTTTTCGAAAAATACTGCATGGACTCGTCTTTATTTTGGCGGTGGACTAGATATTAACACTGTTAAAGTTGAATTTAAGTCATTCCGTTCAGGCTCAAGCAATCAAGTTTTAGGTTCTGCAACTTCTAACCTATCTATATTAGGTATTCTGGGCCAAGCTAGAGCCGATGTTCCCTTCGGAGATTTTGCGGTTAATTTAGGATTGTTATCAGTACTACCGGTTGCGGTTATTCAAAGTTCTTATGCCGAAGTGGTTAGCGATCTCAGTGACAGCCAGAGCGCTTCAAAATCTCTAGAGTCCCATTTGAATCCTAATAAAGGGAGTCTCGCTGTTCATGTACAGATTGGAGCTTCGATGCGGTTTTAAATGATATACCGGACACCGCCTATTGCTCAGCAAAATCCTGCATGCGGTCGTGGACTTTTGCAACCGAGCTTCGGATGCCGGCGATTTTCCCTAGTTCAAAGATAGATTCAGGATATGCAACTGAGAGTCGACCTATTTCCCGGTCAGAAATGATTTGGAATGCATTGTGATTTTTGTCATTTGTCGAAAACCAATCATCCAGCTTAATCAAGTACTTAACTAGCATGGATTTGTTCAAAAACAAAAAATTCAAGCTACTACCTGAAAATCCGATAGTTACCCAACTCGTTCTGTACCCGTTTGGGAGTTCTCTATGAGAATCTTATTTCTTTCAAATTCTCGGTTTTCCGCGACCTTCATATGCTTTGTAGTATCACTAGCCTGCACTCTCGCTGGGTGTTCCGATGGAAGCTTTACAGGTAGCAGCAGCTCCAAAAAAACTCCGGTAGATTTAAAAGATGAGAAAGACATCACGGATGCAAGTGATAACACCAAATCGCCCGACAATGACGATGAGCCGAAAGGAGATAATGGCGATGAATTGGATGAAGATGATGAGGATATATCACAAGGAGATGATAATGAAACATCTCTACCAGGCGAAACAATCGAATCTGAGGACGGAGCAATCAAAACTTCTATATGCAGTCGTGACTATGAAGTCGCCGGAAAATCAAATCCATACCTAGCCGGCGCACCAAATGGTACCCAGATAGCATACAGCTCAGGAATAGATGACAAAGCGCCTAGCCAGTCTCCACAACTAGTAATCCCTAAATCTTCAAAGTGTCTGCAAGCAGGTGGGAAGCTTTATTTCAAAGTATCAGGTGAACTTAATCACGGACCAGGCACGCCTGTTACCAACGCCGATGGCAATTTAAGCAGCATTGAAGCCTTCGAAAAAGGCGCTTATCTCGGAAAAAGTGGTATCACTGCTCCGATGACGAGCCTCCTAGGTGTCTTCATTAAAAAATCGACCGCAATTTCACAATCAGCGCCAGAAAACCTAGATTTCACATCTGCGAGCAGCCGTAACTATAAAACGATTGAGCCTAAATTGGGTCAAGTCTTCTACATAGGTGACGGCAAGACATCAGCAGGCAAGTATCAAAAAGTCATTGTCCCACTTGGAGCTGATCAGTTTTATTTCGGTATCATGGACTCATTCGGATGGTGGAATAACACGGGCTCATTGACTGGTTCCATATTGTGGGAAAAATAGTACTCAATTTGAATAACCATTCAAAATCTCGCTAGATTTAGCACCAATCTAATCACCAAAATACGCGGTTCCAAGCAGCTACTATTGCGCAACATGATGGTAACAAGTTTTAGCAGGGACGATTGATCCAGTTCCCTAGCACGGTTAGAATAGAACATTGATTCGATTGTCTTATAGTTATAAAGAGAGCGTGGATAAATGAGTTTGAGGTTCTTCACGGATATGCTCATAGGCAACCTTTTTAAAAAAATCGCTGAGCTGGCGCCAATTGTCGCATGCGTGGCTACTGTAGCCGGCATTTCCGGTTGTTGCGTTTCCGTCCTGAATGATTGCCCAAACGAACCGGCGAAGCAGACCAAAGTCCAGGCTTTCCCCACAGTAGGTGAGTGGCAGCCGATCACTGGTTCGGGTGCTCCGGAATTCCGCTACTCATTCGAATTGTTTTGGACTGGTGCCGAAGTTCTCGTCATTGGTGGGCGCGTGGGTAATCCCTCCTCTTTTCCCGCTGATGGCGGGTTATACGATACAGCGAACGACAGCTGGCGGCCGTTGAAGCTCCCTGAAGAATTTTCTGCTAATCTGGTTTCGAATGCCCGCTATCTTTGGGCCGACGATCGCCTTTACGTTATGGCACCTGATTCCCAAACTACCGAAAAAGCCTTCGTGTCCTTCGACCCTAAGACTTCGGATTGGACGGACCTTGCGACCGACGGCTTGCCGAGAAAATGCACGGCAATAGTATGGACCGGCGACCAAATCCAAAAGTCCTGTGAGCAGGTCGAGCCGTTTGAGGAGTACGGACAAAACCTCGTTAGTTACGATGCGAAAACCAATGCCTGGACGCGTCAAGTCACGACGGGCTTTCCGAAAATTGGCCATGCTGACTGCAGCGTTTGGACCGGTTCAGAATGGTTGATTTGGGCGTCAACAGGCTCTGACCCGACCGAGACGAAAGGGCTTTATTCAGGGTACCGGTTGGCGCGTGGTAAGACGGCTTGGGTTGCGGCTGCGCCCGGTCCCGACGTCGTGGCCGTGGCCGATAGCGCGGTGTGCGTTTGGACCGGCACGGAATTGGCAGTGTACGCATTGTCTAGTGGCGGAGCTCTCTACAATCCGACGACCGACTCTTGGCGTCTTATGGATGCTCGCTTTGGGACAGACGGCGCTCTCGTTTGGACCGGAACCAAGCTAATAGCCGTTAGTGGCGGTCCGGGCGCTGCTTTTGTTTACGACCCCGCCTCCGGTGAAATCAACCAAACTCCAAGCCGGGGCGAAACGTCTGGGTCGTTTGCAGCGACATGGGCCGGAGTCCGACTGGTCGTGTGGGGAGGCAAAGAAGTGACTAATGGTCAACTCGAACTGACCAATGTCGGCGCTGTTCTGATTTTACCTCCATGATTCCACGTTGAAGGCGGCTTAGTATCGGACGGCATCGAATCATTTAGACCGCTATTCGAATAAGTTCTCGCAATAAATTAAATTCAAAAGAATTATACCAGCACCATGAGCATGCTGCAGTTCCAATCAACCTTTGAGGCTGACGGCTGGAACTTGGCTCAACATACGTTTGCTGAGCCTTTGAAGTTAGTAGGTCTTTGGTTGATGACTGACGGAGACGGTGCGAAATCGACTTTCGTTGTCTCAATAAAAGATCTGGAAGTCTTCGAGTAAATCGTTACTGAGACTTTTTCCATGCTTTGAAATCAAAATCGACTTTACTACGAAGTTTCGAGTCCGGCGCTTGGTATGCCGCGGGATGTACCGGGTGTTAAACTAGGGTTAAAAAGTTGGTGCCTCCAGAAAATTCCGAGTTTTTTTTTCACTGAAAATGTGGGTTTGTTTGTCCTATTCACTAGGCCCCAGGTGGATCCCAAATGTCTCGCACAAGCACACATTTTCCAGGATTTTATCGGGCGCGATAACAGTTGGCGAAAAAGCATCAAATATCCAAAAAGAATGACAAAAGTCAGGTCTCGGAATATAATCCGAATATAGATGCTAATTTCGGAATGGAGTCCGAGCATGTTCCAAAGACTTTCCAAGCCATTATTATCAAACAGTTTTTTTGTTTTCGGTGCTCGTGGGACCGGCAAAAGCACACTCGTTAAAGGTCTTTTACCATCGGACAAGACTCTATTTATCGATCTGCTTCGCGCTGACGACGAAGATCGCTTTTCTAAAGATCCCACCTCTCTAATCTCTGAAATTCAAGGGACGCTCGCACATTTAGAATGGGTCATGATAGACGAGGTGCAAAAGATTCCAAAGATACTGGATATCGTCCACCATGTCATGGAAGCACCTGGCACTAATCACATCAAGTTTGCGCTAACGGGATCCAGCGCTCGCAAACTTAAATTGGCCGGTGCGAATCTTCTAGCAGGAAGGGCGTTCGTAAATGAACTCTATCCACTAACTCATATAGAGCTGAAAGAGGAATTTGATTTAAACTCCGCACTCGACTGGGGAACCCTTCCGAAGGTCGCAAATACTAGGGAGGAATTGAGTCAGGCTGAATTTTTACGAACTTATGCTCGAACTTACCTCAAAGAAGAAGTTTGGGATGAGCGCCTTATTCATAACCTTGATCCTTTCCGCAAATTTCTGGAAATCGCGGCAGGGTCCAACGGCACCATCATCAATCATTCCGCGCTCGCCCGTCAATCAGGTGCAGACGATAAAACCGTCAAAAAATATTTTGAAATCTTAGCGGACACCTTTGTTGGCTTTTATCTAGAAGCACATAGTCTATCTGTGCGCAAACAACAGATACTTTCCCCGAAGTTCTATTTTTTTGATACCGGAGTGAAACGCGCACTCGAGGGTCTTTTGCAGGTTCCGGTCGTGGCTCGCACCTTTGCCTACGGCCGCGCGTTTGAGCATTTCCTGATCTGCGAATGCATGCGACTTAATTCATATGGCAGAAAAGATTATCGTTTTTCTTTTTTAAAAACAAAAACCGATCTCGAAATCGACCTTATCATTCAACGTCCAGGCGCAAGGCAAGTCTGTTTAGAAATAAAAAGCACCGATGCGGTCGACGAGACTCACGCCAAAGTCTTGCATAGTTTTCGAGATGATTTTCCTGATGCAGAATTTTATATTTTATCCAATGATCAGCGGCCAAAAAAATTCGGTACCATCAAAGCTTTGCACTGGGTGGAAGGCTTAAAAGAGATCGGACTAAGTTAACTACGGTGGTTGAGAACCGGCGCAGACATCTCATACGGAGCAGGCTCTGATCGAAGGCATGTACCCATTTAAATATAAATGCAGGTCGCTCCAAAAAAACTACCTGCCTCTCCCACGTTAACTCGATTTTTTTATTTTTTAGTCTGCATGCCTTTTCGAGTTTAGAATGGAAATTTTTCAATTCTACTTCTCTTACGTCATTTACGCTGTTTATATTGGGTTTACCTCAAAAATCCGGACAGCCTCACCAAGGAGGACATCGCCAGAAAGGTAGGCATCCGGGTGGACACCCTCCAGGAACGTATTGACTATGTCATTAAGAAGCTTAAACGCTTCTTTCAGGAGATCGACGAATGACGGAAGGTTCAGATTGTTTTGAAGCTGATTTGGTACGCATAACCTCTATGATCGCCTGGCCGTGGACTTTTACAACCGAGCGTCGGATGCCGGCGATTTGCCCTAGTTCAAAGATAGATTTAGGATTTGCAACCGACAGTCGGCCTATTTCCCGGTCAGAAAGAATTCGAAATGCCTTCATCCCTGATTCCAGGGCTAAAGATCTGCGCCATTTTTTGAGCGCCTCTGCGATCGTTGAATACATGCCACCATGATTTGATCGTAGATTCCATTGCCGGGGCTGGGACCGACAAGAATCACAATTCCCGCAATGTTTCTCCGCCAGCAAATGGCCTCTTTTCGAGAGAGCCCTCCTCGCTTAGGATGCTCTTATGAAGTGGTTACTCTTTTTGCTCGTTTCAGGCATCGCGTTCGCCAAAACGTCGGCGATCGAAAAGCAAATCGTCGACGCTTACGAAGGCTGCCATCACTGGAGAGGCGAAGAGCCCTACAGCTAATAAGTGAATCGATTCAGTTTTCTATTCTATCCAAGCTTGCAAGCTGGATCAATCCTCCCTTCACTGCTAATGATTAGCCGGCCGAAAACTGCCTCTCTAGTCATTTTCTCGTCTGATTCCTACTTTAGCTCCATTATTTTATGTCTTTTACCAGTAAGCAAACACAGCTCTGCCGCTACGAGATCAGTCCTCACAGTCCACATACCGGTATTCACCACCCAAGGTTATTAGTTTGCCAGCAGATCCTGCTGGCGCTATCTCCGGCGGATGAGGTTCGAAATTTAAAGCCACAAGCATGAGCCCAATATGCGGCTGCGTGTCCACACGTTCCCACCGGTCCGGGTTTATACGGGATAAACAAACGGGGCAGCGCGCCACATCTATTTTAAATACCCTGGCAAGTAGCTTCGACCAGCTCATCCGCATCACTTTGCTTGTCTCTTTACAGAGGGATACAATATTGGGGTGTATCGTTTTCTTAAACCACTCGAACTTGTTACCTTTTGTGTGTATACTCGTCCAAAATTCGTCGTCTAAAATTCAATACGTACTGTGGTGCCACCGTCGCATGAATACCAATGTTTCGAAGTTGATAATGCTTTTGCTATCGGTTGTCTTTTCTGCAACTGTATCTGCCGCATCGTTCAAAGCACAGGTTGGAATCGGCCCCTCCAGCGCAGCCCAGAGTGATACTGCGCCTGCATTGTATATCGCCGGAGGAATTGACAAGTGGTTTGTGACGGGTACGTCCACCGGTGTGAAGACTACAGCGTATTATGTTAACTACTATGCCGCCAACGTTCTCTATCAGGAAAATTTCGGAAAGTTATTCAAAGGAAATCTGGAGGGTGCTATAGGCGGTGGCATCATACATAGCCGCCGATCGGTATTGGTCGACCCGCAAACGGGACGGGAGCAAAGCGATCCGAAATGGATTTGAGGAAGCTGGGTGAGCAGCACTTTTATATGAAAGATGCCAAGGTCATTTATCAGAAAGAATTGTATGGATCGGCTTTTGTCAGACGGTTGCAAATTGCGCTGAAGAAGCCATTTGTGCCTTTGCCTGCTGACGAGATTAAAGTGCGACGAATTTGGTCTCACAAGATGTTAGAACGAATTTTTCAGGGTGACATCGAGGCGTTGTATCGCAGGTCGTGGCTTCAAATGGCCTTGCTCGAAGACTCCTCCGCAGCACCCGCTGTCACAGCTCTGCACTGGTATGCCTAAAAGAAGGTAAAGTCACAACCACATCGGAAGAACGCGGCGGCTACCTCGGGGTTGGTGCTGCCTTCTTTTAATCTGTAATCCGGTGCCATCCTACCTACATCATG
>CAMAXT010000119.1 GCA_945862295.1 Pseudobacteriovorax antillogorgiicola
ATCTACCTCTTTCGGTACCGGTTTCGGAGACTCTGGCGCCGGCGGTGGATCAATGTCCTGGGCGAATACTTGCCACGACCAAAGACACAACAGAGCAATTGTCATTCGTGATGTTCTAGTCATCGGCATCCCGCCTCCCTAAATCTACAGCTCAAATTCCCTTAAGTGCAACCTGCCCATCGCCTTTCTGACGAATGCTGAAAATCCGTTGCACCATCTCATAGGGCAAGCGAAAGGCCGGCTGCAAGTCAACCAATTCCACTAGAATTCTTAAGGTCTCTGCAAATTGATTGGTCTGCAGGAGGCGTATTGAATAGACCGCCTTATATGCTGCGTCTTTTGCAAGTGGTGATGCCATTTGCTGAAATGTTAACATCAAATGAACTGGGTCATGACCGTTAGCGTTGACCTCGCTTCCAGAGGTTGCTAGCAAGGCAAAAATCAAACAGCGTACTTTTTTTAGCGGCCATTCCTTCAAAGGTGCAATCAAAACGCTGCCGTTGATAGCAGTTTTCTCTGATAGGAGTTTACTCTGATAGGCAGCGAAATCTTTTACCTCTGACGCTGTGATAGGACAGGTCGGCGCATCTGCGAAGTAAAAGCTACGCAGGTCTTTCGCATTGGCCTGATGTTTCTGGTCTATGAAGCTGGAAACAATCAATTGATAGCCCGCGTCGGCGCGTGCCTGGTCTTCGGGTTTTCCCTGCATACCAGCAGCTAACTGAATTAGACCCTTGTCAGCAGCGAGTGTCGGTTGGACCTTGATGAGCATAGTGAAATGCTGATCCAACTGAGCTTTCAGTTTTTGTTGCCCTTCAGAACTCTGGCCCCGGAGGCGCATGGCTTCTTGTGCAAAGAAAGCCCGCTTCCAGAGATTTATAGCAGCAGGTTGAGTCATAAGCACTTCGTCAATAGGAAGATCATCCTTCCATAGCAGAGCATATTCAGTGATAAATGTGTAATTAACTAAATAAGAGCCACTCCAGGCTGCCTCTGGACTTAAGACTTGAAAGCCCTGCGCCGCGCTCTTTTCACAGAAGATAGGCAAACTTGTGACAAACAAAAATGCTACAAACGCAACCGTTTGCAACAACCTTGGACACAAAAGCTTAAGACTTTTTATCAACAATGAATGATATCCCTTTAACGCGTACTTCTAAGCGTAGCAAAAGCGCTAGCAGCGAGTGGAACGACAGCTAAGATTAACATTAGAAAAAAGCTTATTGAGGACGTCGACTGAAAGCTCACCACGCCACATATTGATTTATTTTTCTTGCTTGATGACTGAGTTTTGTCAGTCTCGGTGTTAGGTGTTGTCCCAGCGACTGCATTGTCACTATTGCTTGCGCGCCTTGCTGGTAGCAAAGATTCGAAACTATCGACTCGGTTATCGAGAAATGCCTTTACAAAATCGATGCGCGTTGCAACGTTATCAATGCGAGTGCCGCTTGCATAGGTAATCTTAATCCCACCCCAGTTAACTCCGATTAATGTAGCCGTCTGCGCATCGACCAATGCAGATCCAGAGGAGCCGTGAATCAAGTCGCAAGTATGTCTCAAACTGTAAGGTAAGGTTCGGTCTAAATCCCATTCAGCGGGATCGAAGAGGCCGCTGACTTTACAATCTTGAGTCGTCACAGCCGCAACTGGTAAGCGGGCGGCACCCGGAATGGCAGCCTCGAGATTTTCGGCAACGTCCGGGTAATGGACAATATAGGCTTTCCGACCTTCAGGAACAGTTTCACCATCCCAAAGCTGTAATGGGGCATATGGCGCGGGAGGATTTTGGCTTAAAGTGAAAAATGCGAGATCGCCATTAAAATTACTCTGCATCGAGTCTTTTTCACAGCCAGTGGTTGTTGTCTCGCTGGTGTTACCAGCAAAATAACCAAAATAGATTCTGGTAGAGCCGCAGGCCTCCGGGAGAAGCTCGTTAATGGCTTTGCCTTCGCTGTCTTGCTTAGCAAAGCAGTGATGGTTAGTTAGAACGCGGAAGTTACTCGTTTCGCTGGCGCCAGCAATAAGTGTCCCGGAACAGAATTTAATTTTTTTATCAACAGTTTGGGTCGCGATTAGTACGGAGGCATTATAGACACTCGCTGGGATTTCTTTGCGCTCACTGTTGCCCATTTTTTTAATGTCATTCGTGGGCCCAACAATGTAAGCAGCTCGACTTACTTCCGTTGCTTTTTTACAGCCAGTGAAAACGACTACCATCGCTGCTGCTGCCAGCAGTTCCATCTGCCTACGGTTCATAAGAACGCCGCCCATTGTGATCTTGTGTTTGCAATATTATATATGCCCGTTGGCTGGCCTCCAACCCCCTTTCAACTATCTGATTTTGCACATAAAAAAAGGGGCTTTTTGCCCCTTTTTCCTAATAGTTTGGATCTCAGTCTTCAAACTCTGATGAAGACATGAGCAACTCGGCGTCTCCACCTTCATCAGCTGCTGGAGAGTCAGCAATCTGAGTTCTGTCCTCAGAATCTGCTTCACCTTTTAATCGACGAAGAACGGTGTGGGCTTTCTTGCGCAAATCGACATCCTTTGAATCAGCAGAAGCGAGTAGCTTGTGCAGTGCTTCTTCTGCTTCCTTGCGGTTATTTAAACCATTGTTATAAACCAAAGCGATATTGAAAAGCGCTGATGAATGATTTGGATTTTTCTTTAGTATACTTTTGAAGGTCGCAAGTGCGGCGTCATATTTGCCAGTACGGCGCTGAGCTACACCAAGACCAACTAGACCAGCACTGCAGCTTCCACAACGAGACACAACTTGTTCAAAAACACTTACCGCAGCTGTTGCATTACCTAATTCTAAATAAAGATTACCGAGGTTTAATCCTGGGGCGATTTGACTATTGTTTGCATCCATTGCTTGCTGAAAAAATACTGCTGCCATCCTAAAGTCATTCATCCGTGCCGATGGCGTCAGCATAGCTGCAAGGCCGCGTACATTTAAAGTCTCTGCATTTCCTGGTCGAACACGGTCAGCTAAAGTTGCGTAGTATGCTGCTAATTCGTAGTTACGGGTCAAAGCTAAGGCTGCTGCTAGTTGAGTCAACGCATCTGCGTCACCTGGGTTTTTCGCCAGGCGAGCTTTTGCAAAACCAACTGCTGATTCTGATTCGCCAGTCGCCAGTGAGCCGATGGTGCGAGCTTTAAGATCTTTCTTCTGACGCATTTCAAGCCAGTAATTGCGGTCTTTACCTGCGACCACAGGTGTCTTGCTACCAACCTGAGTAACAACGGTTGTTTTCATTGATTGATTCACATCACCTTCGGCCGTCGAGCGACCAAGGGTGGTACATCCTGATGCCGCCGCTGTTGCCATTATCACGGCGACGGCGAGGAGCACTGGTCTGGCTTTAAAACTTAGCTTCTGCTGCAACATTTGTCATCTCCGCTTTAATTATTTACTAAGCTATTTCCGTTTATTTCACTTTTAAGAATTAGTCAGCTTCGGTAGCTGTTGACCATTGGACATAACCATTGCCTGTTTCGCCGGTTACTCGGTCGAAGTTCCAGTCAGCAGAGTTCTGCCAAAGAACAGCTTGCGCCCAATCTGGATCTGTTTGACCTTGACCAACAGTTGCTACAGCTTGAAAGTCAGCTTTCTGAATCGTGCTTGAGATGTAGTTCATGATCGCTTGTTTTTGATTTTTAAAGCCTTGGACCACTTCTTTTGCGAGTGTCTCTTGGATTTCGATGCTTTCAAGGGTCTTTGCAAAGTCATCAGATACGCGGGCCAAACGGTACATCGACGGTGCACAGAATGCATTCTCATTTGAACAAACTTTTAGGAACGCCGCTCTAGCAATTTTATAGTCTTCGAATCGTTTGTTCAAAAGCTTAGCTGGATCTTTAACTTCCAAGTTATAATATTCTTTGTTTGCAGCACCGGCGTTTGCGAATGCTAGCATGTAACGCACTTCACCTAAAGCATCTGCGACCTGTTGGCCACCACTTAAAGTCGTTAACTTATTTTCGATTGTATTGATTTGGGCAACATTGCGTTTCTTGACTGCGTATCGAGCTTTTAATACCAGCGCATCTGCTTTGTTGTCGTCTGTGATACCTGCAGAGCGTATAATAAGGTCAGCTGCTTTTTCTGCACGAGCAGGAGTTCCGTGTTTATCTTCGGTTTCCATCAGTGTCACAACGCTCCAAACTTTGTCTTCAGCCGGCTGATTTTTGGCGCTCAACATGGCATTCATGGTACTGATTGCGTCTGCGTAAAGAGCACGGCCGAGATAGATTGCGACAAGGTCTCTACGAACTCTTGGAGCTTCACTATCGGTAGCAAAACGCTCTTGGAAATGTGCGAAAAAGAAGATCGTGTTTTCTTCGTAAGCCATCATCGAACTCCAATCGCCACCGTTTAGGAGTGCTTGACGGTAATACTGAGATGATGGGTATCTTTCAACAAAGGCCTGTAGTGTCTTAATCGCGAGTTCATGTTGGGTCGCGCCGCGGTATGCACTCGCAAGAGTGAAGAAACCTTCATCATGGCGTTTTTGAGTCTGATGTTGGCTTACGAATTCTTTGAGTTTGGCAACTGCGACATCAAACTTACCTTGCTCCATTGCATCTTTGCCGCCTTCGAGAAGCGCAAGTGCTAGGAACCCAACAACGTCGACATTCTTATCAAAATGAATTGCTAAAAGCTTATGTTTCAGGCTCAAACGGCTTAGTGCTTCAAGGCTAGTCCAGTCATTAGCTTTGTTGTGGGCAGTTAACATGAAACCAGCGGCTCTAGCAGCGTGTCCACCGATGGGCTCCTTTTCAAGTGCGGCTTGCCAGACATTGAAGGCTTGTTCTGCACGGTTCAAATTAACCTCGAGGAGACCAACTTGTGCAGTAAAGAACCAGTTGTGTTTAGATTTATCTGCATCGCCTAGTTTTTTATAAAGGCTAAGAAGTTCTTCGCGTTCACCGGAAAAGCTGGCGCTCATGCCGTTCCAAGGAGCGGTATCAGACCATTTCGCTAGAACTGTTTGCGATTTTGTAGCTAGAGCCAAGTATCTGTACGACTGACCTGATGTATTGGTCTCTGCTAGCTCTTTATAGAGAGCAACTGCCTCACCATGCTGTTTATTCAGAACATATAGATTTGCGACCGTCGATTTGACACCTTCGATCTCTTTGTTGTCGGACGTCGTTCCTAGGTAACGATCAGCCATAGCGATTGCCTGTAAGCGCTCACCGCGGCTAACATTACCTTTTCCTGCTTTGGCCATGACTTGGTAAACTAAACCTTTGTACCGACGAGCGAGTTCTGCACCAACAGACTTAGCTTTTGTTTCGTTACCTTGACCCAAAATGCCGGTATCAAGGTAGTCTTTGCTTAAGTTTACTAGCGCACCTTCAAATGCAGTTGCTGACTTCGAGGTCAGGTATTCTGCATGGTACATATCGACTAAACGGAGATCGAGGTCACCTTTTCGTGCTTGGCCTTCAAATGATGCTGCAAGAGATTTATACTTTCGAATCGCCGCTGTTTTATTCCCACGGCTATATTCAGCGATTGCGATTTGTTCAATGATTGCTTTTGAGTCGTTTAGATCCGCGAAGTTTTGGAGAGCGTAAGGCGCTTTAGTCCAATCGATGCGGGCACCTTCTGCCTTGCGCCAGATACTCACAACAACAGAGATTACTTTTTCTTTCTGACTGCCTTCTAATTGACGGGCGCCAGCGGCTGCCGCTGTTAGATACTTTCTATATTCAGGAGCTGCTGCGTGTGAGCGCGACCCTGATGCAGTGATGCCTGCTAATGAGCGAGCTGCAATAACATTTGCGGCTGCTTTCGACTCTGAACCCATGTTCGCTGCAATTCTTGTAAATTTTTTCGCAGCATCTAGTTTAGCTTTGATGTTACCTTGGTTTAAATCATGTAGTGCAACCAAGAAGTCGGCGCGATCGCTTAAAATGCTACCAAACTTGCCTGACATCGCCTTTAGATTGGCAACTGCTTTTCCTTTGTTTTGACCTGCCATGTACATAGTTGCATTGATATGAAAAAGAGCTCGGAACTTCTGAGAGTTTGATTTACTTGATTTTTGAAATGCTTCCGCATGCTGGATAAGCAAGTTACGAACTGACGCAAGGCTATCTTGAGCCTTCGAACGGTCGTAAGCCTCAGTCGAATGGCCTGAGACGATGTCTTCGAAATAATAAGCTAGGGCAGCATAACTCAAATATAACTGCTCATGGAGCTCTTGTGCTCTCTCACCTTTTGAACGGATAAGATCGTCTCTAAATTCTTTGATCTCTTGCGCAACGCGAGTCGCGTCAGTTTGGTCTGCTGGTTGGCTCTTAGCAACTGCCGGATCTCTTGTTGCATCGCCAAAAAAGTCCATCTGATAGGACGGAGCCGAAAACCCGATGACTGGGCTCATACCTTTAGCATTCATTGAATGCACTTGAGCACTTACGAACCAGGTTAGTCCTGCTACGATCAAAGTACCGACAATCATTATTACGTTGGATCTATTTGCAACAACCACGATCATCTCCAGTTCCGTTTCCACATATTCCCAACCCAATGGCGTTGGAAGCCAATCCGTCAACGATAAGAATGCAAGTTGCGTACGCGTTGCCCGGAAGGTGATAGAGCTATCAGAACCGGATGTTACAAACATGAATTGAGATTGCTGGTGGGTAAAAGACGGAAAGCTGTCAAAATTTTTGACAGCTTTAAAAAAATACAGATTTAGCGAGGATTATCTTATTCGCAAGGGAATTGTTTGACGTCACCAGGCGTTGTTTTCGTGCAGAGTTTGTAGTCGAGAATACTCTCTTCACCCTTTTTAGATTTATCGCCATTAGACCAGTTGAGCATGTTAGCCCCGCGTACATCTCTTTTGTTAGTATCGATCGTAAAAGTCGAGGTCTTTGGAATTGGGAAGTACTTGTAAGCCATGCGGTCTTTGTCTTCACCGATAGTCATATTAAATGTTAGTACAACATCACTACCGCTACCAGTCTTTGATACAACCATTGTAACCGAGAAAGCTTTCTTAGCATTCCCTGATCGTTCATGGTTTTCACCATTACGCGCCGCGTCTTCTAAACTAATATATGTCCTCAATGGAATGTAGCGGTCAGCCGTGGCGGTTGTCGTCCAAGTCTCAGAGCCACCGTTCAGACCATCATAGCGGGTTTTGGCTGCAGGCCACGGATAAACTGGGATTGGCTTATCAAAAGTATATGTGATGCCATTTTTTCCACGCACGCTTTTAGCAAAAATTGCATAAATAGCCGAGTTAAATCCGCCTTTTTTCAGCTGTGCTAACTCACTCGGAGTAGACCTTTGGTAAACGTTTGCGCCTATAGAATTAGCGGCAACACTCGCATCAACGTCTTTTTGCTTACAGCCATTTTTGTCACCACATTCAACGCGAGCGGCTTTTGTTTCAATTGTTAGTTCACTCTCATCAAGACGCGTTTCAATCGACATCGTCATTGCCAACCGATCTTTTAACTCGTATGTAGTATAGCCTTTGCCTTTGAAAGATAACTGCGGATAGACGGGAGTCTCGTCTTCATCTTCCTTTTCTTTTTCGTCTTCATCGTCGTCTTCTTTGCCTTTTAGGGGCTTCTTCTTTTTGCCTTTGGTGGGGTCCGTCACTTCTTCTTCTTCTTCTTCTTCTTCCTCTACCTTAGGTACTTTCGTCAAATCACCACTGCCTGGTTTAGCAGAGGCAGAAGAACGCTCTAATGGAGCCTGCTGGCAACCAACAAGCCACAAGGTGGCGATAAGTAATGTCAAGTTATGCCGGGACATCCCCCCCCCCCCTATTAAAAACCAATTTGCGTGCTTTTTTATCGGCAAAATCAGAAAAAAGTTTTGCGAAACTTTGAGCTTAGCAGTCATTTCAGGGAGTTATTGGCTGAGTTTTAAGGCCAAAATCAGTCAAGGCTTGACCGAGTCGGGCAAGTTTAAAAAAAAACTATAGATCCGTTCTATTCTGCCGACAAATCCTCAACTTAAACAAATGATGGATCAGCCATGAGTTTATCGACATTGTTACGCACTACTTTTCTAACAGCCGTCTTATCTTTCGCTGTTAGCCAAACTTCTTTTGCTACCCGTCAATAAGCGTTCGAAGTAAGGTCAGGCTTGGTCGTTTTATAACCGCAATGAATCAAAATTGTACTCTTTATGACATTAAACGTGACTTCGGATCAAATTGGAAGTGTACCAATGGCG
>CAMAXT010000120.1 GCA_945862295.1 Pseudobacteriovorax antillogorgiicola
TCCTGCCCGGCGGTACGGCGGACGCACGATTATTTCAGCATAGTAGTAAAAGGCTAGGGGATCTTCGCCGTGCGTTCTGAAAAGACTTGGGCCCCCAGCTACAATGTGAGAGTTGGAAGATAGCGGCAGCGACGTCGCAACGGCGGCAATTTTATCGTTATCTAAGACACAAACAAGCAGAGCGTGCGGATCCTGGCAGTAACCTTCAAGGTATGACCTAATGATGTCATTGTCCGCAAGTGACAATCCAGAAGAGGCGATCTCTGGCTCGTAACTGATTCCGAGAGGTTTTGAATTCAAACCGAAATGTCTAGCACTGTGTTTTGAAAGGAGGAGTACCCCCGAACCGCCGCAATTGCAGATTTCAACAGTGCCGTCGAGGGCCAAAGAGATGATCGTCAGTGTTGTCGATAGTTTTCTTTCGAACAACTGGATAAGTCGGTAATTTATGAATTTAGCAATAGACTGGGTATCGAGTTCTCTTTGGCGTGCTTCATGTAATAGACTGATGATGGCTGCCACTCCCAATGCACCGTGCACCCCTGATTCAAAAACGTCACCAGAGATGATTTTGCGGTCACATGATGATTCAATAACGAAATACCAATCGCCACCAAACGAATCTGACGGACTAGATATAATTTCAGAAAGAAATTCGTGACTGTCATGTTGAGTAATCTTTGGCAGAAGAAGTGACTGGATGGTCCGGCCTAGACTACCTTGGGTTTCTAGGACCTCTTCTTCACCGCCTGGTGAACGAGCGGTCAGGTCGGAAATATTTCTTCTGTGGAAGATGATCAATTCTGCAAGGAGTCGGCTGAACTATTGAAATGTTTGAGTGATCAAATGCTACTTCTTCTCCCTAAAACTGGTAAAATTGAATTGGGGGAAATGCAGATAAAGATCTGAAATAATTATAGTATTCTTGAAAAAGTGCAAGTCGAACAAAGGTCTCTGTTCGACTCGGCACAATCAAGAAACCTCACCTCTTAATACTTCAACGAGGGCATTTAACGCGTCGGTTGACGTAAAGATACCGACAATGTTGCCATCATTGTTGACGATTGCAGAACCAATTTTGTTTTTGGACATCTCGAGCACTACTTGTTCGAGAGAGGTTCCAGATTCAACAGTAAAGGGGTCTTCATGCATCAAATCACCGGCTCGCAGGGCGCTTGCTCCTTCGACGTTCATCATCATTTTCAGGTCGCGATCGCTGATAATTCCGACAGCGACGTCATTGTCCACCACTGGGATATGTCGAATTTCAAAGTTCTTCATGATCGCCATTAGATCCGGCATTGATGTGCCGCTGGACACAGTAACAGGACATGGAGTTGTGTACTCATCCACCGGAATATTCAATCTCTTCATCGGGACCTCCTTGAAATTGAGCTGAATAACGCAAGAATTGCATATTCTGGGCCAAGTCGTTCGCAAACTAATATTGGATAGTTATGTTAACCAACGGATCCTTTCCCAAAAAATGTACCGGTTCCTGTGGCATTTCCCACGATGCACACGTGATATGAAGCCGCTGTATATAACAGAGTTGAAATGATTCAGGAAAAGATCATGAAAACAGTGATGTTTCTGGTGGCATTCTTATTGCTCCCTAACAGGTGATTGGAGGGAAGTTCTATGACAAAACAAAAAAATAGAAACTTGGTTCGAGGCCGGATAACAGTTGCGGTAGGGTTCGATGACCAAACACCGTCACTTGTTGAGTCTGCAGTCAGCTTTGCAAGAAAATTCGATTATCAACTTCGATTTGTTAATGTCATTGAAGGTCCGGAATTTGATCCGATGGCGATTGATATGCCGGGATTTTATTCCGTCCCTCCTGTTATTCGAATCTCTGAGGAGCATCTGAAAGCTGATCGCCAAGATCAAATGCGGCGACTTTTGGACGGTATCGATCCCGAAGTCCGAGCGGGTGGCTACATTCTCCACGGCGACGGCCCCCAGGTTCTAATTGCCGATGCAGTGTCAGCAAATAGTTCGGCAATCATGACTGCCTGCAATATCGAAAGCTATCATCTGATGCCTTCTGGATTCTCGATGGCTCTAACCCTAATGCATGAAGCACCGCTGCCTGTGATCGTTGTTAGCAAGGAAGCGAGGCTAGACTTCACCGATTCAGATTTCAAAATTCTAGTCGCCGATGATCTTCTCGACTCCAATCGAGAAGTTGTCAGAAAAGCTTATGAACTGGCAAGCGCTGTCAATTCGGGTCATGTTCGTCATGTTCATGTGCACGGGGATTTCAGAGAGATGATGCGCGATACCTGGATGGATGTGGTTGAGAAAAACAAATTTCTAAAAGCTGGTAACGATACACCTGACTCGCTTTGGGCTAAAGAATACAATTTACGTCTTGAGAAAATGAAAAAGCAAGGCGAACCCTTTTCAGGCGCTGCCGAGGAAAATGGAGTTGATATAAAATTTGATATTCGCACCGGTAAGGTCGCGGATGAAGTTCACTCTGTTATTGAGGAATTCAAGCCTAATCTGATTTTCTATGGGCGCCATAAGTTTTGGCGCGCTAAACCATTTTTAATTGGAAGGATGCCGTTTAGAAGTATGCTTCAGGAGAAGAAGCCAGTGATGATGATCCCCTCGCGGGATGATATGTATGCTGCAATTTCCCTTCCCTGAGGCGGTTTCCGGGGGCTGGGCGGGATGGCGGGATGGTGCCTGACAGCATCCCCCTTACAAGCGGTGCCTGACACCATCCCAAAGATTAGTCGTTAGGAACGATCAGAATGGGACCGCTCTGCGCCAACATCGATCTAAATGGCACTCTGCCGATAAAGAACGGTTTAGTATGCAACGTATGATGGCGACCAAACACAGTGATGTCCGGTTTTACCCGTTCAGCTACTTTTTGGATCTCCTCCGTTACGTTACCGGTGGTGACTTGTGAGACATAGGTGCCACCAGCAGCTTCTAGATAGTCTTTTTGATCCAACGTTCTCGCATTCATTTTTTTATCTATAGAATGTAGTAACGCATTGTACACATCATCAATCGATGCTGAAGAGTTCAGTGGCGTATGGGAGGTCGCAGCCGCAGTGTGCAGTCCGGCCTCTAAGCTATCAAAACTCAATCCGTTGACATGCACGTGGTGGATTTCGCTGTTACGAAGGGCGGCAGCTAAATCAAATGTGAATTCAACGGCGGTTTCGGATTGTTCGCTTAGGTCGTCGCTTAATAAGAAACGCATGCCTTTAGTCTCGTATTTGAAGTCTTTTGCTGTATCAATCACGAGTAATGGTACAGGCGACGCGACCATGAGTGAAAGGGCTGTTGAAAGACCTGGCAGAAGTTTCATGTTTCCGTGACGTCCACCGACCAACAGTAGGCAGGTGCCAATTGATTCGACTTCTTTACAGATCATATCGACGGATTTTCCGCCGACGACAACTTTTTTCACTGCGATTTCTGGCGGAACCGCGAGTGCAACCTCCCCCAATCTTGAGAGTGCCAATTCCCGCGCGTTCGTTTCAACTGCCTGGGTAACATTCCATAAATTATCAACCTCACCAAAAACTTTTGAGTGCGGATGTTCTGCCCATGGCTCAACGACATGAAGTAGGCAAAGTTTTTTGCCAGCTGCGAGACAGAGATTGGAGGCGAACTCTGTCAAGGCCATGGTATGGGAATCGAAAGCAACTGCTACCGTTATAAATTCTCTATGTTCCATAAACGATCGACTCATGGTGCACCTCCTGAAATTGTATGACTCCACGTTGCTAGTTAAGAAAAAGCAAGTCCTATGCCAGGACTTGCTGCATAAAAATCTTTATAAAATTGGTGATTTGAGCCCTCTAGTTGGGAGTGGTGGAAATATAGCGCTGAGAACTGCGGCAAATGGATCAAAAAAAGGGATACACACAGAGGTGTATCCCCACTTTTGTAGTTCAGGTTTAACTCAGTAGACAGAAAACATTTTGTTAACTGCTTTGCCGTTCAAGCTGCGAACGTGCATGAGGTGGCGACCTTTACTAATATTTTTTGGCAGATCTAATGTCCAACTAAACGGAACTTCGGACTCTTGGCAGCCTGTAGGAGAGTTGACCATTTCCATTTTTGGTAGAACCGCTAGCGATTTTCCTGAATTCACAACAACAACGTCTTTTATTCGCATGCAGGTATTAGTAAAACGACCTTCTAAGATACCGCGATAGGTTGCTGTGACCTCATCAAAGGTTACTTTAGCGGTGTCTACAGGTGCGTAAAGAAATTCGTCAGGACCTGCGCTGGTAGCTTCTGCGACTAATAGCTTCTCTGCGGTGGTGCCTGGAGAGGTGATGTTAAACATCCCAGTTGGTAGGGTCCCAACGTCGGCTTCAGAAGTAAAAGGCACAAGGCTCTCAAGGCATACGCCCGGGTATCGACGCGCGTATTGAATGAGTGTTATTTTATTTGTAGCTGAATCCTTTAAAATCTCTGTGTGCGAGACTTTATGACAGCTATCAGGAAGATGACCATCGAGCACTACAATCACATCGTCATTGTCGTCGTAGCCGACTGGTACAAAACTGGCGTCTGCATTGATTGCTACGAGTGTCCCTGTTGAAGGATCGTCAGCAAATGCGGTGCCAATGGAAAGTGCAAGCAAACATCCGGACATAAGTGTATTAGAAACAAAACTCATTTACTACTCCGCTTCAGCGAAGGGGTCTATGAACCCTTCGTTTTTTGTTAGATGTTTAACTTAGTACGGGCTTTTATAAAACAGGTGATTGACGGCGTTACCATTCAGGCTTCGTACGTGCAGTAAATGGCGGCCGGCTACCACCGATGCGGGCAGTTCGACGGTCTTTTTGAAAGGGAATTCTCCTGCAACACAGTTAGAACCTTCAATTTTTATGATCGGCAGTACATTGACGGTTTTGCCAGTGTCTTCAACTTTTAATTCTTCCCAAATCATGCAGGAATTTGTGAATCTTCCCTCAAGAGATGCGGTGAGTACACCTGTCTCACTAGCGGATACTGATGCACCATCGATAGGAGCATAAAGAAAATCATCTGGACCGGCACTTGTTGATTCAGCGATGCTGAGGTTTTCAGTCGCTGTTTCGTTAATTTTGACTGAGTACATGCCTTCAGCAAGGATGCCGAGTTTGATTTCAAGCTGATAAGGAATCAAAGCCTCAATACATGGCGTGTCGAAATATCGAGCCATCGGCTTAACGTTGATTGTTTTTGTACTTTCATCGATTGAGTGTTCAGGTCTTGTTAATTTGTAGCATCCACTCGGTAGGAAACCGTCGATCACAATCACTGATTCATCATTATCGTCGAATCCTTCAGGTGCAAATACATACCGAGCGTCGACATTGACCAAATCACCAGATCCTGGACTGTCGGCATTTGCGACTGTAACTCCACCTACGAGAAACGATGCGAAAATTAGGCGGGAAATCATTAGTTACCTCCGAGAAACGTTTAATATTATCCGATAAGTTCGGCTTTCCCCTGCTTTTGCAAGGTTCTTGCCAAGTCAGTAAGGAATCGTTGGATTATAAAAATCATGTGTTTGTTACAACATTATAAAATATTCTAAATCTTGCTGCTTTTTTAACATATGGTACTTAGTGTTTAATCACCACTGCATCAACAAATTGTGGGATAAGGCGCAGAATCTGATGCTCAAAATAAAACCCCACGATAAACGTGGGGTTAAAATCATGAGATTAGTTTACCTGCATATTAGCGGGGGTAGTTACAGATTCCAGACTGGAGAGGTCTTCCCACATCGATCGACCAGGTGTATCGCCCAGGTAGTGTCACGTCGTCCCAGGCAACTTTGAAAAAACCTTTCTGGCCCCATTCAGGTCCCCAGCTGTTCATTGCGATCCATGAACTATCAGAATTGTCCCAGCCAACAAGAACAATGGCATGATTACCTAGTTTAATACCATCGACGTGCCGGTAAACACCGTCGCGGTAGTATTCCAGATCCTCATAAAGGATCATGTTAGCAACGAGTGGTCCTTGTTGGAGAGCGGTCTTTATCTTGTCACGGTCGATGTAACCATTCGTTATTTGTTTAGTAATGATGCCATTGATGGAGCGGTCTTTAAAATCGGAACAGGCCGCGGAACATTGTGTCTCTCTACCTTCAGATGAAGCATACGGCATACATGGTGCGTCTGGAACTCCGGATTCTGAGAGAAAAGACATAGCGCTAGAAAGTTTCCAGCCGTTTCGGCACGAGCCCCCGCCGCAAGAGAAGAAAAACTGTCGCGACAAATTGAAACTACGTTCAGGTGAGTCGCAGGCAATATTGAGTTGACTCTCTAAAGCTGCTATCGCTGAGAATGAGACGCAACTGCCGCATTCGCCTTGGTGTGTTGCTTCAGGAAGAAAGTTTTTTCCGTCTCTGTCACGCCAGTCAAAAAAAACAGGCAAGGTAGATACGGATTCTTTCCAGGTTTCCAATTCTTTGGTTAATGCATTGAATCCTGGTTCTTCTTCATCCGCTGCTCCGGCCTTGAGCAATGTTTTGCGTTCTGATTCTTTAAAGGGTGATGGCTGGGCTTGCCAGCTAGATTTTTTTTGGTCAATTTTTGTTTTAACGCTTTTGAATTCAACTGCACTCGCATCCAATGCTAAAAAGAGTAACGCAACTGTTAGCATTTTTGGATTTATCATGACTTCTCCTTTTTAGCGTTATCGATCAGCGTCTTGAGATCATTTAGCAATAAGCTAACATCGTCTGGTATGTTGGTGCCTGCTGAACCGGTAAATCCCGAAACTAAACTTTCTTCGAGCAAAGCATAAGCTTTGGGAGAAAAGTCACTTCCAGGCGCGAGTCTAATTGCTGTTTCTAAGTAGAAATCTTGCCTTGAGATCCAAAATGAATGCCCAAGTAAAGATTCTGTCACTCCCATTAAATAATATGCTTCAGCCATATCGGTTGAGGTCGAAGGATTGCCGTTAACATATCTATTCAGCATTGCGTTTGCAGTTACGTAGTGAATCAGGCCATCGCGGTCTTTGGGAAACTCCATCTCGAGTTTTCCTGCTTCAATGGTTTTTCTGATGCTAGGCAAAGTAATTTGGCCGAATGGTGCGGATTTTTCGTAAGTTTCAAGTTGCTTGTTCCATTTTAATACGAGCATACGCACATGCCTAGGTGTTTTCGGTCGATCAGCAATATTAAGAAGAAGTTTTTGGGGACGATTAAAATCACTTTTTACGCTGATTGAAAGTTTCATGTATTGGGTAAATGACCCAAGAGCAATCAAGTTTGCGGGCTGGATTTCTGGATCGTTGAAGACCGTTTCGTAGGCTGCTAATGCTTCATCAAATTGACGACTCATTGTTAGATAGTGCGCCTTATCCAAAGCTGGCAAATTTTGTAGGTTGATTTTACTGAGAAAACGCTCCGGTTTCGGAAATTTAGCGGTTTCCGGCAGGCTACTATGACAAGCAATACAGTTTTCTGTCATGTTGTGGAGGGTAAATTTCGCTTCATCATAATAGCCTTTTTCAAACCAGCGGTAGACATTGTTGGCATCTGACTCAAGTGATTTGGCGACGAAACCGAAATTCTTGTCTTTAATTTTACCGTGTTGTTCCAAGATATTCGCGTTGTCTTTGAGTTTTTTTAGACTCTTAAGTATGGTCTGTTTACTCTTTTTTGATGAAAACTCTTTCATATCAAAACTAAGAGGCAGTACCTCAGCGAATGAGTCTATCAGCGTGTCCATGATAGCTCTCGTATCAGGATTGCTTTTAGTTGGGTCTGTTTTACTAGTTTGTCCGACTACTCCTGTAGCACCCAAGATCATCGATAGTCCTAAATTTCCAAAAAACAGTGCATGTCCTTGTCTCACTTTGACCGCCCCTTTAGGTGCTAAATAACTCAGAAAGTGTGAATTGCCGCGCAGAGAAGTGTACATCATCTAGATTATTAGAATAAGCAAATAGAGTGCCAGTATCGGTGAGAGGGTGGCCTCAAAATTGCTTTGCAGCCCCTGAACGTTATCAATGGGAGCGATACCATGAAGATTGATCTCAGCATAAATAGAGAAATACTGGCAGTTGTGACTCTAGACCATGCAGGACTGATGGTCGCAAAATCCGCAGCAACTCTGGCTTTAAAAAGCCATCGTCGTCTAAGATTGGTGACAGTTTGCGATGAGAGTCAGTTCAGTGATAGGACCCAATCAGGGACTGCCGATGCGCTGCATCA
>CAMAXT010000121.1 GCA_945862295.1 Pseudobacteriovorax antillogorgiicola
AAGAGGCTGCTTGTATTGAGCGTTGCAGGAGGCGACTGCAAAAACAATGTCACGGTGAAACATATCAAGAACCTGCTCGCCGCGACTAGCAAAGAATTCATTGCGGGCACGGTCACAGTAGACCAAATGGTTAGGATTGTAGACAATGCCGCCGATATCCAAATCATCGAAAGTTGGCTTCAGTGTGACAATATGGGAAGGAACTTTGTTTGACATGACTGTCCTAGTTAGAGTTTTTGAATAATATTTTTTCTGTGACTGGTCATGATGGTCCGTCGTGTTCAAAGACGTAACCTATCCATTTTTCATCTGGCCGCTTAGGTTTTCCCTGCGGCCCATCACCTTTGCATTTCATTTCGGTCATAGCTTTGGCTTCCCAAGCAGCGGCATCTTCTTTTTTTGTGAACGGTGCAGTCGACTGCCAGTTGCGCGTATTCTTAAATTTAAGCTCAAGCATCGATTTTGTGCTGTTTAAGTCGGTCGTATATCCCAGTCTCTTTGCCATATGCGCACTCCTCGTGTCCCAAAAACGTTATTTTTATATTACCTGAAGGACAAAGACTTCCCAGCGAATAAGCAAGGTCCACGTTTTATTGGAATGACTTTTGCAAAGTTTAGATTGGATAAGATACTAACATTTGCAGGAGGAGTACCTTATGCCAGATCCAAGAGTTCGCGATATGCCACTACCAACGCGCGATCCAGGGATTCCACAGAAACAGCCGTCTGTCTCGCCGCCTGAATATCATCCTGATCCAAATCGTCGCACTAGCCCCGAAGTTGATCCTCCTGGGCGTCCAGAGGTACATCCGATGAGAGAGCCACCTAACATTCAGCCGCCGCCGTCCGAGGTTCCGTTTCAGGGCCGCGCTGTCTGCTAGGACGTCAAGAATGTGAAGATTGTCGTAGATTCCGGTGGTGGGTTCTGCCTGCGCCGGAGTTCATATTTACGACAGGGACGTGTTTAGTTTGAACAGCCCCTTTATTCTCGGGCAACCTTTCCGGTTAATAATCCAAGTTTTTTTATCGCTTTTTCCATAATGCGGTTGAAGGGGTGGCCGCAGCTAATACGTATGAAGTTCCGAAACTGATCTCCGGCTGCCGAAAACGCGTAACCAGGGATGATGCTAATTTTATTAGCCCGCGCCTCAGCCCAAATTTTTTGTGAATCAACTCCTACCGGAAGCTGTACCCAGAGCACAAATCCTCCCTGCGGAGACGCGACTTTTGTGCCTTCAGGAAAGCACTGCAGAATCGCATGAATGTACTGGTGGACTTGCTCAACTAAAATGCGACGGAATTGTTCAAGATGACGATCGTAAGCATTGCCTTTCAAGTAGTTTGCAACGGCGGACTGGGACCAAGTCGGTGACGAAAGCGTATTGATTGATTTTCGTTTTTGATAAGCATCATGATATTTTCCAGGTATTGACCAGCCGAGTCTGATGCCCGGCGAGAGCGTCTTTGAAAATGACGAGCAGTAGATGACATTACCGGTGCGGTCAAAGGATTTTACGGCAACAGGTCTCGTGCCATGGTGGTAAAGATCACCGTAAAGGTCATCTTCGATAAAAGGGATATCGGCGGCACTGACGAGTTCCGCAAGTAGTTTTTTCGCCCCATCGGGCATCGTGCCGCCAACAGGATTATTGAAATTCGGGATACCGATGATTGCGGCGACTTTCTTCTGTTTGACAACACTGGTTAGACAATCGATATCGAGGCCGGTGCTCGGATGGCTTGAAATAGGTGCAACTTTCAAATCCAGATCAGCGATGAGTTCTAGGATGCCGAAGTAGATCGGGCTTTCAATCGCGACGATATCTCCCGGTTTGGTTGTCGTGCGGAGAGCGATACTGATGGCCTCCATGCCCCCATTTGTAATGATTACGTCATCTGCTGAGACTTCAAATCCAGACAGTGGTGTGCGTCTTGCAATCTGTCGCCTCAGATCTTCGCTGCCTGCGGGAAGCTCGTAAAGCATCGCATCAGGACCAAGTTCACGAGCTGAAAGAGCAAAGGCGCGCATCAGTGCTTTCACCGGCATCAGTGTCGCCGACGGCGTCGCGGCACCAAGTGGCGCTAGTAATGGATTGCGTGCGGCAGCAATGCATTCTTCAACCATCGGTCCAGCAATCACATGCGTTGTCGCTATTTTTGCTGTCGGCGCACTGTCAGTTTTCTTTAGTAGTGCCGAAGGTGGTACAGCTGATCGAACGTAGTACCCTGATTGCGGTCTGGCCTCTACCAAACCCTGGCGTTCTAAAATACTTAAAGCTTGCACTGATGTAGCTAGGCTAACTTTAAACTGCCGACAAATCTGGCGCGTTGATGGACAACGCTCGCCGGATTTCAAGTTGCCGCTACGGATCTGTTTCGCCAACGACTCTGCAATTTCTTCGTATTTGTACACCCTATGACTCCAATAACACGGGCTAAAACTGTTATACCCAAATCCTTCGAAAACTGCATCTGTATTTGTTTGGCCTAAAAGCCGATAGTCTATCCATGAGCATCAAACAGTGCTCGCAAGGAGTCTCGCCATGAATCTAAATGCAGAAAAATGTGTGCGCTTCAATTTAAAGTATCGCAACATAGTTAGCATTACACCGAACGGTGCTGAGCCACTGATCGTCTACTGTGAGCAAGGGGTACTGTGGATTACGATTGCTGGGATAGCGCGCGATATCGTTCTTAAGCGCGGTGAGTCTGCTGTATTACCATTAAGGCATCTGGCAGTTATTCAAGCACTTGATGCAGCGACCTTTGTTTTGAAAGATGATTGTTTGGATATTGCGGCTTAACACCTAAACGTTGATCCAAAACCGTTTCTTATTGCCTTTACCAGGGCCAGCGGAGATCAAACTTTCAAAGATGCCACCATTTTTGGTGATCGTTTTTTCCGAAGCGACGTTGTTTTCATCACAAGTAAGTAGAAGTTTACCTATGTCTTTGGCTTTGGGTGTTGCCAATAAGCGCTGAAGCATATCTCCTGCGAAGCCCTGTTGGCGGTGCGACTGAGCAACGATATATCCAATATGACCGCCAATTTTTGCTAGAAACTCGTTCAATTCGTGTCGAAGTGAAATGCGACCGACGACCTCGTCATCTTTTACGGCCCAGTAGGTTGTATCTTTGACAAAGTGTGCAGATGGCGTCGATTCGCTTATCAGCAATGTGTTGACATAATCCGCAAATGACATATTAAAAAAAACTTTGTATCCGGCTTCTCCCATGTAAATCCAGCTGATACGGTCGGAGTCGGTAGTCAGTTCATTGAATGCCGCCATGAATGAAGCTTGGTAGCGGCTGTGCGGTTTAACGAGTTCGATGGTGTTTTTTTTGTCCATGCTTATCTCTATCGCTAGACGACCTTTGATCCCGATCGACATTAAAATTAGGAATCCACACGTATAAAATCGTATGTGCTTCCACTATTCTTGTACACCCTTATTAAATCCTCTACAATTCTAGCGTCAAGCTCTTGTAGCAAACACCGGTCGAATTTTGAGGGATGTGTGACAACGCCCAAAAAACCAAGTGAGTCGCAAGTCTCTTTTTCGAAAGGTGATGTATTGATGCGAGAAGGGGATCCCAGCGGTGATCTCTGGATCATTAGGTCGGGTAGGGTTGAGGTGTTTCCTGAAACAGGGAGCCTACGCGCATGATTTTCAAAAGTTCATCGCTTCGTCTTTGGTGACACCACCAGATGCTGAAATATACAAAATGGTCCCAGTCGGTTCCAATTAGTTTCACTGGAAACTCTGTTTCTGGAAATAGGTTGTTAGGTTGAGCGGATTCGCATGGGGAGCGTCCTGAGCCGTGGGCGAAGGATCTGTTTCAAGTTATATCAGCATTCTATCAAACGTTACAGGCGGGAGAAGAAGAATTTGCTGATCGGGAATGTAGCGTTCTCCCAAAATCCGAAATAGAACGCGAATGGGTTAGTTTCACTTAGCGCAACACATTGGAGTCCCTGAAGTCTTCAAAAGTACAAAGATACGTGACGATCTCCCCACCGGCATTGTGTCGCCCTAATCTGCGTCACAGCAAAGCGGACGAAGCCACCAGTTTTGGTTGAAGGTTTGGAGGAATGAAAAAAAATCCTGTCCGTCTACAAATTCCGTGACAAGCAAGTTATCCCGGGAGAGTTCCTCGTATGAGCCGGGGATGATGACTGCCAAATTACGGAGAGCCGCATTTGAAAGTCTATAATTGAGAGATTCATTTTTAAGATCGCACTCTCGCAACGCCGACTCTTCCCAGTCTGAAATCATGGGTTTTATCATTTGAATCGGTAGTAGAGCGTTCGCGATAGGGAGAAACGCACGAACATTGCGAAAATCAGCTTTAATTGCAGACTCGATGCCGTTATATTTGATCTTAACGCAGACGTTCTCTCCGACCCACCAATCGCCGGATTGAGTGTCATCTGAACGCAAGCCAGAGTTCGCGTCCCTAGCTTTGCAGCTGACAATAGATAAATGTTAAAGAAATCGAATCCCAATCTTGCCAATCCCGATCTTTTTATCTTCCTGCTTGCAGGAAATTTTCTTGGCTACTATCCCGGATATTCCGGCAGCCAGGGCCGCGATCGAGATAAGGTAACCTGGGCAATCTTAAAATCTCATACCCATAACCAATCAGGATATGTAAAACTCAAATCTTTCAGTCCATTCGACACCCCTGAGATTAACTTCCGTTACTTCCACGAAGGCAACGATCCAGGCGGAAATTCTTATGACGGCGACAAGTCCGCCCCTGTAAAAGATCTCGACGCGATCGTCGAGGGCATCGACGTTGTTAGAAGTTTGATTAAGAGTTCTGATAAGTACATGGATGCAATTGATACCTTCACTTTGGACTCTTTGTTGATTGAACCTGTGGCTGGCCGCATGCCGTACTTTAAAGAGATCTATCCGGCGGAGAATGCTTCGACGAAGAGTGAAGTGCGGGAGTTTGTGCGGAACAATGCTTGGGGGCATCACGCTTCTTGTAGTTGTAAGATGGGGAAGAGTGGCGATCCGGATGCGGTCGTGGACAGTAAGTTTAAAGTGTTTGGGACGAAGAATTTGCGAATTGTGGATGCGTCTGTGTTTCCTAGGATTCCGGGGTATTTTATTGTGTCGTCGGTCTATGCGATGAGCGAGAGGGCGTCGGATGAGATACTTGAGGCGGCGGGAAGGCCGAGACGAGTCGTATTGTGAGACGCCGGTATAACGGCTTACTGGGAAACATTTAAAGCCAAAAACTAATTAATCATGAAAATCATATGGTTATCAGAGAGTACTCTAATTGGTTTCTTTTCCAAGTTCGCAGTAAGATTTTTTACCGTTTTTAATTCATCGGGTTACGCCCTGCTGTGACAGAAGGGCGTATGGAAATATGGTTATTCGACGCCTATCGTCTAGACTTTCTATTAGCCCATGCCTCATTTCGAAAAAGGGAAACGGCATCAAACCGACAGCGGTTTTTTTGGCGGCAAAATCGCGCTTAAGTGAACTTCTTTGCTTCTGATTAGACCTGCTCATGTCGTTGGCATTTTCCTCTGAAAGTAACCGGCGCCGGCTCTTCGGTGGAGAACAATTTTTCATCGAACATCGCGAGAGGACAATCTCCCCGGCGGGCTCCGGACGTAGAATAGAGGCCTTGCCTAGGTATACCTATATAAGGTATAAGAGGGGTGAGCTCTGGCAATTTATTCGTTTTCTGACAAAAAAACAGCGGATTTTTTCCGGCTTGGGACGGTAGGGAAGAATACCGGCTGGAAGTCCGTTGCCAGCATTGCGACCCGAAAACTTGACATGCTGAATTATGCTGAGTGTCTGTATGACCTACGATCGCCACCGGGCAATCGGCTCGAGAAGCTCAAGGGAGAGCTTTCCGAAATGCACAGCATTCGCATCAACGATCAGTGGCGCATCATTTTTTGCTGGACGAAAGCTGGCCCCGCGAATGTGCGTATCGTTGACTACCATAAGTGAGGTGAACCTATGAAAGCTAAGAGAAAGCCGACTTCGCCTGGTGAAATTCTGCGAGAAGAATTCTTGTTGCCTCTCGGTATGACGCAGAAGCAACTTAGTGATCACATCGAGGTCGACATCAAAGTCATCAATCGTATCGTCAACGGGCGCTCTGCGGTTACACCGATGGTTGCGTTGAAACTCGCTCATGCGTTCAAGACTTCCCCAGCTTTTTGGCTCAATGCGCAAAATGCGGTTGATCTTTTTGAGGCGGAACAGACACTTAAATTTGTTCCAAGCCCTTTAGTGGGGAGATCAGCCTAATGGCATTTGAAGACACATACAGGTTTAGTGTACATGCCGTATTTGTAGACGCTGAGTCACGTGTACTCCAGCTTCGCCCTAATGGTGACGTAACAGTATATTAATAGATCTCAATCTTGTACCGTCGCCGCGATTACCGCTATCAGGTTTGAGAGACATACTCAAAAACGGAAGATCGATTTGTTAAATACGATTGTAGAGCCCTGACGGATGGCTGGATCATTGATCTACTAGCAGGGTAGGACTTCGGTCAACTTGGCTGAATTATGCAAAGAATTTGCAGATATATGTTCCAAATCTGCAGCGAACTTGTTAATTTCTAATCGTTGACTCCCTTGGTCAATCATGGGCGTCCAAAAAAAACACGTATTTTTTATAAAGGAACTCGAATGTCAAACTTAGTTTCCTTGCAAAAAATTAAATCAATGCGATCTGTAATCTATAATCTAGCGAGTCAATACGGAGTTTCTAATATCAGAGTGTTTGGAAGCGTCGCTCGAAACACCAATACTCAGTCATCTGATATCGACTTGTTGGTTACTTTAAGTGAAGATTTTACTTTGTTGGATTTGGGAGGATTTTTGTCTGACCTAGAAGAAGTTTTTGGATGTAAAGTAGACGTCGTTCCCGATGATTCAATTAATCCTGACATGCGAGAACATATCTTAAGTGAAGCAGTTGCAGTATGAATAGCTCAGATTCTATTTATTTAAAGCATATTTTGGAATGCCTGGACCGGATTTCGAGTTATACGGTAGACGGAAGAGATGTTTTTTTGGCCGATGTTAAGACTCAAGATGCTGTGTTGCGAAATTTACAGGTGATGGCAGAGTCAACGCAAAAAATATCTGAGGAATTGAAAGCCAAGCATCCTGAGATTCCGTGGAAAAAATTGTCTGGATTCAGGAATATTTTGGTTCACAACTATCTGGGACTTAATATGAGCAGGATTTGGGTTGTGGTAGAAAATGAAGTGCTCGCATTGAGGCGTCAGATTGAGTTCATTTCAATTTAAAAGTACAAAATAGCAAATTGAATCAAACCAACAAATTCGCGAATAATTCGAACAGATTTGGCAGACACGAGATAGGACAGACAACTTACCAACAGATTTGCGAACTACGATTCCTCTACGGATTTAACTCCCCAGACTCATATCTAAAAAAACATTGGCTGTTATTGCTTGAGGAGATTGGTCTTCCTAATCTTGTTAGGCATTTGGTCCTTAATTGGCTGTGCGAATGGGACAATCAACTATCATTTTCAGGAGTCAGAAATTTATGGATAACTTCCAATTTTTTCAACCGAAGAGAAAATGTCCGACATCACTAAGGGCTATGTTATTTGCCTGCAGTCTTGCCTCTACCACTCTTTTCGCGGAAGAACGAAGAATTGAATCAGAAAACAATCTTGCTTCCTTTCAGTTGAAAAGTCTCCACACAACAGCATTTGAATCAATAGCTACAGACGAGGCAGGCTTAGAATTAGCGCAAACCGAGCGTTTAACTCTGATTTCGACCTCAACAACGGTAAGCGCAGCTAATTCACGATAGTTGACGTAGGCAAAAGTGCTATTAGGTCGTCGGCTGTTTTTACACAAGCCATCCCATCCAATGCCGACTCTAGATATTCAAGTGGGTCTCGTCCGTTTGCTTTGGCGGTTACGACCAAGCTATATAATATCGCAGCCTCAGCTCCTCGTGGTGTGTTGCAAAAAAGCCATGCTTTCCTCCCTAACGCAAATGGCCTGACAGCTTGTTCTGCTTGACTATTACTAATGTTTAGGAAAGACACTTTGAGATAAATTTGCAGCTTTTCCCAGTTGTCAGTCATGT
>CAMAXT010000122.1 GCA_945862295.1 Pseudobacteriovorax antillogorgiicola
ACTTTGGCATCTCGACGACAAACCGAGTGTTTTCGCTTTTTTGGTCGAGATAGATGCGGCCGCCGTGATCGGCGATGATACCGTGAGACATTGAGAGCCCTAGGCCTGTACCTTTGTCCACGCCTTTTGTCGTGAAAAAAGGCTGAAACAGCTTATCTGCAATATTCGAAGGGATACCGGTGCCCGAGTCGGTAACTGTTATTCTAACGAACTCATCTGACTCAGCCCCCTCGACTTCTATCCAACGTTCTGTACGTTCTGCGATTGCATCAAAGGCGTTATTTAAGAGATTGAGAAGGACCTGTGAAAGCTGGGTGCCTCGACTAGTGACAATGATATTTTCGTCATTTATATCAATTTTTAGTCTGACATTGTTCACCTTAAAGCGCTCGGCACAGAGGTCAGCAGTTTCATTGACGACGTCTATCAACTTAACGGGAGTAAACTCCATATCAGCATTAAGTCGGGCAAATGCGCGCAAGCCTTTTATAATTTTCGCAACCCGATGCACACTGCCCATGATGTTGTCGGCAATGGCGTCAATTTTTTGCAGGTCAATGGGCTGCGAATTCAAAACACCTTTTATCTGCTCAGCGCGTCCTTGAATGATGGTCATAGGATTGTTGATTTCATGGGCAATACCGGCAGCCATTTCCCCTAGAGATGCGAGTTTGGCGGTCTGAGTGAGGTTTGCCATGTAGGCCTTTTGCAGCTCGTCAGAGTTATTGACCATGACCGCCATGCCAGCCAGTGAGCAGAAAATTTCAATTGCTTGTATGAGATTTGAGTTAGGGAGGCCTTCAGTGTATTTGAATACTTCAATAACGCCCGCAGCGGTCCCCAAATCGTTCATGATTGGTGCAGCCCAGCAGGCGGCAAGAGGGTTGGTTGGACTCAGGACCTGGATTTTTTCCCAGGTCGGATGGCCTTTGACAGATTCAACAACCTGGATAACCTTGCTACTAATCGCTTCGTAGCAGTTACCATATCCGGGCTCGACAGGCCTTTTGATGAGATTTGTCCTGACATTGTCTGGAAGATTGAAGCTTCCCACTATTTCAAACGAGCCATTTTTTACAATACTAATCGCTACCGGTAATCCGCCCGATTGAATACTTAGAAACTTGGCTATCTCTGCGATAATTGTTTTGAACGCAATCTTTCTGGCAAACATTGTGAGAATTTGTTTTTGAAAGTTTGATAGTTCGTTGATTTTTTTTTCGTGGGAAATGTCCAAAGCAATAACGATGAGATTGTCACCGACATTTGTGGTCGGATTTGTGCTGGAAACAAGACGGACCCAAACAAACTTGCCAAATTTGGATTGGATCCGAATTTCCGCATGCGGAGAGAATTCAAACGTCGCATGGTAGAGAAAGGACTTTAACGGCACGACATCGGATTCGTGACAGATTTGCGGCAAAGTTAGCGCAGTAAGATCCTGCTCCCGATACTCGCACATCTCTAAAAATTTGCGGTTAGATTGTAGGATTTTCCCTGAGCTATCTATCTGTACGATCCCGGCTGCAGCGTTATTGTAGATCGTGTCCAATCTGGCATTCCGCCGAGCTAGCCGTTCGTAGATCGAGTGATGCAACGTCATCGCAGGAACGATAAGGATGCAGGTAACGCCAAAGAACAGAGCGTTGACGATGTTATCAGCAAAGATATAGCTGCCAGTAGCAATAGTAGCACTCAGGCTGTAGGCAAAGATCATAACGCGGTATTTTGATGCGAGCATACTTGCTCCTGCGCACATCGTGACGAGGCAGGCAAAGATCGCGATCTGATGGTAGTTGTTGCGGTGCGTGTTGTAGATCAACGTTAAGCTGAAGATAGTTAGACATGCAGTGAATAAATTTGAAGCCTGTCTGTAGTTGATCTTTTTTATTCGTGAGATCAGGAAAGCTGACACCATTGTGAATAAATTTATCGTCAACGTTACCTTTGAATTTACGACTTCATCGTGCATAGAGGTCGCGACATGCCAAATGACAATAGCAAAAGTGGTAAATAGATAAATCGCCTCATAGTGCTGAACCCGTGTTTCCATGTCGTTGGAAATCAGGCGATTTAATGATGTGGTATCATTTGAAAAAATGGAGAAACCTTTTTTAATTGTATAGATCTATTATAAATGAGTTTGAAAGACTGACTGTAGGCGTAGGCAAATTTTGCGTTATGCAGTAGCGCAGCGATAGGTGTGGCAATTATTCGTTTATCTTACCCAAGCCATGAAGTCCTTGAGGAGGGCATTAGGCAAATTTGTTCCAGCTATTTTTGCTCTCTATCAAGATCACTTCAGTTCGTTAAAAGCGATATAGATACCGCCCAAAGCACCCTCTTTTTCAGGCACCTCTTTTGGCATTAAAAATGAACAGCGAAGGCCAGTGATACCTTTCGCCCAATCCTCATTTTTAACTTTAATGGCATACTCACGGCAGCGCTTTTTGATGTCAACTGTTGAGATTTCTTCTGCAACACGCATCCTATAGAGAAGTCCGACACCATCGACCACCAACAGAGTTGCGATAAAAGGAACATCGTCTTTCGTGGCTCCCATGCGAACTGTTTCAAGAAACTTTTCCGAAGTCATTATCGACTCGCGAGCCTTCTCGGCATCAACCGACGCAGGAATTTCTAAAAACTTACCTGCATTCAGAAGTTTTTTGGCTAAGTCAAAGCGCATGTAAGCGCCGGTTAAATCGCCAGAGTCGCGCGCAGCGAAGGCTTCTTTCACCCAAGTGCCGGCATCTTTTTCAGCATGGGTCCACTGATGAAAGTGATAGGAACCGATATTCCATTTGCCTTCGGCGGGAACAACCGAAAGGAAGATCCGTCCAACTTCTGCTTTGCCCATAACTTGCAGCCACAGCCCAAACTGTAGAGGATAACCGTAAAGCGGAAAAGCAGTGACGCCCTCGTCTTCGCAGTTCAAGCCTTTTGGTGCACCATCAACAGTGTTGAGAGCCCAGAGTTTGTATATAGAAACATCGAGCGGCAACCCGACAACGCTCGCCATGCGAGCATGCGATTCGCCAATTGCAGCCAGCGTTGTATTGGTTCGGCGGTGAAATAGCGGCTGCATGTGTTTTTCGTCCCGAGATTTAACCGCGGAAAGTAATTCTTTGAGAAACTTATCTAAGCCCGCATCAAGTTTGGCCACCGACTCTTTGTCGATAGTTTTCACGTGCGCGCAACTAGCGGTGCTTGCTTCAGAGCCAAAGATCGCGAGGCGCATTTTTTCTTTAGGAGAATTTTCGAGAGGATCAACGGCTTTGACGCTTACAGGTGCTTCCTCAGCAGCTGCGGAAATGGAAAACGCAGAGATTAAAGCAAAAATCAGCGCTAAACGTTTATTTTTTTGCAGCACAGGATCCACATCCTTTATCTTCTTCGAATGATTCAAGTTCCCAGGTGCCGAATTCTTCGTTTATTGCATGCAGTGCGTCTTCGAGAAACTCATATTCACAGGTGAATAGTTCTTTAACTAACTTCTTTTCCATGCAGTAAGCATTGTACGAGTATCGGTCGGCTTCCGGGTCATAGATTTCGCTGACTCCAGCCTGGCGGTCTCTAAAAACTAAGACTGAATGGCCGTAGTTTTCGTCATCCAGTTTTTTCTTATCGGCAATGTTACCAACGTGTGCTTGTCCCATTTATATCTACCTTGTTCGTTCGAGGAGCATATGCGCTGTTGATTCAAGCCGACTTGTCTGCAAGCCGGTTGATGCCAGACTCGCGAGAGCTTTTGAAGTATAGTAGGAGGCTGCTTGTTCGGACTCCCCCCGACTCATAGTCGTCGCATAGGTTAGTTTACCTGCCTCTGCGTCCTTTCCAATAGATTTTCCAGTACCTGACTCGGTGTCTAAGAGATCATCCTTAATTTGGAACGCCAGGCCGGTAAGTTCCCCGAATTCTTTGAACTTATTTATGATATCGACAGTCCCTCCGGCTGCCGCTGCACCTAACGCAGCCGCAGAACCTAAGAGTTTGCCAGTCTTGTTGATGTGAATGGTATCAAGATCAGCTTTTTTCGCTCCTACCCGTCCGGTCCAATAAAGATCACAAGCCTGTCCGTAGACCATGCCTGAGCCTCCTGCCGCCTTTGATAGAAGCTGTACCTGAAGGATGATGTGATCGAGAGAAGGAAGTTCTCCATATAGCGATTGAGCGATTTCTTTTGAAGTCAGAATAGAGAACGCATCGGTCAATAGGGCGTCACCGGCAAGCAAAGCGATGTCGTCTCCAAAAACTTTGTGGGTTGTTGGTTTTCCGCGTCTTAGATCGTCATTGTCCATGCACGGAAGATCATCGTGTATCAGACTATAAGTGTGGATCATTTCGACGGCGATTGCCGCTTGTAGTGCCTGTGACGGTTTGCCGCAGACCGCTTCTGCCGCTTGCATACAAATCAGCGGACGAATTCTCTTCCCTCCCACTGAAAGTGCGTATTTTACTGCATTGTGTAGCGGTGAATCACTTGGGTAGAGGAAGTGGCCAATCTTTTCGAGCGCGGCCTCGAATTGATCTAGATAGTCCGAATTGGTGTTGTTTACATCAACCATTGGTTAGGTCCATGACAAAGATTTCGTTTTGTGCCACTGGCAGAGTGCCGCTAATGAGTGAATTCAAAACCACAGGGTAGAGTTTGCATTCGCCGGCGAACACGCGTGCGGCTAATTCCTCGGCAGTGTCGTTATTCCGAACTGGAACAAGAACCTGAGCAATGATAGCGCCCTCGTCGTACTTTTCATTTACAAAATGGACGGTCGCACCACTTACCACTTCTTTGTTAGCAAGCACGGCGTTGTGTACGTGCTGTCCATACATGCCCTTACCACCAAATTTCGGTAAAAGTGCTGGGTGAATATTTATGATTTTCAAATTCCAAGCTGGGAGAATGGGGAGCGGCCGAAGGAAACCAGCGAGCACGATCCACTCGGCTTTGTGTTTTTTTAAAAAACTTTCAAGACTGATGTCGAGTTCTTGGTCTTGTTGCAGTGGGAACCTGTGAAAAAAGACAGGCAAACCAGCATTTTCTGCAATCGAGACACCTTTGCAGTCGTATTGAGAGGTTAGGACACAGGTGATCCTGAATTTCGTCTGGCCTTTGCGTTCATGCTCCAAAAGATTAGCGAGACTTCGCCCACCTCCGGAAACAGCAACTGCAATATTGACAAGAGTCATATGTTTTTACCTATGCTCCGTCAGAAGTGAACACGGGATGACTGCGATCTTTTAATCCATTCCAAAAGGCGGCAGCATTAGTCAGGCCACTCCCTGCTGGTTTAAGGTGCTTGATATGTAGGGAACCGCTTCCTGTTCCAACCACAAGGCAGTGGTTTTTTTTATCAAAGATAAACTGACCAGGATCTTGGCTGGTGATTGCATCTGGGTTGTAGACCATGTCGCTAATACCGATGCGGCGATCACCGAAAAAAGTATAAGACCCAGGCCATGGATCATAGGCGCGAAAATGATTGTAGATCTCTTCGGCCTCATGCTCCCAGTTGATGTTCCCGTCGGTCTTGTCGATTTTTCGGCAATGAGTGATTTTGCCTTCATTTTGTGGCGTGCCAACGAACTCATTATTTTTTAAAATCTCGAGCGCTTCGATTAGCATCGGTCCGCTTTCTCGAAACAATCTCGGCATCAGGTGGCAAGAACGTTCAGTTGCACCAATACTAAAAGTCTTTTGCAAGATGATATTGCCGGCATCGAGTTTCTTAACTGTGAACAGAACTGTAACGCCGGTAGTCGATTCTCCTGCAGCTATGGCGGACTGGACAGGGGTTGCGCCTCGGTATTTTGGTAATAGTGACGGGTGAAGATTGATCGTGCCTCTTTTAGGAATCGCTAGAAAGGCATCGGTCAATATCTGTCCGTAAGCAGCTGTCACAGCAACATCAGGTTCTAGTGCTTTAAACTGCTCCAGAAATTCCGGGTCAGATGCTTTCAACGGTTGAAGCGTTGGGATGCCATTAGCTTTTGCAAATTTTGCGACCTCAGGGTCCTCAAGGACGCGTCCGCGACCTTGGGGTTTTGCTGGCTGACTGACGACGCCAACAAGTTCAAATCCAACGTCTTTGGATTTAAGCAACAGATCTAGTGGTGCAATGACTTCTTCGGGTGAGCCAAGAAAAACAATCCGCATCGGGCCCTCGCTGAGAGATACGCCCTAGTTTTATAGCGGGTTTGCCTACATGTGTCTATTTTATTGAAACGCTAACTGCTCGGATTAAGGAGTGACAGTCGCTCCGAGATCACACTGCGTCGATCCAGTGAAAGTTGCCACATTAATCGTCGTACCTGGCGGCGTATCGCCGTTAGTCCATCCTAACCAAGCGGTGTTGTAAGCAATCTCGACGGTGGTGCCAGAAAAAGGCACCACCGTCTCTGCTGCTCTCGTTAACGGGTTAGCATGCCAGATCGTTGATTGACCGTGCTGGATGACGAATTGTTCTGGACCGCCGTTGACAAACGCGACGATTTTTAAATTTTCGTTCGCTGTCGGTGTCTGTTTAAGTTCTGCTGAGATGTAGACCCAGCCTTCTTTAATGACGACACCGTAACGGTTTAAGCGAGTAAAATTCCCGCATGCCGGATTGGAGCTGCTGCTCTGTAGCGCTGTCCGCAACCAGCTCGGTGCTAAGCTCACCCAATCGGTAAGCAAATTGTCTTGGGCTAAATAAGTTACGTTTTGTTTCACGCTAGGATTGAGTCCGTTCACTTTTTCGAATTGGTCGGACGTGTTGTCGCTGTCAGAGTCGGCAGAAGCAGCATTGGTACCCGTTGCCGTTTCTTGGAAATTTAAAAGTCCATCACCGTCGGTGTCGGCTAATAGCGAAATCGGTAGGTTCGAAGTTGAATAATCTCCACCCCACCATCCATCGGTTAGGTTGTCGCCAGCAGCTCCTTGATAGTTAGGCAGGCCTTTATAGGCCGCAAGGAAGGTGTCTCGGTTAGGTAGTGGCGTTCCAAGGATACCCAATTTCAATATACTATTTAAAAATGAGTCGTAATCTATTTTTGTTTGCAGCAGTTCGATGTAGGACGCGGCCTTGCGGTAATAGAATAGTCCGCTGTACGGTGCGTCGCCCCAATTAGCGTCATCAATGGTTTGCACACCATTGGTCTTTTCTTCTGCAAGGAAGGAACTTAGGTCAATGTTAAACCAACTAGCTTCTACTTCGTCACCGAAGTAGCTTCCTATAGCCCTTGTCGCCAGCCAGTTGCTGTGGCCTTCGACCATCCAGGATTCTGACAGGCGGTAGGAGGTAGCGTTGTAGGAATGAAGATATTCGTGGGCGGAGACAAAGGTCAGATAGGTCAGATCGCCCGTATTGCCGAATCTGTTTGTAATGTCGTCTTCAACGTAGATACCGGCGTTTGATGTGTTTAGACCGGCGGGAGACATGGCTTTGATGACGGTAAAAGCAACTGTGTCCCAATAAGCCATGTGATCTTTTGCAACATATTCTGAAGCGCGCGAGCCGTGAATCATTGAGCGGTAAGACGTCTCCGCCACTCCTGCTGAGACTGTAGAGGCACTGCGGCGCATGACGAACATTTTACTCGTCGTTATGGTACGGTCCGCATTCGGCATATCAACAATGCAGGCGTAGTCGTCAACCAGACCAACGAAATGGTTGCCCGTCCGATCCATTACCCAAGCACCATCACCGGTCACGCCATAACCGGAAACGTCGACAATGTAGGGGCCGCCGCTCATCAGTCCTTCAATCACACTAAGATCAATCCGTAATTCGACGCTGCTGCCGGAGACCGCTAAATTATAAACCGTGCCTGATCCCGGGTAGGTGACATATGAAGTTCCATTATAAAATTTAAGAACTGGACCCCAAGCTTCAAGAATAAGACGTGTCGTCGCTTCCGGATAAGTCGTGTTATCGGCAGGAACTGCGAGCGAGCTAAAAATAAAAAGTATCCTTTGAGCTGAGGTGCCAACGTTAGAAACCGTACCTTGAACCTTCGCTCCAAAGAACGCCGAGGATCCGTCTTTTGCGAAGTAGACTTCGCGCAAATCTGCCGGCGAATTTCCACC
>CAMAXT010000123.1 GCA_945862295.1 Pseudobacteriovorax antillogorgiicola
TGATCTTGCAAAGTCCGTGATGAGCCTACCAGCTAGTAAAGGCTTTGAAGTCGGCATGGGGTTTGCTGCAACCGAGCTTTTCGGCTCCCAGCACAACGATCCATTCACATCTGATGCCTCAGGGAAGATTCGAACGACCACCAATAAATCCGGTGGCATTCAAGGCGGTATCTCTAATGGAGAGGATGTTTACTTCCGAGTTGCGTTTAAACCGGTTTCTACAATCTTTAAAGAACAGGACACCGTCGACCAAACCGGCAAAAAGGTCGCGCTAAAACCCAAAGCCGGAAGGCATGATCCCTGTGTCTTACCGCGGGCAGTTCCGATGGTTGAAGCGATGGCACTGCTTGTGGTAATGGATCATGTTCTCAGGCAAAAAGTTGTAGCCAGAGGATAACAACCGCAATGACAAGAACGGAAGTACCAATGACAGCACCAACCGAAACGAAAACCGAACCAAAACACGTGCACGGACCTGATTGCGATCATGACCATGAGCATGGCGCACATAATCACGAACACAACCACAATCACGACCAACATGATCACGGTGGACCCAGCCACGTCCACGGACCTGGCTGCAGTCACAGTGCTCAAGCTCCGTTTGTACGCACAAATGCAAAGGTCGGACGAAACGACCCTTGCATTTGTGGCTCAGGAGCAAAATTTAAGAAGTGCTGTGGAAAGAGCTAAAAAGGCTTACGCTTCTTTTTTAGCTTTTGCTTTTGCTTTTGGCGCTTCTACTTTTTTCTCTTTTACTTTTTTGACTTTAGGAGTTGCTGCACGTTCAGCGCGGCGAGTTTCTAAGTCTGTGTTACGAGCATCAATTTTATCCATCGCTGCTAGGCGACGGTTAAAGGTACGAACTTCAGACTCGATCGCACGGTATTTTGGGTCGAGGCGGCATTTTTTTCCGACAAGCTTTTTCTCGCTACCAAGTTTTTTACCTTGTGCTGCGAGCTGTGTTTTTGCTGTAGCCAGGTTTGCTTCTACCTGTGCTCTGTTCTTTTTCATGTCTAGGTCCTTATGATTAGGGGTGTCCATCCACCCTCGTCGAGGGGACACTTATATTGAATAATTCAAGGAATTTACACAAGATTCTGTCCGGCCGGGCAGGAAAGTGCCAAAGATCTATTAACCCATTGAATTAACAGATTTTTCATGCGAGAGTCAGCTAACAACTGGGGAGATCTCGATCATGACTGACGCCGTCCCAATTCCGAAGTTTGAAAAAACGCTTAGTGCGCACCAGATTGATCTCATGCGGTCAGCCCCGCAAACCTTGCAGCTCAACATCACAAAAATGTGTAATCAGGCCTGTGTTCACTGCCACGTCGACTCGTCGCCACGCCGCAAAGAACAAATGTCCGATGACGTCCTTGCGCAGTGTTTGAGTGTTCTGAAGAAAACACCGTCCATCACCCATGTCGACATCACAGGTGGCGCGCCTGAGCTACATCCTAAGTTTCGCTATTTAGTCGAAGAGGCTAGAGCACTCGGGAAGACAGTCTTAGTCCGGCACAACTTGACGGTGACGATGGATCCGCACCCGAAAACGAAAGAGTCGCTTTCATATCTTCCAGAGTACTTTCGCGACCATCAGGTTGAAGTCGTTTCGTCACTCCCCTACTACCAAGAATTCTTTACCGATAAACAACGGGGCAGTGGCGTATTTCAAAAAAGCATCGAAAGTCTGCGCCAACTAAATGCAGTTGGTTACGGCAAACCTGGCAGCGGCCTCATTCTCAATCTCGTATACAATCCCGCCGGAGCGTTCTTGCCGGCACCTCAGGCAGATCTCGAAAGGGACTATAAAAAAGAGCTAAAAGCTAAGTTTGATATTGAATTTAATAGCCTCTTTGCCATTACCAATATGCCGATCCATCGCTTTCGCTTTCAGCTGAAAAAGGCCGGCGGCTATGATCCATACATGAACAAACTATTGAATGCCTTTAACCCATCGGCAGCTAAATCAGTCATGTGTCGCAGCATCATCAGCGTCTCCTATGACGGCTTTCTCTATGACTGCGATTTCAATCAGATGCTAGGGATGCATATCGAAAACGACGCGCACCGGCTTTCAATCGCAGATTTTGATGTGAACACGCTTTTAAATCTCAAAATAAAAACCGCAGAACACTGCTACGGCTGTACAGCCGGATCTGGAAGTAGCTGCGGCGGCAATACCGCCAACTAACGCAGAAAGAAGTCACCATGTCGGACAATTATTACAAAACAGAAGACCTGGCAAAATTCGCTGAAGTAGGGCGATTTGCAAGCGAGCATATGAAATCGTTTTTTTCTTATTACAATAACGTGACTGGAACCGATGGCGCGCTCTCGAAAAGAGAAAAAGCACTGATCGCACTAGCAGTTTCTCATGCTTTGAAATGCCCATACTGCATTGATGCTTATACCACGACCTGCCTTGAGACCGGGTCTAACCCTGAGCAAATGACAGAAGCCATTCATGTTGCTGCGGCATTACAAGCGGGGATTACGCTTGTTCATGGGGTGCAAATGCAAAATAGCCTAAAGGAAAAAGGCGTCCTATAAAAAGAACCCGCCGGCATCCGTTTTACAAACGTCGGCGGATTCAAAATAAACGCGTTTAAACTCTATTACAAGAATAATGAAAAGCCCATGCGAGCAATGTGAATTTCAGAAAACTTGGTCGGATCTCCACCACCACTAGCTTTCAATGTTCCTGTGTCGTAACTAAATTCGGCCGTAAAAGCAACGTTACTATCAACAAACCAATGCATACCAAGCCCTAATCCAAACTGCGTCACAGAACTTTTAACTTCGTCAGCTTCACCTGCCTTTGAACTCGAAGAACCAAAACCTAGGCTCAAACCTGTAAAGAACACTGAACTGTCGTTGTGGATGTTTCCAAAGTTATAGACACCTTTAAGTTTTAGTAAGTAGAAGGACGTCTTGTTAGACGAATCTTCGTATTTTAGCGTCTGCTCCTTAAATTCCAAACCTCCACCAAGTTCAAGGCTCTCGCCGATGACATATAAACCCATAGCATCGAGATCGTAGTTTCCAGATCCGCTTTTCGCTTCCCCGGTTTGCTCGCTAACAATTTTGAAATCACTTATTAGGGACATGTGCCATTTGTATAGGCCCGGGCTTTCCTGCTCACCGTGAACAGACGCAGGCGCTGCGCCTTCTGCAGCCGCAGGTGCTGCTCCCTCTGACGGAGCCGCTTCTTGGCTATTTCCATCTTCAGATTTTTTCTTACGCTTCTTTTTCTTCTTTTTTCTTTTCTTGGCCTGAGCAAGCTGAATCGATGGTTTTTCGCTGATAGTTGTGTCACTCGCCAGTGCAAAAGCAGGCATTGCTTCGGGGACAACAAACGCAAAAGCAATTGCGAATATTGCTGTCTTAGTTTTGTTTGAGTTAACTTGAGTCATAACCATCCTATTCATTTTTTCCAACATCAGAGATCTCATCACTCGTAAACGATCTTCACATATTTCTCAGGGAGGGCGCACGTCGTCGGATATGCGACTGGTTCTGAGTATTCGTAGATAGGGCCTTTAAATTTACCTTTTATTGCTTGGTCTTCATTATTATCACCGAGCAACGCATTCTTTTTAAAAGTAAAGTCTAAATCAAATTCAAAATCTTTGCTGCTTGACGTAATGTTTGCCGCAAATTTCAAAGTACCAGCTACTGAAAATCTTGATTTCACTTTCGTTGTATCAGTAGACGTAAAAAGGTAGGTTGAACTCAGGCCTTCCAAAGTATTCGCGCTCGAATATGCTAGGTAGTTGGGATCTTGAAAATCGGTAGGGACAACTTTAAGTTCGTAGTCCTTCTTTTTTGGGTAGCCTGTATCTTCAACTTGGTGAACTTGTCCGGATTGTAGTGTTGTTAGAGCATTTTTCGCTGATAAAGTAATGGAAAACGAATCATACTCTAGTGTCGCACTACCGCCGGTGCATTTTTCATCATCTTTATTTTCTTCTTTTGCGCAGTAGCACTGGATAACATCATCTTCACAGTCGAGACATTCGTATTCTTTTACTTTTTTCGTGCCGGTAGAATACTCGGTCATTGTAAATGTCATTGTTGCTGGCATCGCAATCCCACTAGCTTGGTAGGTAGGACGGTGCGTCGCGTAGATATATTTTAAATTCAAGCCAGTGAATCCGCCCGAAACGTTAAGCGCTTCGCCGACTGCGGGCGCTTCCGTTGATTCTTCTGGATCATCGCCTTCGGTTGTACCAGCAGCAGCTTCACCGGTCGTAGCAGCGGTTGCTTCACCCTCGCCTGTTGATTCACTACCTTTAGCATTTTTAGTGCCACTAGCACTTGGATTTTCACCTTCGTTGGTTGGGGCGATTGCTCCCGTGCATCCACTGAGCAACAAGAACATCGATAAAATGAGCGAAGCCAAGTTCATAAAGATCTCCTAGACCGAGCATAATATTTTCTTGAGTTTAGGGATCGGGAAACCATGGCGAAAATTAAGCTTTACCCAGACGCCATCAATATTAACCTCCTGTAATAATAGATATTTATAAGAAATTGCTATCAACCGACCAACGTACATCTTCAAACAACTCTGGCAATAGTTTCAAAACCCCTTGCAGTATTTAAGATCAACTCCATATTGATCCCAGGCCGAAAAAGCCTATCCGACTTGTCGAAAAATATGTGCCCTCTGGCATAAATGACGTACAGTTTCTCATCTTGCCTTCAGGCAGATGTAAGCATTATTAAATCAAGCTACGGTCAACCGAAGCTGGTAAGCAAAAATTCAACGAGGAGTCTTTCTGAATGAAGTTTAAAAACTTGTTCACGACTGCAACCATTGTCATCAGTTCAGCGTTACTTTCGGCAAATCCAAGTCTCGGGTACGAAATTCCCAAGAATACGAGTAATGCGATCAAAGTCGAAAACACAGAAATCCTGCAAAAATTGTCAAAAGGCATTGCCTCCATCGCCAAGGAAGCAAACCAGGCTATCGTGTTTGTTTCAGTCTATAAAACGGCCGCGGGTTTACCGCGTGGAACAGTCGATCCCTACGAATTCTTTTTCGGTCCTGGACGTGGCGGTCCCGGCGAGCAAGAACGCCCGCAACAACGACGCGAAGGAGGCCTCGGTTCAGGATTTTTCGTCGACATTGAAAAAGGCTACATCTTAACAAATAACCACGTAGTGCAAGATGCCGATGAAATTCAATTAAAGCTAGCAAACGGTCAAACATACGAAGGTCGTATAGTCGGCCGTGACCAGAATACAGATGTCGCGGTTGTGCAGGTAAAAAATGAAAAATTTGACCGAACTGGTTTGTTGGCGTTGCCACTTGGCGATTCTGAAAAAGTTGAAGTAGGAGATTTTGTTGTCGCTCTCGGAGCTCCATTTGGACTCGAAGCCAGTCTTTCCTTCGGTGTCGTCTCTGCAATTGGGCGCGGAAACCTCGACATCACAAAACTTGGTAACTTCATTCAGACCGATGCCGCAATTAACCCAGGTAACTCAGGTGGCCCGCTTCTCGATGTCGCCGGCAAAGTGATCGCAGTCAATACCGCAATCTATAGTCGCTCAGGCGCATACAATGGTATTGGCTTCGCCGTACCTTCCAATCTCGTAAAAAATGTCGCTGAACAACTTATCAATAACGGTTATATAAAACGCGGTTATCTCGGTGTCTATCTGCAACCATTTGATGATGATCTAAGAGGCGGCCTCAACCTTCCAGACTCTGTCAAAGGTGGTGCTCTCGTAGCAAAAGTTGCGGGCGGAAGTCCAGCTGACAAAGCCGGTATAGCCCCAGGCGACGTTGTTAGCGCTGTAAATGGCACCGATATGAAGACAAGCAGCGAAATAGTCAACACCATTGGCCTCATGAAACCAGGATCATCGGTCGAGTTAGCTGTCTGGCGGGACGGCAAAAAGAAGAACGTAAAAGTTGCCATTGGCCAGCATCCGGATGACGAAACCGGAGGAGTGAAGACCGTTCAAGCCACACCTGACAAAGAACTCCCATACGGTATGAACGTCGCCAATTGGTCAAAAGATCTGCAAGGAAAATTCGGTTTTGAATCAAAATCAGGTGCAGTCATCACCCAAATTGACCGTGAAGGGGCAGCTGAACGTTCTGGACTACGACCTGGGGACGTGATCCTAAAAGCCGATGGCAAACCGGTCGACAATGTTGACACCTTTAAGAAATTAACCAGAGGCAAAGCGAAGGTCTTGGTATGGATCGAGCGAGCAACGGAATTTTATTTCGTTCAATTGCGTGCGAAATAGGTTTATTTATTAGCTGTTGTTGCATTTGAGTCTATTTGGAGTTGATGTGGTTTTTAGTTTAAAAGATCGAGCGAGCGGCGTTTTATTGCATATGTCATCACTGCCTGGCCCGCATCATAATGGAGATATGGGGCCAGCAGCATATTCTTTTATCGATTTTCTAGTTAAGGCCAAACAAAAATGCTGGCAGATGCTTCCGGTGAATCCGATAGGTCCCGGTAATTCGCCCTACTCTACGATCTCATCATTTGCCGGCGAGTCACTCTATATCAGCCTCGACCTGCTAGTAAAAGACGGTTGGCTAAAAAAATCTGAGCTGACAGCGCCAAAAGACAACAGCGCTAAAAGCGTTAACTTTACTAAAGCGCGGTCGCACCGGGACGCTCTGCTCGACATTGCTATTGCTCGTGCCAAAACGACTCTACCAATCGAAGTACCGTTCAAAGAATTCTTAAAAAATCAGCGCTACTGGCTGCAAGACTATCTGATGTTTAAGGTCATCTGTGACCACTACGGGACCGCAGCATGGCAACGTTGGCCGACAGAGCTAAGAGACAGAGATCCTGCCGCTTTAAAGCACCTCGCACAGATCAAAGCTGACGAGATGCTCTGTTACGCTATCGAACAATTTTGGTTCTACAATCAATGGAGCGCGCTGAAAGCTTACGCCAACAAATACGGCATCGGTCTTATCGGTGATCTCCCCATTTTCGTTTCCGATACGAGTGCTGACGTTTGGTCACACCGGAAATTCTTTCAATTAGACGCTTCGTATTTTCCTACAGTTGTTGCAGGATGCCCGCCGGACTCCTTTAATAAAGACGGCCAACTTTGGGGTAACGCCCTTTATGACTGGTCAGCATTAAAAAAAGACGGCTTTAGTTGGTGGATTCACCGCCTCGGGTCGGGACTTAAACTATTTGATGCAGTGCGGCTCGACCACTTCATCGGCTTCCACCGTTACTGGGAAATCAAAGCAGGAGCTAAAACCGCAAAGGATGGTCGCTGGATGAAAGTGCCAGGCGACGAATTTTTCAACGCAGTCACCAAAGCCTTCAAAAAACCTCAGTTCATCGCCGAAGATTTAGGAGCTGTAACACCAAAAGTGCGAGCGCTGCGCGATAAATATGAATTCCCCGGTATGAAAGTCAGCCAATTCGCATTCGATGGCTCAGAGGAAGCTACACACCATGTTCCCCATGGCGTACCAAAAAACTCGGTCGCTTATACTGGCACCCATGACAACAACACGACACGCGGCTGGTTTCAAGACATCGTAAAAAGAGCTTCCGCCGGGTCAAAATCAGCAAAAGCAGAACTAAACCGCATCGAATGCTACCTTGATGCCAAACCAGCGACGATTAGCTGGGATATGATTCGCGCAACGATGAGTTCGCAAGCTAGCTTGACGGTTTTTCCGGTGCAGGATTTGCTATCGCAAACAGCAAAAGACCGGATGAATATTCCCGGAGTGGCGAAAGGGAACTGGAAGTATAGGATTGAAAAAGTTCACCTTACGAAGGATCTGGTAGAGCAGCTGGCACAAACTACGACTGCGTTTGGCCGCAGCAACAATTAATATCAAGAAGCCTCATCTAATTCTTGCAACGACGCTGCATTGATGTCA
>CAMAXT010000124.1 GCA_945862295.1 Pseudobacteriovorax antillogorgiicola
AAACTGTTTTAAGAATTTAGCTGCATCTTCGGCGACACGAACACACGCACCATAGGTAACAACTGTGATGTCCGATCCTTCGATCAAAACTTCTGGAACACCAAGTTCTAGTTTAAAATCTTTAAGATTTGTCGGAACAGCTTCCTTCACCCGGTAACCATTGAGGACTTCAATAACGAGGGCCGGCTCATCGCTTGCGAAGAGGGTATTATAAAATCCTACCGCTTGGACCATATTGCGCGGCACACAAACATGCATCCCACGTATACCGTTGATGATCATCCCCATAGGCGAACCTGAGTGCCAGATGCCTTCTAGTCGGTGGCCTTTCGTGCGAACGATGACAGGAGCAATCTGGCCACCGGCAGAACGGTAGTGCAGGGTTGCTAGATCATCCGATAACAACTGAAAGCAATAGAGAAGGTAATCTAGATACTGAATATCGACGACCGGTCTGAGTCCACGGATTGCTGCGCCAATACCTTGACCGAGGATCGTTGCCTCGCGAATCCCGGTATCGGTGATGCGGATCTCGCCGTACTTTTCCTGGAGGCCTTTAAAGTTTTGATTCACATCGCCAAGGACACCAACGTCCTCCCCGATGATAAAGAGCCTTGGATCAGTTCCCATTAAGTGATCGAAGCAACGCTGAATCACTTCATTGCCAGGGATCATCTCTGGCTTGTCACTATAGATCGATTTAACCGGCTTTACATTTAATGCAGACCGGTCAGTCTCAGACATAAACCATTTACTATATCTGGATTGATTAACTTTTTGGTACTCATCGATGAATTCAACGAGAGCCTTTCGTACTTTTTTTGGTTCATCACGTAATTTCATTAGCGTCTGTCGCGCAGATGCAGCAACAACGCGGCGCATCAAAGTCGGCGCGCGTTTAAGCGAATTGATAGCAGTGTCGATGACGTCTTGTTTTTGTAGGTCACTTTTCATGCATTCGAACACAGCCACAAGTTTTTTGCGGTCATCTTCAAGAGGTTGTAGATACTCTCGCCAAGCTTCGTCTTTTTGGCGTTCAACCTCAGCTAAACTCTCTGCTTCTATCGCTTCCAGGTTTTTTTCTGTGGAGACACCTGTTTCGATCATCCATTCTTTCATTTTACGAAGGCAGTCTTCTGTTTCTTCAAATGCCATTCGCTCGGCGGATTTATAACGTTCGTGACTCCCGCTTGTGGAGTGACCTTGCGGCTGAGTCAGGTCGATAATATGAAACAGTGCCGGGATATGTTCTTTCCTTACTCTTTCGATGCCACGGGCATAAGCTTCAACCAATGCCGGATAATCCCAGCCTTTAACGACATAGATATCAACGCCGCCTTTGCCTTTTTCGTACTGATACCCTTTGATGATTTCGGAGACCGATTCTTTGGTCATTTGGTATTTGTTCGGAACAGAAATACCGTATCCATCGTCCCATACTGAAATGGCGACAGGTACTTGCAGAACGCCGCAAGCATTGAGAGATTCCCAAAAAATGCCTTCTGCCGCACTTGCATTGCCAATCGTGCCAAAGGCGACTTCGTTGCCTTTGTTAGAGAACAATTCATTGCCATCTAAAAGTTTATTTTGTCGGTAGATTTTTGAAGCGTACCCCAGCCCCACTAACTTCGCCATTTGCGCCGCGGTGGGAGAGAGATCCGAAGACGAGTTGTAAGACTTAGCTTGATTGGTCCAGCTGCCGTCTTCTCTAATATAGCGTGTTGAAAAGTGGGAGTTCATTTGCCTTCCAGCACTTGCTGGTTCATGTTCTAAATCGGTATCTGCGTAGAGCTGAGCAAAAAATTGTTTAACGGTAAGTTCACCGATCGCCATCATGAAAGTCTGGTCGCGGTAGTATCCTGCACGCCAATCGCCTTTTTCAAAAGCCTTAGCCATTGCAATCTGCGCTACCTCTTTACCGTCCCCGAAGATGCCGAACTTCGCTTTGCCTGACATGACTTCGCGACGACCTGCGAGGCTTGCTTGTCGACTTACGTAAGCAACGCGGTAGTCTGAAATGATAGCGGCGTGTGGGGTGTCGACGATATGCAGTGTGCTTTTAGGCGCAGCTTTGGCCATGGCATCCTCTTCATTAAATATAACAATGTGTTCCCGCGTTTTGTGCAGGCATGAATGTAATGGCAACTGACAATCCTTGCAACCGTTCGATCGTAGGATTTTCTAATTTAATTCTAGATGCTTACGCCTGGGCAAACCCGACCGGAACCCTTAGGTTCTAAGTGCTACGATTGTGACCCCGTCTCCGCCCTCTTGTGGTAGGCCAGATCGAAAGCGGACATCATACGGGCAATTATGTTGTAGCTCGCGTCTTATGGCTGTTTTCAGAATATCCGTACCGTGACCGTGGACGATAATGACCGTGACTTCACCTTTGAGTAGGGACCTATCAATAAAGTTCCAGGTCTCTTGAATTGCCGTATCCGCATCCATGCCGCGTAGGTCGATCGTGTTGGTCGCACCCTGAATTGCTAGACCGATCGGTTTATCTTTGTCTTCCGGCGTTTTTTGCGCGGGACGAGAACGTTGTTGCTGTTTTTGTGTGTTGTTCTTATTGCCAACCTGGTTTACCGCTTCTCCTGGAGACAGCAGACGCAAGTCCTGCATCGACACGCGTAGTTTGATGATACCAACTTCAACTTCAAGAATTTCGAAGTCACCGGTCTTTAGAATTTTGCCGGTTTTTTTCAGCGGCAATACATAAACAGGCGAACCTTCTTTGATGTTCTCACGGGTGGCGACGACACCTGGCAGTTTTTCACCTGCATCGTAAGCTTGCGCCAATTCTCCGACTAGGTTTTCCATCTTTTTTAAAGAAGCTTCGGCGGAGTGCCGATCTTTCATTAAATTCTCTCTACCTTCAGTCATGCGCTCAGAGTCTTTGAGGGCTTGGCGAATGCGCGTAACGATATCTTCAAACTCACGGCGCATCTCCTGCATCTTGTCGTCGTATTTGTCAGAGAGTTGTTTAGTGATTTTCTTTCTCTGCTCAGCTAATAGTTCGCGCTCTTGGTCCCAACGCAATTTTTCGGCATCGGCATCAAGTTTTGCTTTTCGGGTTAGTTCTTGCGAGGAGCGTGCCTCATCACGTGCGAGCATAAGATCATTGATTGCAGCATCGAGATTAGAGACAGTTTGCCCTCTTAATTCTTTTGCTCTTTCAATAATCTTAGTTGGCAAACCAATCTGCTCTGCGACTTCAAGTCCGTACGACTGTCCGGGAACATCGAGAATCAATTTATATGTTGGTTTTAGATTTTGGAGTGAAAACTCCATCGATCCATTTCTAAATCTTTGATCGCGGACCGCCATGCCTTTTAGGGCGTCAAAGTGCGTGGTGACTAACGATACTGACTGACGTCCAGCTAGACTCTCGAGAATCGCTGCTCCGATTGCAGCTCCTGTTTGCGGATCCGTTCCGACTGCGAGTTCGTCGAGAAGAACGAGATCGTTATCACCCGCAGATTCCAGGATAGGTTTTAGTCCCATCAAATGACCAGAGAACGTGGAAAGATTTGCACTTAGATTTTGGGAATCGCCCATCTCTAGCCAAATTTTTTCGAAAAGGTGCACGGTAGATTTATTATCCGCTGGTACTAGTAGTCCTGCTTTCGCCATCAGATGGATGAGGCCGACTGTTTTTAAGACAACAGTTTTACCACCAGCATTTGGACCAGAGATTATAAGCACCGATTGACTATCTTTGATATTGATAGAATTGCTGACCGCCGGTTTGTCACCGGGCCGTTTGACCAATGGATGACGTGCATCGATAAGATTTAAGTGGGGATGATCGGTGATTTTTACCGGACCAGCATCAATGGAAGCAGCTAGCGCTGCTTGAGCTGACAGGAAGTCTACTTCGATCAAAGTTTCGTAGTTGCCTTTGATAACGTCTAAATCGGATGCGACAGATTCACTCAATTCACGAAAAATCCTGAGGATTTCTAGTTTTTCTTCCAGTTCGAGTTCTAGTAGCTGATCATTGATCGGGGCAATACCTGCAGGTTCGATAAAAAGTGTTTGTCCGCTATCCGACGTATCAAGGATCGATCCTTTGACGCGACCTCGTCCATCAATCCTGATTGGAATAACGTAACGCTCAGAGCGCACAGTAAAGAAGTCGTCTTGCAAATATTTTTCTGTTTCCGGATCGTTGTGAACGAGTCGGCTGATCGCTTCTTCTATCTTTTTTCGGACAACTATTTTTTGTTTTCTGATCTTTGTCAGTTCTTCAGATGCGTCGTCGAGAAGTTTGCCATCCAGACCGACTGCACGGTTTATGGAAGTGAGTAGTTTTGGCATTGGATATAATCTTGCCCGAATACTCATTAGTTGCGGGCATTTTGCCGAAAGGTCATTTGAAAACTGATGAACCTTCTTGGCTGACTCTAAGAGATCAGCAACAACTCGAAGTGTCTGGCCATCGAAGATTTGACCCAGACTCGCTGCGCGAAACACCGCTCCCATCACTGGCAGAAACCCAACCGGCGGGCGGTAGTTTTGCTGGGACAAATGCTTAAGGGGCTCGACTAAATGCCAACGCGATTCGATTTCATCTTTGGAAAGCGTTGGCGAAAGGCCAATACAGAGGGCGTTGCCTTCTTCGGTTTGGCTAAAATTCGCGAGAATCTCGAGCAGCAACGGCCATTCGAGTTTTTCTAGTATGCGATTGCTTATTAAGGGCACAGTTTGTTTCATAAATGAGCGGATCCCGTTTTAGTGATACAATCATAGGGCCATAGTATTAATAAACTCATTTGGTCATCACGGCCACCTAAATGGGCCGAGAGGCATTTCTCGAACAATGTTTTTCATGAATTTGACGATTCTAAGCATAATCTTTTCCCCGATTACCTGGGTCGCTTTCATTTGGGGCGCCTGTATCGGGAGTTTCCTTAATGTCTGTATTTTGCGAATCCCTGAAAAAACTTTCTGGAAGTCAGCAAGGTCTGCCTGCCCATCATGCGGTGCTGGCATTCCATTTTATCTAAATATTCCCATTCTCAGTTGGTTTTTTCTCCGTGGCAAGACAGCCTGCTGTCAGCAAAAACTATCTTTAATGTATCCAGTCGTAGAACTCTTAACAGCCGTTTTATTTGTAATGATTTACTGGAAATACCCATTTTTTGTGCAGAAAAGTGCCCTATGGGAGGTCGACTACCCCAATCTGCTGCGTGCCTTGCACGGGATTATTTTTGTTAGCATTCTCGTGATTTGTTCGTTTATCGATTTTAAATTGATGATTATACCCGATGTCATCAGTCTCCCTATGATTGCTCTGACACCATTGATTGCATGGCTCCATCCTGACCTCGATATGCTAACCGCCTTAGTTGGTGCGGTAGCAGGAGGCGGTATTCTTTATGCGATTGCCTGGGCATATTGGCTGATACGAAAAGAAGTTGGGATGGGCATGGGCGATGTAAAACTTTTGGCCGGCATTGGTGGCTGGCTGGGCTATCAGTCTATTATTCCTACTGTTTTCTACGGTTCGATACTCGGTGCCGGATTAGGTATCGCATTCATGGCCGTTAAGAGGACACTAACGTTGAAGTCGGCGATTCCTTTCGGACCCTTCCTCGCTATTGGTGCTATAATTCATCTAATGATGGGTTCTTATCTTCAGGAATTGTTGCTCTATTTGCCAGGATCGGGCATCGACCATTAACTCAAGTTTTGGCGCGGAAGACATGACGCAAAAAAATCTGTCAAAAAATCTAAGCAATGGCATTGCCGACACCCTGCTGCGCGCTACTGCGATACAGCAGTCGATGAGTCAGATGCCGGATTACAAATGTTTGCTGAAGCATTTTGGCGATGTCCTGCACCGTGATTTTGGTGTTGCAAAACTCGGGTTCGCGCGCCTTGGTCGTGAAAAAACCAAACTGCATATGAAAAGGCAGTACCTGAAAGTCGATGGTGTTTCTTCATACTCGCCCGAATTCTGGACGGAGTTTGAGCAATTCGTTGCCGAATCGGGGGCTTTGATGTCCGAAAACGGTGACGGCCTTTTATGCTTAGAATACGCAAATCAAACTTACTACACCTGTATTTCCCAAGATCCCAAATCTCGTGCTGGGCGTCTCATAGTTTGGCAAATTTCAGAAAACAGCCAGTGTCAATACGACACCTTTAGCATCGCTTTGTTAGAATTTGCCGTACAAGCGCTGCAAGTCGAGAGTAAATGGTACCGAAAATTAGCTGGAACGCAGTCGCTCTTGAATATTGATGATCTCACCGGTCTCTACAATCATCGGTACCTAGAAATCTGTCTCGAAAACGAATTGCGACGAGCGGACCGCTTTCAAAATAATTTCTGCCTGATGTTTATCGATCTCGACAGCTTTAAACCGGTAAACGATCAGCATGGGCATTTATCCGGCAGCAGTGTTCTTAAGCAGGTTGCCGACGTGATCAAAGATGCGGTGCGCGAAGTAGATATTCCGATTAGATACGGTGGAGACGAGTTTGTTGTTCTGTTGCTCGGCGCAACAAGTTCCAAGGGAGTTCTCGCTGGGGAGCGCGTAAGACGCAGCATTGAAAAAACACCATTTAAAGTTGATGGTGGGATCACTACCCACGTTACTGCTTCGATCGGTATTGCCGCGTACCCTGAGCATGGAAAGACCAAAGAAGAACTGCTCCGGATAGCGGATGAGTCCATGTATAAAAGCAAAAAAATGGGAAAGAACAGAGTCACCATTCTTTCGGTAAACGCCACTGAAACTCTTACAAAATAGCTAGAATTGAAAGTAGGGATCTCCATGGAAGGAAAATCTCCCGCCGCCAGCGCTACGCATCACGAACACCTGGTTCGGCCTCAACACACCAATGCTCACGGAACGCTTTTCGGCGGCGAAGTTATGGCTTGGGTCGATATCGCAGCAGCGATCGCCGCGATGCGTCACTGTGAGAAAGCTGTAGTGACTGCATCTATCGATGCTCTACACTTTTTAGCGCCGATTCATCTCGGCTGGATTGTCTGTCTAGATGCTTCAGTCAATTTTACCTCTCGTTCGAGCTGCGAAGTCGGTGTCAAGGTGACAGCGTATAGTCCAATCACTAAAGAATGGCACCATACCGCTTCGGCTTATCTGACCTTTGTGGCAATCGATAGCAACAATCGGCCAGCAAGTATTCCGCAAATTACGCCTTCAACGGAAAAAGAGCACGAACGGTTCGCGGCGGCTCAAGAACGACGGAAAGTTCGTCTAGCGCTTAAGGAAAAGCTAAAAGCAAATAAGCGCGATAAATCCTGACTGGGAGCCCTGATTGTCTAAACTATGTCTTTGTTTGATTTCTCTTTTTTTCTGGGGCTCTGCTTACGGCCGCGGCGTCGTTCCAAAAATGCCTTCTGACTTTGAGCAGGTCGATGTCTATTTATTAACTGTAAAAAGAGGGGCGGCCGTTTATGCCCTCTATGGCCACACTATCTTAAGAGTTGTCGATCGTACGTCTGGTGCTGACTACAACTTTAACTGGGGCATCTTCGATTTCAGAGCAAAAGACTTCATTTGGAAATTCTATATTGGTGACTTGAACTACCAACTTGCGATTACAGATTTTTACTCTCTTATTGATCACTACCGTGTTGTTGAAAAGAGAGGTGTGATTCAAGACCGCATTAATCTCACCAATCTTCAAAAACAAACACTATTGCGCCGCCTGATATGGAATGCAGAACCAGAGAACCTCTTTTATCAATACAATCAATTTGCGGACAATTGTTCGACTAAACCTCGCGACTATCTCGATGAAGCTCTGGGTGGCAAGATCCGCGAGTTCTACGGAGATAGAGTTTCTAGCGATAATTTTCGCCATCACATTCG
>CAMAXT010000125.1 GCA_945862295.1 Pseudobacteriovorax antillogorgiicola
TTTGTAAAGGTGTTTCAGATTCAACAATTCGTGACCTGGTTGTCGATCAGGGCTTAACGAGCGTTAAGCAAGTCATGGCATCTTGTAAGGCAGGTAGTGACTGCGGAACATGTATTTGCCACGTTAAAGAGCTCCTTGAAAGTCTCAAAAGTCGCAAAAGCGATGAACCGCAATCAGCTTAATTTTTTTGTAGAGAAACAACATCGATCTTACGGGCGAATCTGCTCAGCCAGATAGTTTTCTTTTCCTACTTCCTTGATCAATCCCAATTGTGTTTCCAACCAGTCAATATGGTTTTCTTCTTCTTCCAAGATATGCTCTAAAAGCTCCCTAGACGTGTGATCAGCTGCTTCGTAGCAGACTTTGATCGCACCTTTTAAATTGATTAAAGCTTCGTGCTCAAGGCGTAAATCAGAAGAAAACTGCTCTGGAATGGTCTCGCCAATGTTCAACTTTCCAAGCTTTTGTAAATTTGGAATGCCGTCGAGAAACAAAACGCGGTCGGTCAGAGTTTGTGCATGCTTCATTTCATCGATCGATTCTTTGTGAACGATATTGGCAATGCGTTCGTAACCCCAGTTCTTACACATGCGTGCGTGGAGGAAGTACTGATTGATGGCCGTGAGCTCACCGGTCAAAATCAGATTCAAAGCTTCAATAACTTTGGGATCACCTTTCATCAAAACCTCTTAATCTCGTCAGTCGTTAATGGTTGTGACACCACATAAAAATTAAAATTTACTCATAGACTTTAGTAGATTAGCTAGGAGGTAGCCAGATCTTTTCAACATCCTCATCACCGCTGACGCTCGATATTCCCCTTAGCTGCTTAACCAACGAACTTTTCTGCCGATAATATTCACATACCAGAAAGCATTCCGAGGCCCTATGAAGTTACTCGCAAAAAAATCCGTGTTACTCTTAGCAGCTCTCATGCCCTGCCTTTTATTCGCACAGCATGGTTGGGCGGATGACCAGAACACCCCGTCATTCTTCTTCAACGTTGGTGGCGGTTACGCCGTCTATAAAAGCGAGATGGTACAGAGTAACGATACAAGCACTTCGGTAAATTATGGATTTGGTGTCTACGGGGGCAATGACAAATCGGTTGGTATGTTGCTGCAACGGGAACAAGGTACATATACGTTTGCTCTGAATGGCTCTTCGATCATCACTGCCAATCAAGATGTCCACCTCCGATACCGTTACGGTCCGGTATATCTAGGCCTCGTTATAAACAGTAGTCAGCTCGAGGTTTCAGCGCCACCCGATGCTGATGGCGACGGATTTCTTGATCAAAACACCGATGCAGAAAAATATATGAAGGTATCTAATACAGGTATGGGTATCAATCTTGGCACCAATATTCAAGTCACACGCGCTGCATCGGTTTACATCGATATCAGTTCGGTAACCACTAGCCTTGTACAACAATCTTATATTGAAAATGCGGAAACTACCGCCAACGGCTATACAGAAGCAGAGATTGCCATTGGCCCGCGTTTAGATATTGATTTCGGGGGAAGTATCGCATTAACCAAAAATTGGTTAACCATGAATTTTGGCTTTAAACAGAGTACAATGGCCGTAATTGTTGATAGTACGTCATACGCCGAACAAATCAGCAGTACCTACTTGGGCCTGCGCGCGGGTTGGTCGTTTTAATTTAAAGTCCGCTGCGAGATAGGTTATGCATCCGCACAAGAATAGTAATTACGTGGATTGGCTGGATTCTCTGTCATCACTTGAATCAACTGAATCGTGCAGCTCTCGCATGTTGTCATCGGCACATCGATGGTTGCACTATAACGGTGCCAAGTCGCTGAATTTGTTCTAACAACCGCCCCCGTTGTATCAGGGATATTGTCTAAAAGAACGTTCGTATCAAATCCTGTTGAACCATTGGGAGAAAAAGCCAACCGGTACCAACCTGGATGTTCGATCGTTTCTTCCCACTCAACAGTGATCTTTGACCCGGCTACGATCTGGGTGCGCTGATCGAGGGGCAGTTGCACAAGATTTCCGCACGGACCTGTTTTCCAATCGTCGCGAGTATCACGGGGTTTAAGTAATTTATCAGCTCTAAAACGAGCATGTGCAAAAACGCTTTGACTGAGATAAAAAAGCCCGACCATCAAAAGCACGTTGCCCATACGAAACATCGACATTGTTTCTGCCTACCGTGGACATTTACGAGCTGTTTTCGAGATTTACTGCTTATAATATAGCACTAAAGGCCAAAAACTCTCTAGATTTTGCTGCATCCAAACTTTAATGATGATTTAGTCGCCGAATCTTTGATCGTTGGCGTACTGCGTGTGGTTTTTTTTTGGCTTTTTCTCTAAGAGGGATGTAGCCTTTGGGAAACCATTCCTTTTTTCAGGAGAAGACATTGATCTGGGACGTCAATCGAGAGATTTTTAGTATCGGTGGATTTGCTCTGCGCTGGTACAGCCTTTTATTCGCACTCGGTATCTTTCTTGGCTACACGATCGTCTACCGTATTTTTCAAAAAGAAAATAAGCCGATCGAGCTTATGGATTCTCTGCTGTTTCACATTGTGATAGGCACTGTCGTCGGCGCTAGGCTCGGACATTGTTTGTTCTACGAGCCAATGGATTATCTAACAAATCCACTTCGCATTCTAAAAGTATGGGAAGGCGGTTTGGCAAGTCACGGCGGATATACTGGTGTCATTATCGCGCTCATTCTCTATTGCCGGCGTTACCCTCAGATCAGCTTTTTCTGGTTAGCTGACCGCGTCGCCATTCCAGGAATGCTCGCAGCTGGCTGTATTCGTATCGGCAATCTGTTTAACTCCGAGATTTACGGTCATAAAACCGATGTCGCTTGGGCCTTTATTTTCAAAAAAATCGACGATATCCCGCGCCATCCGACCCAGATCTACGAAGCGTTAGGATATATCACCGTTTCCGCCATCCTCTACACCATTTACCGCCTAAAAGACCGAAAACCACCAGAAGGCTTGTTGTTTGGCTTGGTGATGATTCTGTCCTACTCGTTCAGAACTTGGGTCGAACGATTCAAGGAAAACCAAGTTGCATTCGAAGACGGCCTCGCATTGAACATGGGACAACTTCTATCGATACCATTTATTGCCATCGGACTGTTTTTTGCGTTAGGTATGCACCGCAAAGTGAAACTGTTTCACCCAGGTCTTACAGAATTTAAAAGTATTCCCGTAAAGGTCGAAGAAAAGGCCGTTAAAAAACCAGGAAAACCCGGCCACAAGCGTAAGTCTTAGGTCTTTGACCGTTTAGATGAACGCAGCATTCTAAAAACACCCGCTAGGACAGCGCGTGTAGCAAGCTGTCCTATAGTGCATGTTAGAACTGCAGTTTCACACCACCGATGTACCCAGTTTCCGTTAGATCGATTTCTTGTCCGTCCTTGGATAATCTCCAGTCCTCCTTATACTGCCCAACCATAATGCGTAGCAGCGAAACTTCGATGAATGCCATGTAATCATAGTAACCACCACGTTGAAGCGCTGTACCTTTTGCGTCTTCGGGCGATCCGTAAATTAAAAATGATGATTCTGCACCGAGCCACTTGAACAGATAAGCTTGGATATCAGCGCCAGCCATGCGACCTTTTAAAACTGCGGAGCCGCCATCGTTTGCAAACGAGAAGTCGGTACTTTCTGAGGAATAGACGCCGTATTTAAGAATCAGCGACGTGTCCTGGATATGTTTCCCAAAAAGTCGCAAAGACCCTGCGTACCAACTATGATTAAATCCTGGATTATCAATGGTTGTCGATACTGCTGCTAATGTACCGGGTGTTGAATAGTCAGCGCGCAGCGTCGTACGATTCAGACCTTCAACGCCTAGATCGATGTTAAGGGTGCGTATACCAACTGTTCCGCTGATCAGGTTGGTCAACCAAAGCTGCGCACGTCCTTGTGCACCCTGGGCAGATGCTGACTCCAGGCCAGAAAGTAATTCTTTTTCTACAGTGCCTTTGGTTACTGAATAGGAAACCACTAGCTCGGGGCGAAACCTGTCCTTCTTTGGATCTGAAAACATAGCAAGCCACAGATCCATCATCCGCATCCGTTCCTTAATGCGTAGCCATTCCGTTAGCGTCCAACGAGTGGTTTCCCGTTCTTCCTGTACTTTGGTGACATAGGTCGTTACGACCGTCTGTGCTTCTGCGACTCCCGAAGAGGACATCAGCAGTGCGGATAGTGCCGCAATGGATTTTAAAGTTAGTTTCATGACCTGCCCTCGCCCGCTTGATGGACATTGCGAGCGTCACTGCTCAGCCCATCTGTTGCGGCCGTCCGTTGGCCATGCTTCATAAAAACATGCAAGCAAGATGCCGCGCTTTGGCACGCATTGGTCTTAGCGAGTTAGAGTAAAGTGTCAAAAGTTTAGAGAGCACAGAAAGACACACAGTCACAATTCAATGTGGCAAAACTGGAACTAATCCGGCAGTGCGCACCGCTACAATGAAAAGAAATCACCGTGGCGCATTGGATCATCCGACCGCTTATGGACGCCCCAAGCTTTGGGCCACAACCCTATAATGCCATTAAATTTTATTAACTTTTATCGGTTTATCTCAAGTTTGGATTCGAAGTGACGATAGCTATGAATGTCGGGGTTGATTCGCAAATTACCCGTCAATAGAGAGATAAAATTTGGAACGAAAAGACCTACAAACACACGGACCTCGTGCTGGCAATGCAGCATTGTCAGAAGCAAAAGATCTTTCTAACGCTAGTGAACAACTCACTGGCCATGATTCTTATGACAATTTTTCTGATTCACAAAACAATAACACCCAACACAAGAAAAAATCCTCTGGCTGGGCTTCGAAGTTTTTTGCCGAACCCTGGACAAAAGAACTCAGCCGCATCCGCCGCGATATCGAAAAAGGCAAAGCATCTAAAAATCAAATATTTGCAGCAGTGAATAAGCTGCTCAATAAAGGCATGAAGTACGACGCTATTCGTCTGCTTTATGAACTAAACTATTTCAGGGAAGCCGCGGATATTCTACGAGCCATCGGTGCGACCTCTGATGCGGCAAGACTTTATGTAAAAGCAAAAAACTGGGAACAAGCAGAACACTGCTACACCATTCTGCAAGATAATCTCAATGCGGCAAAATGCGCTAAGGCTGCTGGAAAATTTCAAAAAGCTGCGCCTGTATTCGAGGAACTAAAAGACTGGCAATCGGCAGCCCGTTGCTACCGCGAACTCGGTCAGTGGCGACAAGCTGCTTTTCTTTTTGGTAAAGCTGGAAAAGATGGCAATACCATTAAGTGCCTGCAGGAGTGGGTCCGTGTCGACAGCGCTGCACTTTCCAGCAAACTTGAAGTTGAAGAACTTAAAATCATTATCGAGCTCTTAGCAGTTGGAAAATTCGAGCCGGTACTTTTTAATTTCGTTGAAACCCATGACAGGGTTTCACACCTTATTTTTTCGCTGTTAAAACAAAACCGTATGCCGATGGCGTCAGAGATTTATGGCTCACGCTATCAAGATCTAAGTAAAGACCTCTGCGCTATCATGCGACACAATCCCGAAATGGTTGAAGTCGCGATTGCACTCTGCCGGCAAGTCGGTGACCTGCGTGGTGTAGCAGAACTTTACGAAATCACAGACCGCTTAAAAGAAGCAACCGAGCACTATGAAGCCATTGGCGACCTTAATGCTGCTTATTTGTGTGCGTTAAAATCTGAGTGGTGGGAAAAAATTAACGCTCTGAAAGCTGGTTTGATTCTTAAAAAATCTGTACCGGTGATTGAATCAGAAGCCGAATCACAAGACGAATCATCTTCGCCGTCACTTATGAGTGCACCGAAATCCATCGACCTACGCTCTGGCGTTTTCTCTTTAAATGCTGCTGAGGGTAAACCCGAAACACGAGTTCGTCAAACCTTCGAGCACGGCTTTGCTTCAAGCGAATCCAGTCACTCTGGTGACATTGCACCAGCTTTTGTCGAATCACGCTTCTTTAGACAACTGAGCAGCGACGACCGTAGCCAGCTCTGGAATATCGGTAGTGTTGTGTCTTTTGATGCCGGTAGTACGATCGTTGATATTGGTGCTACTCCCGCCAGCACTTACACTCTGCTTTCTGGCGTCGTTGAAATTTACCGCCAAGATGGACGCGTTGAGCGACTCGTAGACCGCATCGAGCCTGGACAAAATTTTGGTGAATCATGGCTGATGGTAAATCTTAATTCAGAAGTAAAAATAGTTGCTTCGAATGACTGCCACCTCCATATCATCGAGCGCCACGGTTTTGAGCAATTTATGGCTTCAGAAGCAAAAAACACGACTCGAATTGTCAGCCTACTTGCACAAGCACTTTGCGCCCATTTACTGCAGCGGTTCAGCGTCAACAATAAGCTTCCAGTCGGTATGAAATCAGCTTGAGATTAACTGGGAATAAGTATGAAACGACTTTTAGAGAATACAAATTTTCACGACACCCGCATCAGTATTTCTGAAGGCGGAGACACCACATATTCGAAAGTTGCAGGGCTCTACGCCGGCGACGTGACGGCGTTCTTGTCTGGTATCAATTTCGTTTTATCTGGCAAAAGCCTGCCGATTCTTGCGGAAAAATTTATCTCATTTCTATTGCAGGTCATCCCTGAAACCGCTAGAGGCTGCGTTTTCATGCCGGACGGCAAAGGCAACCTAGCCCCGATCGCAACGAAAATCAAAACAGGTGCGAACCACCGTTTCGCGATCAACAAATCAATTTTAAAAAATGTCATTAGGGCACAAGCTCCGATCAGTAGTTTCTTAGATATCGGTGATTCGAAAAAAATGGGTGTTGCTGGTTTACCCTTCGGATCAATTCACGGTCAGGGCGTCATCCATCTTGAAGTCGATTGCACCACATCTTTTTCTTTAGAAAAACTGACCGAACTCGCCGTCCAGATCATTGGCATCATCAGTCCAAAGGTCGAATCCTTTCAACTACAACTGAAAGTTAACGTCCTAGTTTCAAGCGCTCTTTCGACAATAAACGCAGTTATCGAAGCAAAAGACACGTACACCAGTGGTCATTCCCAGCGTGTTGCTACCTACAGTCAGGCCATTGCAGTCGAACTTGGCCTCTCATCCAGCGACCAAGACAATCTTTTGGTAAGCGCGATCTGTCATGATATCGGGAAAATCGGTGTGCCTGACGCTATTTTGAAAAAGCCCGGTTTGCTAAGCGTCGAAGAATTCGAAGAGATGAAAGCGCACCCGCTCATTGGCGCAGCCATAGTTGAGGGATCAGAGAACTACAAAGATATCATTGGCGGGATCAAATACCACCACGAGCGCTTTGACGGCACCGGCTATCCTGACCATTTAGCGGGCGAAGACATCCCTCTATTTGGCCGTATCATCGCTGCCGCAGATGCCTTAGATGCCATGACATCCGGTCGTTCCTACTCCGGCTACATGAGCATCGAAGAAGCCGTAGTAGAGTTAAGCCAAAAAACGGACCTATTTGACCCTAAGATTCTTACT
>CAMAXT010000126.1 GCA_945862295.1 Pseudobacteriovorax antillogorgiicola
TGGGTCCTTAATAGTAAATTTCTCTGGAATTTCAGTGCCGCTCTCGCACGAAACTAATCGCTTCGGAAGCCGGGCTCGTTATTGGTCTAGAATGCTTCAGAGGAACACTACCGAAGGCTCGCCGTCCTTCCTCTCTGTAACTTGCCCAATTATTGTCGCCAATGGAAAGCGTCCTTTTAGCCGCTGGAGCAAAGAGTCGGCATCTGACCTTTTAACTGCCAGTAAAAGACCGCCTGAAGTTTGAGGGTCGACGGTGAGCCATCTTGCCGAGTCACTCACTCCTTCGTATTGAACGCGGTTTTTGACGTAATCGAAGTTTGTATGGTGCGCACGGTTGAGTACTCCTTGCGCTAGTAATTCGGTGGCTCCTTTGAGACAAGGCAAACTTTTTGTTTCGAATTCAAACCTTTTGCCACTAGCTTCTGCCATTTGAAGGCTGTGTCCTGCTAAGCCAAAACCTGTGACGTCAGTAGCGGCGTGAATATTTGCAGAACCAAGAAGATCTAAAATAAAATTAAGTTGCTTCATACTAGCTATAGCGCAATGAATCCAAGCCTCTTCAGCTTTTTTCAATTTAAGGGCACTAGTGATTGTCCCAGTGCCTAGTCCTTTTGTTAGAATCAAGACGTCGTCGGCCAAAGAACCAGCATTCGTCCAGGCTTTGTCTTTGTCGACGAATCCAGTGACAGAAAATCCAAGCTTTAACATGTCATCATCTATGGTGTGGCCTCCGCCCAGACAGGCTCCAGCTTCTACGATTTTTTCCAGTGCGCCCTCCATGAGCGGCTTTAGAAGTTCCAGTGGCAGCTTTGTCGTTGGAAATCCTAATATTGTCAGCGCTATCTTTGGCAAACCGCCCATTGCATAGACATCGCTCAGTGCATTGACTGCGGCAATTGCACCGAAATCTTTTGCGTCGTCGACTATCGGTGTAAAAAAATCCAAAGTCTGAATTAAATACTGACCTTGACCTAAATCCCACAAACAAGCGTCGTCTAGCGTATCGGTACCGACAGCTAACTCTTTTGGGGCAGGACGTTTTAATGACGCCAAGAGAGTTTTCAATGCGCCGGCCGGAAGTTTCGCCGCACAGCCGCCTTTAGTTACCGACTCAGTAAGTTTAAATGATGCAAGATCCACTGGTAGCATGCGTCGTAATCTCCTTGATGTAGTACTGGCCGTTCCCAGTATGCTGTCGAGTGTAGGTAGAGTTTGTCGTAATACTCTACGAGCAACAAACTAATCCAAATCATATGTAATTCTAAATCAATGTTGTCTCGGTCAAATGCCGCGTGCGTTTTACTTAAAAGTAAATCTGTTAAAGATCCACCGAGGCGTTTTCGAATACATTGTAAGCCTTTCACGGCTTCAAGTTGCAGGGTCGGTAAGGGCACACCAGCAGCGTAAGGTGTCGCGATATATTCTTCGTAGATGTGTTTAGCACGTTGCTCGACTGGCATGTCAAGTATGATGAGTGGAGCTGTACGCAGTTGTTTTAGGAAACCGGTAGGAATTGTTACGCGCCCAATCCCGCGACTTTCATCTTCGACAACGAGAGGGCCAGTCTTTTCCCAAATGCTAAGGGCAAGGCGATTTTCGAAAGTCGCGGTGCTTGGTTGTTTTACTGCGAGGAGCTGTCCGAATGAGCTTCCTCGGTGTTCAGCCAGAGCCTCAAGATCAATTTTGTTTGTTGTCGGTAGAGCGCGGATCATTTGTGTTTTACCACTGCCGGTCATGCCAGAGAGTACGTAGAGTGACGGTGGTCCTTCTAGCGTTAACAATAGCTCACGTCGCATGGCTTTATAGCCACCCTCAACCTGAATTGCAGCAAGTCCTAATTTAGTCATCTCTAGGGTTACAAGTTTAGAACGCAGGCCGCCGCGCCAGCAGGTAATAAGGCCTCTTTTATGGCTAGAAATACAGATTTCGTTTTTCCAGCCTTCAATGCGTTCGTTGGCCTGAGGGTTTACTAAGCCATGCCCTAGCTTGATCGCCCGTTCTTGGCCAAAAGTTTTATATGCGAGTCCCACTTGGTGACGCTCGGTATCATTTAGAAGCGGGAGATTTAAAAAATGAGGAATATGCCCCTGGGCGAACTCAGATTCTGCACGCACATCGATCAAGGCAGAGCCAGGCTGCAGTGAGATGCTAAGTGATTGTTTCGCCGAGACCGTTTCCATTGAATTGCACTACCTTCGACAGTTCAAAAATGAAGTCTGTTTTCCCAATGGGTATCCATAGCAAATTCTAGAGCGGAAGGTTGAATTTAACGGATGAGAAGATGAATGGAGGCGCCGATCAGAGTCGAACTGATGAATCGTGGATTTGCAATCCACTCCCTTAGCCACTTGGGTACGGCGCCGCTAGGTAACCTGTCAATTGAACAGGTAGAAAACCATAGAAGTGCGGAACGAAGCAAGAGGATTTTTGGCAAAGACGAAAACAACAGGCGGCAATGTTTTGCTGCTCTTTTTGTATTCATTCTTTTTCATGTTGACAGGTTGAGCTTAGTTTTAAGAACCTTGTAAGACCGCGAACTCCTTGACATCGCGTGAAAATTCTTCGATATTGAAAAGAGATACCCCCATCTTACGTCAGCTTTGATCATCTGCGGTCAATATGATGGAACAACTGTGCGTCCGTAGTGCGTTTTTTTAGTGTGATTTTTTTCAGCCCTTATGGTCAAAAAACAATCAATGTCCCGCGAGGGGCAGGAGACCGACATGAAATCATTGGCGCCGTGGGTTTTAGTAGCAGCATTTGCATTTGGCTGTTCCGATTCATCCTTCCGTCAGCAGGAAGGTGTTTACGTTTCAATCGTTCAGAAGGAATCTCTTCAGACATTTCACAACAGATTAACAGGTAATGACTACCATTTAGTTGTAACGACTGAGCCTGTTTACTCTTCGACTGCGACGTCGTTTTTAACAACGGACGAGGATCATGATCTATGGATTGCGGAGCTTGAAGGCAAAAAAGATGTTGGTACTCTTCCCGGGGAAGTGCTGCGTATGCGTGATTTCGCGGTTCTTCGCATCTTAGGCGGTAAAGACCCGCACTCTGTTTTAGGCGATCACAAGATCTACGCGGAAAAAATTAACCGTGAAGCTCGCAACTTTCCAACGAATGGTTTATCGCTCAGTAATATGGCGCTTCTTGATGGCGCAGGCACAGGCAAGCTTAGCAGTTTAACCGATGCGGATTCAGCACTTTTAGAAGATCTTTTAGAAGCAGACGAACCTTGGCTGAAAGAAAAACTTTCTGAACTTTCTGGTGCGATCCCTGTGCTATTGAACGGCCGTGAAGAACGCATCACTGAACGCCGGTCAGCAGCTGGCAAAACTTTGGCGCGCGCTTGGTTGCGCAAGCAGTATGAAGAACTTGGTTTCACCGTTGCAGACGTATCTTATCGATCAGGTCTGAGCCAAGGTGTTAACGTCGTCGCTGAACGTGCTGGCGAAGATACGACAAAATTTTTGATACTATCAGCTCACTACGATTCAGTTGGCAATGCTGGTGCTGATGATGACGGTGCAGGAACAGTTTCAGCTCTAGCAATTGCGAAAGCCTTAGCGCAAACACCCCTTAAATATAACCTTCGCGTGTTAGCATTCGACCAAGAAGAAAACGGTTTAGTTGGTTCTGCTGCCTACGCCAAAGCGTTGAATGACGCCGGTCAAATGGCTAACCTCGTCGGTCTGATTAACATTGAAATGACTGGCTACGATGCAGATAACGACGGTGCCTTTCATGCAATTCACTGCAACGAAAACACTTCTTCAGTACTCTCTGATTACATCAACCGCGTTGTTGCGAGAGATCCGCTGCAACTGTCAGTTGTTAACGCTTGTACTAACAGAAGTGATCACGCAGCATTCTGGCGTTACAACGCGCCAGCGATTGTCGTGTCACAAAACTTTTTTGGTGGCGACTCTAATCCCTGCTATCATCAGACCTGTGACAAAGTCGATATAGTTAATTTTGGATACATGACGCGGTTGACAACAGCGCTGATCCGCTCTGTTTACGATATGGCTGCGCTGTAATTTTGAAGAATATTAAAGCCGCTTAGACCAAAGGTTTCCCTCAATCTAAGCGGCCAAAGCCAAGTGCCAGCACCCCCATGCTATTGCCTAGCCTCTCTAGTATATCCAAACTCCCTGATTTCGCCCAATAAATCCCGCGCATCTTGACTATAGTTTAAACCAATAGCCTGAAGGCATTCTCTTTCTGAAATTCGGTAAATTCGCTATGATACTAGGACTTCTAGAGGAGCTGGCTATGTCGATCAACCGGGCTGAGATCGTAGATAAAAATTTTTCTAAGGCTGTGACCAACGGGGTTCTGCCGCAAGCACAGAGGCAGGTAACTCTTAGTGAAAGCGGGCTTCGGGCCGATGAACTTGTCGATCTCTTTGAATCGCAAATTGTCAGCCGGCATTTAGACTTCACTGCTCGCCTTTTAAAAGCCCGAAATGAAAGTTACTACACGATTGGGTCATCAGGGCATGAAGGCAATGCAGTGTTTGGCAAAGCCTTTCGCCATAATGATATGGCATTTTTACATTACCGCAGTGGTGCTCTTTTTATCCAAAGGTCCAAGCATTTAGCAGGGTCGACTCCGGCTTACGATATGCTCCTTTCACTTTGTGCAAGTTCTGAAGATCCCATTTCGCAGGGCCGGCACAAAGTTTTTGGCAGTGTGCCGTTATTTGTACCACCGCAGACAAGTACGATCGCGTCCCATCTACCAAAAGCCGTCGGCATGGCGCTTTCTATTCGGAGGGCTAGGGATTTAGGGATTAAGGCGAAAGTTCCCCACGACTCGGTTGTCGTTTGCAATTTTGGAGATGCCTCTCATAATCACGCATCAGCACAAACAGCTTTCAATGCAGCAGGTTGGGCTGCTTTTCAAAATGTACCTGTTCCTATCGTCTTTATTTGTGAAGATAATGGAATAGGAATTTCAGTGCCAACACCGCGCGGCTGGGTTGAGAATGCTTCATTAGCTCGGGCCTCAGTTAAATACATGCAGTGTGACGGGAAAAATCTTTTAGATTCCTGGCGTGTCGCCCACGAAGCTGAACGCTACACTCGGCAAACTCGCAGGCCGGTTTTCATCCATATGACCACAGTTCGTCTGCTCGGACACGCTGGTTCAGATATTGAGAGTCTGTATAACGCCATGTCACTTATCGAAGCCGCGGAAGCCGATGATCCGCTGCTTCATAGTGCGCGTCTGGTGATTGAAAACGGTATCCTAAGTAAGGAGGAAGTCCTAAACCTCTACGAAGCCACTCGTCAACGGATCAACCGCGCCGCTGAACACGCTATCTCTCGCCCACGTTTTACGACAAGCGCTGATGTAATGAAGTCAGTTGTTGCTCCTAAGACTAAGCGTAGAGAAATTGAGCCAACAACTGACAGCGAGCGTGAAAGAGTTTTTGGTTCCGATTGGCGCTATTTTGAAAAACCCCAGCACATGGCTAAACTGATCAACTGGGCGCTCGCAGATTTAATGCTGACGCGTAAAAACGTTATTTTGTTTGGTGAAGACATTGCCGGCAAGGGTGGTGTTTACAATGTTACGACTGGATTATTGCACAAATTTAGCGCTCGTCGTGTTTTTAACACTCTTTTAGACGAGACCAGCATCTTAGGCATGGCTATTGGCGCCGCGCACAATGGTTTCATTCCTATTCCTGAGATTCAATTCCTTGCCTATGTTCACAATGCCGAAGATCAACTGCGTGGAGAAGCTGCGACGTTGTCGTTCTTCTCTTCCGGTCAATACACCAATCCGATGGTGATTCGCATTGCAGGACTGGCTTATCAAAAAGGATTCGGTGGGCACTTTCATAACGACAATAGCTTAGCTGTGTTTCGCGATATTCCCGGTATAGTTATCGCTTGTCCTTCGAACGGAAGCGATGCTGCGCGGATGCTAAGAGGCTGCGTCCGAGCAGCAGATGAAGAAGGGCGCGTCGTTGTGTTTATTGAACCAATTGCGCTCTATATGACTAAAGATTTGCATGATACCGGTGACAACGGCTGGTGTTTTGATTATCCAAATCCGAAAGACGAGATCGCTCCGGGTGAATTTGCTGTTTTCGGTGATGGGACTGATCTCGCTGTTATCACTTACGGCAACGGCTACTACTTGTCGCGTCAGGCTGAAAAAGTCTTAAAAGATCAACACGGCATGAATATACGTGTCATCGATTTGCGGTGGTTAGCACCGATCGATTATCAGCGCATTGCTGACACGGTGAAAGACTGTCGCCGGATCTTGGTTGTTGATGAATGTCGAAAGACCGGTTCATTGTCGGAAGCACTCGTCACTGCTCTAGTTGAACATCTAGAGATCTTGCCAAAGATCGCACGCGTCACAGCAGAGGACTGCTATATACCACTAGGAAAAGCTTACGACGTGTTGCTGCCAAGCCGCGATAAAATTGTCGAAGCTGCATTAGCGCTTTGCCAATCCAAAAAACTGCCTGCGGTGCCGGCAGTAGACATTAAAAAAACCGGCAAATAAAGATTCGGTAAGTCATGTATGACCGTATTTTAGGGGAAAGAGATGAAAAAAACGGCTGCAGTAATTTGTCCTGGCCGCGGAACATATACAAAGACGGAACTTGGTTACCTAAAAAAACATGGTGCGGCTGCTAAGCCTTTGATCGACCGCCTCGATCAGCGTCTGAAAAAAATCGGTAAACCGACCATCAGTGATTTGGACGGAGCCGAACGTTTTTCCCTCAAAACTCACACTCCTGGTGAGTTCGCTTCGACCTTAATCTACGGCTGTTCAGCTGCAGATTTCACTGTTATCGATCGGGA
>CAMAXT010000127.1 GCA_945862295.1 Pseudobacteriovorax antillogorgiicola
CAACAACTCCAGTGAAACAAAAGCCGACTTTCACGACACAGCCAGTAGGAAAAAAGAAAGTCAAACAAAAAAATGTTGCTAAGCAAACGCCTCAAAAAGAAATCATTCGCACATCTAAAAAGGCAGTGCTTACCAACGATCCAAATCTAGAAATTGAAAATATAGAAATCAAATCAATCCCGGTGCAAAAAGAACCTGAACTTGAAATTGTTGACGTCGTCAAAGAACCAGAGCCAGAAGAAAAAGAAGAGCCAAAAAGCACTGAACCTGCACGCGTAACCGTCGCGTCACAACCAGCTGCAGAAATCTACATTGACGGCAAACGTTACGGAACAACCGTTGATAACACGGGCGACAGCGGCTGGATCACCTTGGCACCGGGCAAACATGCACTCGAACTAAGGCGCAATGGTCATAAGACCTACCGGACCAATTTCACCCTTGCCGGTGGCCAAGACCGAGCAATGCCGCGCGTTGATCTGGAGTCAAATGACGAGCAGGAAACGAGTCAAACTGCGTTAACGTTGCGAGTCAACCAAACGCCGGCGCAGGTGACAATTAAAAACATTGAAACATCGTCAACGCAAATTTTCATGATCAGAGCAAAAACGAAAGTCGTCAAACTTGATAAAGGCATTTACCAGGTAAAAGTCGAACGCAACCAGGAGATCAGAGAGCGCGAGTTAAATTTAACGGGCAGCCAAGGACAATTAACATTTACAGCAGATTTTAAAGACGAAGAATAGAGAAAGAGTACGCATGCCAATGAAGGCAGCAAAATTAAAGATGTTACGCAGCGCATGGACCCTCAGCGTCCTCGGCTCGCGTTACATCTTTATTTATATGCTGACCCTTTGCATCGCCCTCCCTCCGAGCTGGAGTATTCCTGCGGTTATCGATGCCGATACAGCGTACGCAAACTCATATCCGATTGCTTACAGCAAGTACGAAAAAGGCGACTTTAAAGGCGCAGAGGCCGCACTCAAGCAGTCTCTCAAAAAGAAATTGTCGAAAGACGAACAAGCAAAAACTTACAAACTCCTTGGCATCTGCTCTTACATGCTTGGGAATAAAGCTGCTGCTACAGATAATTTTAAACGCGCACTAAAACTTGCGCCAAAGACAGTAATCATCCAAAGCGAAGTTCTCGATGATTCAGTCATCGGCTTTTTCAGCAACATCAAAGGCGGGGGTAAAAAGGCGCCACCAACTGCTAAGGTCGCAACAAAAGTCGCAACCAAACCGGCGCCCCTAAAACCTGTAACGACTGCTAAAAATACACCGCCAGCAAAAATGACATATTTGAAAGTCTTGTCGAACGTCAGTACAGCATCGGTCGCCATTGATGGCATCTTGGCTGGCCAAGCCAATACATTAATCAATACAGATGCAGGCAAAATTGAAATAGAAGTGTCGGCGCAAGGTCATATAACGAAAAAAATCTCAGTAAACATTACGGCAAATCAAGAAAATTCCATCACAGTTAACTTACTGAAACCGCAACCGAAACCGAAGCCAAAACCAAAGCCAATTGTTAAGAAAAAACCAAAGCAACAACAGCAGCAGTACGACCAAGTTTTGGTCAAAAAGAAAAAGAAAAAGAAAATGAAATCTAACAAATACGCACCAGATCCGGGCGGCGACATGTTCGTTGATGAAGGCGGCGGCGCACCCGGCGGCCCTGACACGGCGACACAATTTGATATGGACACTGGTGGCGGTTATCCTGCTCAGCCAGGATACGGCGCACAACCAGGCTACAATGCGCCGCCAGCTTATAACCAACCACCACCTGGATACGGCCCGCCTCCGGCTTACTATGCACCGCCACCAACATATTACGCACCACCGCCGCAGCCGGTTTATGTGCCACCACCACCACCTCCGCCGGGAGACCCTTATGCTGGCGGGGGCTATGCCGATCCAAATGCACCGCCGGTTGATATTGCTGCAGATCCTGCTGCACCTGCAAGTAATGCTGGAAGCGCGGAAAATGGCGGTGGTAGAAGTATGCTTTATACCATATTACCGTTTGGCGCAGGTCAGTTCCAAAACGAAAGTTACATCCTCGGAACTGCATTCTTAGGAGCTGAGGCTTTTGCGCTTTACTTTTGGTATTCAAAAGGCAACGAGGCAACCGCATTCGCTGCAAATGCTACAAAATACCTGACAGAAAACTGTACTGGCGCAGAGTCTGACGAAGAGGCTTGCGAGAAATACCGCGTTGAAAGTCAGGCCTATACCGATGAAACGAATAGCAAAGCGCAAATGGGCCTTTACGGGTTTATTGGCCTTTGGGTTGTCGGTGTAGCTGAAGCTATTATTAATGAGCCGGCACCGCAATCAAAGGGTGGTCGAAAAAAGAAAGGACGTTACGCTGGCATCCATTACAGTCCGACTCCGGATGGACATCATTTTAGTCTTGTCGGACACGAATACGATAACAAGCTCTTTGCATACGATGTCGGTGTTGACATAGCGCCAACCTATTCTTTTGAATCAGACAAAATCGAGAACCAGCTTAGCCTGTCACTCAAACTGAGTTTCTGATACATTTTTGCTGGTGGTTCTTACCCAGGCACTTAAAAGCAGAGGTTGCATGCAAGAAGTTGCCTTCCAAACCTGGGTTAAAACAAAATGCATCGCATTAACTGGCGGCATTGCTACCGGTAAATCTACAGTTGCCAGTATCATCAAAGATTTGGGCTTTGTTGTCTTCGATGCCGACCAGATGTCTCGGGATATCATGGTTCCAGGGAAAGATGCATATTCCGATATCGTCAAAACCTTCGGCTACGAGATTTTGGCCCCTCATGGGACCATTGACCGAAAAAAGCTCGGCAGTCTTATCTTTGGCTACAAGGATGCTCGCTCTAAGCTAGAAGCCATAACTCATAAACGCATCAAAGAAGAATTTTTGGCCCAGGCTACTACCCAAAAAGAGACCATCGGCGCTGGCTATTTTTTCTACGAGGCAGCACTTATCTTCGAGGTTGGACGGGACAAGGATTTTTTCAAAACAATCTGCACCTGGTGCTCAGAAGGCGAGCAGATCAGACGTCTTGTGGAGCGTAACCGCATTACGACTCAGGAAGCGGAAAGAATTATTGCTAGTCAGATGCCCGTTGTGGAGAAAAGGGATCGGGCGAGTATCACAATAGATACCAACTGCACCTTACCTGAGCTGAAGATCAGAGTGAACAACGCCCTCAATTTTTAAAATATACACCTCGCTAGGCAGGTGAGGAAGCGCCAGGCCGGCTGGGCGCACTGAGAAAAGCCTTGGCTTTTCAATTTTTTCGACATTTAATGCATCTGAGCATTCAAAAACACTTCAATTTGCTGAGGAATTATCCCATGTCTCACTCGCGCAGTCATGCTCGGTATGATGCCGTTAAAACCGCCGGAAGTCGTGACGTCAGAAAAATGCAGCGGCCTATGGGCGGAGATGGTTTGCCATTAAAGATTTCCGAATACTACGGCAGCATGACTTTTAGCTTTGAACTGATGGAACAAAAACTATCTCATGCTGATGTAGATTTTCTGCGTGGATCAGCGACTAGTAATAACCCAATCACTAAAGAGCTCGCGGAAAAAATCGCGCACGTTGTTAAAGAATGGGCACTTTCAAAAGGCGCGACGCACTACTCACACTGGTTTCAACCACAAACAGGCGCAACTGCGGAAAAGCATGATTCGTTTTTCACATTTGACAGCAATGGTGGTGCCATTGAAAAATTCACCAGCTCAATGCTTATCCAAGCTGAACCTGATGCGTCAAGCTTCCCTTCTGGCGGTGTGCGCGCAACATTCGAAGCTCGTGGTTATACAGCCTGGGATCCGTCGTCACCGATGTTTTTAATGGAAACAGAAAACGGCACCACCCTCTGCATACCTTCAGTATTTATCAGCTACAGTGGTGAAGCACTTGATAACAAGACGCCCCTACTCCGCTCAATCCACGCCATGAATATTCAGGCAACGGAAGCTTCGAAGCTTCTCGGACATGACCATATCAAGCACGTGATGGTTACCGCTGGCCCAGAACAAGAATATTTCTTGATCGACGAAAGTTTTTATAATCTGCGCTCTGATGTCATGTTGTCAGGCCGGACATTGCTTGGCAAAACACCACCAAGGCATCAGCAGCTCGAAGACCATTATTTCGGATCGATAAAAACGCGCGTTTTAAATTTCATGATGGAAGTTGATTGCGAGCTTTACAAACTTGGAGTGCCGATAAAAACAAGGCATAACGAAGTCGCTCCTGCTCAGTATGAAGCAGCACCGATCTATGAAAATGCGAACGTTGCAGCCGATCACAATCAGCTCACCATGGAAATTATTAAAAACGTTGCGCGCCGGCATCGGTTAGTCGCTCTGTTTCATGAAAAGCCATACGCCGGTATTAACGGCTCTGGAAAACATGTCAACTGGTCGATGGCTGATAGCGACGGCAATAACTTATTAGAACCAGGTGATAACCCCGAAAGCAACGTTCGCTTTTTGTATTTTCTAACAGCGACGATCAAAGCCATTCATGATCACAGCTCTATGATTAGAAGTTCGATCGCGTCGCCTGGCAACGACCACCGCTTAGGCGCAAACGAGGCACCACCAGCAATTATCAGCGTATTTTTGGGTGACACACTTTCCGAAGTCTTTGACCGCATCACTGGTAGTAAGAGCGGAAACATGCCAGAGCGTTCCAGCACTATCAATCTTGATTTGGCAAAGGTTCCGGTCATCAGAAAAGACAGTACCGACCGTAACCGTACTTCACCGTTTGCTTTCACCGGCAATAAATTTGAATTTAGAGCTGTTGGCGCATCAGCAAGTATTAGTATCCCATTAACTATGGTTAACGCGGCAGTTGCTCAGTCTCTTTCAGAAATGAATGCGATGATAAAAGCGAAAGCCGGTGGCGCTCGCCCTTCTGAAAAACAAATATTGGAAGTCATTCAGGAAGTTTCAAAAGCTACGGAAAAAGTTCGCTTTGAAGGTGATAACTATTCTGAACAATGGCACAAAGAAGCTGAACGGCGGGGACTGCCGAACCTAAAGACGTCACCAGAAGCACTGAAGGTTCTGAAAGACAAAAAAATTCATGATGTCCTTGAACGCCAGGGCATCATGGGCGCATCCGAAACTGTGTCACGTTACAATGTCACCCTGGAGCGCTACATAAAAGTCCGCCTCATCGAGATGGAATGCCTAAGTGACATGGTAACAAATCATGTTTTACCTGCACTTTACTCCCATCAAAATCTCTTGGCGCAATCAATCAAGCAAACAAAAGACGCTGACATCGCTCCCTCTCCACACCAGGTTGGCGAGCTTAAAGAGATCAGCGCTCTGACTGATAGCATTCTCAGTGCTAAAGCGAAGCTAAATGCGTTCTTGAGCAAGTGCAGCAGCTCGCACAACGAAGAAGAGATTGCTGATACGATCGCAGGTGAAGGCATGCTACTTGTGGAAAAACTAGCAGCTCACTGCAACGAAGCCGAAACTCGTGTCGATGACACGCTCTGGTCTCTGCCGAAATACCGCGAAATGTTGTACATGATTTAAACTGGCCCCTTTGGCTGTTGGTCGATGGGGAATTTATATGAATGCCCCATAAAATTTACATTCAGCCAGGTACTCATCGCGGTCGAGGGGTTTGGTGTCATCGAGCTCCATCATTTCATTATGAAAGTCCGTATGAAGATCGAGAGCGTCTTGAAGGCAAGCTAAGCGTTTGGTGCCTGTTGTCTTTAACTTGAAAGGAACTAGGGACTACGGTCAAAGTTCTGTGGGGTTTTAACACGACAAAAGGTATAGTAGTCCAGTAACGCGTAGCCGTAGAAAAGACCTTGCAGTTGTGGAGTTGTTTTGGCTAAGCACGAAAAGAAAGATCAAAAGAAAGATAACCGGCGCTCAGGTAAAAAACGCCCACCAAAAGACGATACGCCAAGCCAACCCGCAAAAGGTGACCGCCAGGTAAAAAGGGGCGGGTTTCGCCGCTCAGAGATCCGTGATCCACACGCCATGACAGAAGAGATCTCGGAAAAAACCCTTCCTGTGCTTAAAAAAGCCCGGGAGGAAACCGATAAGATGCTTGCCTACTGGATCAAACAAGCTGATACGATCCGCAACACCCCTCGCACCGCGTCCGAACTCGACGTGCGTGTTTTGGACCCTTGGCAGCAACAGGCCTTTGATGCATTGATGCAAGGCGATTCAGTGATTGTTGATGCGCCAACAACGGCGGGAAAAACTCGCGTTATCGAGGCATTCTTTCGTGAGAATCTCGAGAATCCGCATTTTAGGGCCTGTTACACAACCCCAGTAAAAAGCCTTTCTAATGATAAATTGCGTGAATTTCGCGAGATGTTTGGCCGAGAACGCGTCGGTATTGCCACCGGTGACATCAAAGAAAATCTGGATGCGCCGATCGTTGTCGCAACCCTCGAGTCTTACCGAAATTCGCTCCTCGGGGTCGAACCTGACCTTGGACGCTCAATCGCAATCTTTGACGAATACCACTACCTCCAAGACGATGGTCGCGGTAGTGCCTGGGAAGAGTCTCTCATCTTAACACCGGCTTCTTGCCAGTTGCTTTTACTCTCCGCTTCCGTCGATAACCCCGATCAGTTCTGCTCATGGCTAAAAAGCCTCGGCGAAGGCCGCAACTGCGTCATGGTTAGGACAGAAAAAAGACCTGTCCCCCTAGAAAATTTTGTTTGGATTCAAAACGGCTGGTACCACAAAGATACCGTGCCCGAGGGTTTTTTTAAAAATCCTGAT
>CAMAXT010000128.1 GCA_945862295.1 Pseudobacteriovorax antillogorgiicola
AGGAAACATATTGGGGCCATGTAAATCCGATAGGGATTCGTAGCTGCTATGATGAGGGTAAACGCCTAGCTGAGACTCTTTGCTTTGATTACCATCGTCAGCATAAAGTCGACATCCGCGTTATTCGCATTTTCAATACTTATGGCCCACGCATGGCTCCCGATGACGGACGGGTTGTAAGTAATTTTATCGTTCAGGCATTAAAGGGCGAGGATCTCGCCATGTACGGAGATGGTAGCCAAACGAGAAGTTTTTGTTTTGTTGACGATCTTGTCGACGGTGTTGTGAAGATGGCCGACCAAACCAATTCTATCGGTCCCATCAATCTTGGTAACGACGGTGAATTTACCATGATTGAACTTGCAAATGAGGTTCTTAAGCAAACTGGTAGCAAATCAAAAATCATTCATAAACCACTGCCTGCCGATGACCCCCGCTGCCGAAGACCCGACTTAAAACTCGCAAAAGAAATATTAGGTTATAGTCCAAAAATCCCACTTGCAGCTGGTCTCACAAAAACAATTGCATATTTTAAAGCGAAACTAAGTCAAAAATGAGCTAAAATAGCACTCAATCATCATCAACAAACTAAAGAGTGAGTCTATGTCGCCTAAATCTAAAACTCTTCTTTCTATACTTCTGCCCGCGAGCGCTTTGATCATCTCGTTTTTTCTACTATCGACTTGTCAGGATGGTGGATCTGCTCCCAAGAATCCAGGATCAGCAGATGCTACTGGTGTTTCTGGAACTTGGACATCCGGATGCTTGGCGGAATCTGAAAAAGGTGGCACATTTTTTCTCGACAATAGAGTATTCGAAAGTGCGACGACGTTCCGTACAACGTTCGCAACTTTTTCTGACAAAGCCTGCGTAACAAAGATTATGACACAGGTGCAGGCCGGGTCTTTTGTTGTCAAGAATCCAGAAGAAGGTCAAACAGCTCGTCCAATCGATTTAACGATCGGAACAGTTTTCATTACGCTTCATACAGAGGCTTTAGTGAAGTCCTACAATTCACGCTCGTTCTGTGGTGGCGGCTGGGTTCTTGATACTGAACGGGCGATTACTCGCGATATGTGCGTTACAAGCGGCGCGACCTCCACTGAACCGGACATGATCTATGAACTTTTTGAAATCAAAGACAGTTCAATATTTTTCGGCCTAAAAGATGCGGATCATAGCGGACGTAGTGAGTCCAAACGCCCAATCGTCATCGATGACAGCCGAGGCTATGCTAAAACCTAATCTGACTTTAATCATCCTATCTAGTATCTGCTTACTCTCTTGCGGCAAGAAAGGAGATAGTTGGTCCTACGCGATCAGTCCAGGAGCCTACTCTTTGGCTGGACCTTTCTGCGTATCCACCGGAAAATCTCCCGCATATGACAGCGTTGCTAAGAGCATCAACTTGTTTGACTTTAACGGAATAAAGAAGCACGAGCTGCGATTTGAAGAAACCGGACTCTATCGCATCATCGCCAATGACACATGCACGATGGCGGTTAAACATACCGTCCAGGAAAACAAAAATAACATTTTCGCTTTGCAGCTTGCGCGATCATTTGTCTTCGAACCAGCAGGATGCAGCCTCCAGGTTGTCATCGGTACCACTAGTTACAACGTGTCTTCGGAATCAACATCAGTTTTACAAGATTCAACTACACAGGGTTCAGACCTTCTATTTGAAATGACACAGGTTGCACCAAATTTAGAGATGACCAGCGCAAATCGAGACGAGATAAACGACGTTTGGGCGGAATACGGATGCGCTAGCCCAGACCGTATAAAGTGGATTCTCTCAACAATTAATCCTGGTTAGTTGCCTAAGTCTCCCAAAAATTCACTATTTTCTTAGCGCAGTAAGTTATTTTTACTGATTTTTTGCCTCCTTGCGTAAACCCACTTCATTTCAACTAATGGAGCGCCGATAAGCTAATCAAGCGCTTTTTCAGCTATTGAGGACTAAGATGCCAGCTTTCAAATTCCCGTTTAGATTTTCAGCAGTTGCGGTGCTACTAACGGCGTCGTTTAGCTGTAATGATAGTTCATCACTTTCAAGCAAGGATAAAAAATCTGATGACAAAGAGGACGATGACGCCGATACACCGGTGGAAGTTTCCGGGTCGTTTTTAACATGTGACTGGGTCGACGAGCCCACAGAAGGTAAAGAAGCCGTAATTGGCTGCGCTGTAACGGGTAAAGACGGTGAAGCACTGGACCGTAAGGATCGTTCTTTCGACCTGACTCTTCACAACAATGATAACACTGCAGTAGATATGGTCACCACGGATTCACCGGCAGAGAGTGATTGGCACAAATTAGCTAAATTGCCCGCGACCCACCATGACACCGGCTATCTCAAAATGGCCATGAAAAAAGAAGGTGTGCAAGAAGGCAGTTTCATCTTAAACACTTTCAATATTGGAAAAAGCATCCGTCAGGGAAATCAGGCTGAATACGACGAAACAAGTGGTGACGAGGGGACACTAACTAGTATCACTACTCACGGTCAATGGGCGGACAAACTTAGAGCCAATGTGAGTATTAAAATGAGCGATTTCTGCGAAGCGAACGGTACCGTTCGCTCTAGTTTGACAATGGAAAGCGAAGTGATGGTCACCCTTGCCGATGAGTTTCTAAAAACAAGCACGGCCAACAAAAACATAACGGTCAAAGATACCGCCATCTCAAACAAATCCGATGCATGTTTCGTCGAATTCCGGGAGATGGGTGGTAGCAAGAAAATCGTCCACGAGAACAAGCAACAAACCTGCTTTTACCTCAACACGGGGTCTAACCTGCACATTATAAGCGTTAAGAAGGCTGTTGATGAAAACCCGGCATTTAACTTCGAAAATCTTAAGAAATTTGCAAGTTCTAAAGCGTGTCCGTAGCCTGAATTTTGCCGCGGATTGTCGTTGTCAAACCCTCTAACGGGGGTATGATATACGATCTTTACTTCGAGAAAAGCGGGTCATGACAAAACAAGCCAATCAAACAATTACATCCTTCGATTTTGAACCTGGCACCGTGCTAGCAAAAAAATACATGGTTCAAAAAAAGCTCGGCTCCGGCTGGGAAGGCGAAGTCTATTTACTCAAAGAAAAAACTACTGGCATCGAAAGAGCGGCAAAATTTTTCTTTCCGCACCGAAATCTAAAAAACAAAGCCTTAAATTTTTATGCGAAGAAACTCCACAAGCTACGCGAATGCCCCGCACTGATCCAATACCACACTCAAGAAATGATCCGACTGAAGGGTGACGATGTTTCTTTCCTGGTTTCCGAATACGTCGAAGGAGAAATTCTTTGCGAATTCGTGAAATCACAGCCAGGTCGTAAACTCGATCCATTTCAAGGAATGCACCTTCTCTATGGTCTAAGTAGAGCCATCGAAGGGGTACACAATCTGCGCGACTATCACGGCGATCTGCATTCTGGAAACGTGATAATCAGGCGAAAAGGGCTAAGTTTCGACATCAAGCTCCTTGATTTTTTTCACTGGGGTGACCATCCGACTGGGCAAAACATTAAAGACGATGTCGTCGATGTGATTAAAATTTTCTATGACGCCATCGGCGGCAAAAAAACCTATCCGAAGCACAGCAAAGAAATAAAAAGCATCATTCTCGGTCAAAAAAAATCTCTGATTTTAAAGAAATTTAAGTCAATCACCCATCTGCGAAAGCATCTAGAAGAGATTGAGTGGTCAAACTCCCTAATCACCTAACAACCACTATTTTTAAGAAAGCGGAGTATTGTTGGACGATAAACCACAAAGTCAGTTTGAGCTCTCTGAAGATGACTTTCTTCCGACCCCAGCGAAACCTTTAAGTGCTTTAGCGACAAAGCCACCAGCTAGTTTTCTAACAATCCCTGTTTTCATGGCGTTACTTTTCGTTGTGACCAGCATTGCTTACTGGCAAGAGCCAAGAACCTATGATTTCTGGGTCAGCAAAAAAGCCGTCATCACCGACGGTCAATATTGGCGCCTTTTCACGGCACTCTTCACTCACAGTGATCTCGTCCATCTATTATCCAACCTACCGCTTTTTTTAATATTTGGTTGGAAAGTTCGATATGGATTATTTTCTTTCGACGCTTAATCAAAACATCTTTCGAACGTTCTCTGGCAACCAGATGAGTTCGATCTCCATTGCGCTACTACTTAAAGATGGCATAAAATTAATCAACTGTGGATCACCATCTTGGGTCCATATCACGCCAGACATTGATGTTGACTCTGTTAAAACTCAGATCTCAAATCCTCTCGGTTTTGAGGAAAAAAACTTCCAAACCGATACGAAAGACCTAAAAGTTCTGCCCGGGAGTATTATTTTAGCCCACACGGACGGAGTCATGGATGGCAGCCAGGCGAGACGAAATTTTGCTCGCAACATTAAGGCGGCTGGCCTTCCCGAATCCGATACCTTCTCATATCTCAAGCGGGAAGCAGTTCTGGCTGGAGCAAACACCGTACTTCCCGACGACTTCACTTTGCTGTTCTTAAAAAAATCTACATAAATCCAGTAGATAAAAAATACACCCCCTGTTACGGTCAGCCACGGTCAGCCGTGCCTCGCCGAAAGTAAAATACATGGGAATCGTCTTCGCTATATCTTGCGCCATCACCTGGGCTGCTGCGGTTGTTTTATTTAAAACGGCTTCAGAAGAAATCCATCCTCTTGTTATTAACGCCTGTAAAAACTTGGTCGGTACACTGCTAATGATCCCGACCGTGTTGTTATTTTCAAACTTTACGTTTAGCAGCATTGCGCCAACGGATTGGTTGATCTTAATCGCAAGCGGAGTACTCGGTATTGGTTTAGCCGATGCTTTGGTCCTAAAATCCCTCGAAGCAATCGGAGCGTCGAAGTTCGCAGTCGTGGAATGTGCCTATTCGCCGTTTGTCATCATCGTGGCAATCGTCCACCTGGGAGAGTCCCTTAATCTCGTGCAAGGGGTCGGAGTGCTACTTGTGCTTGCAGCTATCTTTTTCATCTCCGTCCCAAACCCATCGATACTTTTAGCGTCAGCCGACGAAGAGGCAGCGCAACTTGCCAATGCAGCAAAGTTAAAACGCACCCGACTCGGTATCGTCCTCGGCGTTGTCGGTCTCTTCGCCATGGCAGTTGGCATCACGGTCGTAAAACCTCTCTTCGCCCGTATCCCACTCCTCGATATCATCTTGATCCGACTTTTCGCCGGCAGCATTGCCTCACTATTTTTTATGAAAGCTATGGGCATCCCTTTGGGCCGACTGAAGCAGTTCTTTACGATAGAGAAGAAGCTGCCTTTTTACTTCGCATGCGTCCTAAGTACATACGTTTCAATGCTCTTTTGGGTATCTGGATTTAAATACAACGATGTCAGCATCGCCTCGGTTTTAAATCAAACTTCCACCGTCTTCACGGTGCTCTTTGCGGCCATCTTTTTGAAAGAAAAGCTGACTAAAAAGGTCCTTACGGCTGTTGGCATGGCTATAGCCGGCGTTCTAATCGTTACTCTAAACACCTGATATTAAAAGTTATTTAAATTTTAATGATATTATCATTGATTTTTATGAAATTTGTTATATTTTCGCGCAGTATTTTAAAGGATATATTATGACGCTCAAATGCGGTTACATTGCGATTCTAGGTCGTCCGAATGCTGGAAAGAGCACTTTGCTCAATTCACTGGTCGGCGAAAAACTAGCGGTGGTGTCGCGCAAGCCACAAACAACGCGTAACCGTATCCTTGGTATCGCCATCGAAGGCGATACCCAACTTTTGTTTCTTGATACTCCTGGTATCCACAAGAAGCACGGCGACAAGAGCCTGATCAATTCAACAATGAACAAAGTTGCCATCCAAGTCGCCCACGACGCTGATGTCATTCTCTATTTGATCGATGCCGAAGCCGGAATCACCGACGAAGACAAAGAGCACTTAGCGCAAATCATCAGCACAACCGACGTTCCGTTTGCAGTGCTGATATCTAAAACAGACTCCGTAAAATATGAAAATATTCCACCTGTAGTTAAAGACCTTGAGTTTCAACTCGGCGAGATTTTCAAAGCTACTGGTGCTGACGAAGACCGCTTACTGCCACTGCGTAATAAAACCATTTCTTCAAAGCGTCCTGAAGAGGTTAAGACCTTGAGACGTCTCATCGGCAACGAGCTTCCTGAATCGCCGTGGATGTTTGCAGACGATGATTTAACAGACATGCCTGGCAGCTTTCTATGCGCAGAAATGATTCGCGAGCAGATCTTCCGTCAGTGCGGACAGGAAGTTCCTTACAGCTGCGCTGTTAAGATCGAGCAGATCGATACAAGTGGTAATAATCTTGTAAAAATTCACGCATCTATTGTTGTTAACAGCGAACGTCACAAGCCGATGCTGCTCGGTAAGGGCGGACTAAAAATTCGAGGAATCGGTACTGATGCCCGTCTGTCCCTAGAAAAATATTTTGAGAAGAAAGTTTTTCTCGACCTACGCGTAAAAACGGTCTCTGGGTGGGTTGACGATGAGCGTCTTATCTCAGAGCTTGCCCATCTCCAGAATCTTGAAGGCCTTGCTGATTTATCAGCGCCTAACTAGATTTTGCTGAAAAAGGCTAAAGCCTTTTCCAGCAAAATCGTGTCCTGAGCCGCAGGCGAAGGATCTGCCCCGAATCACATCCGAATTAAAATCCGGCTATTTTGAAGTAAAATCAGATTTTTCAGCGGGCCATCCAAATTGAGATA
>CAMAXT010000129.1 GCA_945862295.1 Pseudobacteriovorax antillogorgiicola
GCGGTTCGAATAGGAGCACGTGACAGGTGCAAGCATACGAATAGGTTAAGGGCAAGCCATACCGCAAACGACTTCTCTAAAGCTGTCAGATGACATTCACTGGTGGGAACATGGAAAATATTTTCGCAATTTTCTGAAGTGATTGGCCAATCTATCACACAAATTCCTGGCGGTGCTGCAATTCAGCCCGCCTGATTTTGCTCGTCACAACACGATTCGGCTGAAAAAGACTTGAGCCTTTTTCAGCCGAATCTGGTTGTACACCTTTTACGTGGCCGGCAAGTAAGAAGACCTTTAAACCGCCCTCCTGGCGATCCGACCCTTCCTGGGTCCGCACAATAGAGGCACCGATAAATCGGGCCCTTTCGTCTTCGCAAGAGCTCTGGTTTCCCTTCAAGCTCTGTCCCGCACAATTCCCCGTGAGGTCCATGACCTACAAGTTATTATTCGGAACACGCGCTCAGAACTTTAGTGCGTGAGAATACGATAATTTCTGGGGAGTTGTATTTTTGACAAATGACGAAGGAAAAACCTTAACCTTAAAAGGACTTCTGATCAGGCGCATCTGCACGAAATCCAATGCGTCGAATCCGTCCTTTGTTTCCAAGAGAGCCTAACGGGTTACCGTTAAAACTTATTTTAACCGCTGCTGCATCATAAATAAGAAGGTCAGCACTGGTTTCAAAACTGTAATCGTATGTACCTTCAACAAAATCTTTTATGACCGGCTTTCCATTATCACTCTCGAATTTAATTTTCACCGGTTCAAGGACAGTGATTGATAAACGTTGTTGCCCGTTGATCACAATGTGATTGGTCACGGTTTCTTTTGGTTGTTCCTGTTCATCGGCAACAGTTGCTGCACTTGGCAACGCTGCAACTGAAACGTCTTCTGTTTTCTTTACAGCTGGAGGTGTGACTTCTTTAGCGCTAACCGCAGATGTCGTTTCCGATGCTTTTTGGCTAGAAATAAAGCGGGAAAAGTAAGCACCACCCTTTTTAGAAACAAGGTAGACTGCGCCTGCTAGTCCGACCAGAAGACAAAGACCGAGCACCACCGGCAATGGTCGGAACCCTTTTTTGCTTGAGAAGTAAGTGGCTACTGACTGCGAGCTATTGCTACCAAGGCGACGCTTCGTCGAGTCGCTGATCGAACGATGAATGCCATCGTTTTACCATAGCGCGTCGTAGCGGTCGATGTAGTCGCCTTTTTCAGTGCTGTAATTATTGAGAAGTGCTGCAACGAAACCGCGGCCAAAAACTCTTCCCGGAAGGCGTTCTAAGTCACCTTTTTCCATTGCCTCAATATACTCGATATTGATGCGAGTTTTCTCAGCAACTTCTTGGGTTGAAAGATTTTGTGTTTCACGCAAGGTTTTTAAATCAACGCCGAAAAGAACGCGTCTTTCGCAAAGATCAGCGGCTATTACGGGTGTTGTTGAATGTTCTTTTCCAGCGGACAAAATTTCGACCCCTTTAATACTATGGGCAGATTAAGGACATCGACCGCGTTTCTTGCTACAATCGTGATAAAGCTGCTCGGCTCACTACTGGCCATTTTTCCAGACATTTTCGAACGAGGACCTCACAATGGCAAAGTCCGTTGGTGCTCTCAATTATCTAGCAATCACTCTAAAATCATTTGCCATTATCCTCAGTCTAACGGCTGTGATAGGCGGGTGTCAAACTACCGAAACTGATAAGACATCGACCAAGACTAAGGAAATTCTCGAGTCCCAGAAAGCTATTGTTCACAATGCTCTCGATAACGGCGACTCGAAGTTAGCTCACCAAACACTGAGAAAACTCCTCAACGATTTCCCAGAAGATGCTTCGTTACAAAATCTAATGGGTTTGACCCAGCTTTCAATGAAAAACTCCGCCAGAGCAGTAAAACATTTCCAGATCGCTTACAAACTCGATAAGAAACCAGGTAGCGCTTTGAATCTCAGCTCTGCCTTGATCGAAATGGGCGACTACGAAAAGGCAATCACAACCATTAAAAGCGCATTGGATCAAAAAGGAGAGCCGTATCAGTTTAAGGAACGTTTTCTCCACAATCTCGCCTACGCGCACCTGAAACAAAAGAAAAACGTCAAAGCTGAAGGTTTCTTTAAGACTGCTATCGAGGAAAATCCGTCGTTTTATCCGTCACACCTCGAACTGGCCCGATTGCACAAGCAACTTGGACGTCCAGCTCTTGCTATGCGGTCTTACCGTGAAGCAATGGAATACTGTCAGGTCTGCCTCGATCCGGTATCAGAGTTAACAACTCTCTACGTTAAGGCTGGAAAGATAGGGGAAGCTCGCGATATTCTTATCAAATACAATAAGGTGCAAGGCGTCGCTGAATCCGATCGCAAGAAAGTCAGCGGCCTGCTTAATATAGTCACAGCAGCCGGAAACAATCCTAACCGCAAACTCTAAGCATCTCATTTTTTAACGGTTCACAAACCTTAAGCGTAAGGATATTGTTTTCAGATCAGTTATTTAGCTGACTTGAAAACAACCACCGAGAGCCGCGGGGTAATTCTGTGCGCCTGTCATTTTTATTTTTAATGTCCCTTAACTGCCTGCTCAGTGCGCACACTGTCTCAGCCGCTCCCAAAGAACAGGCCGGCAATAATCTTCCTCAAATCGATACCAAGTACCAGCCTCTCGAAGTCTTCGCAAAAAGCCTGTTCTATCTTGAAACCATGTATGTCGACGAAGACAAGGTTAAGACTGATGGCATGATCACAAATGCACTTAAAGGCATTGTCGAGAAGCTTGATCCCCACACCGTTATCATGCCGAAAAAAGCCTTCGAACAGCTCACCATTGATACTCAAGGTAAGTTTGGTGGCGTTGGTATTATTGTCTCGCAAGAAAACAACAAGCTAATCGTTGTATCACCTATTGAAGACACTCCTGCGTATGTAGCAGGCGTAAAATCAGGCGACGAAATTATTTCCATCGACGGCACATCGCTCGCAAAGATCAAAGCAAGCGATGCGGTTGATTTAATGCGCGGCGAGCCAGGCTCAACACTAAAACTCATCGTCAGGCGTGAAGGCGCTAAAGAACCGATAAAATTCGAACTGACTCGCGAAATCATCAAAGTTAAATCGGTTCGTTCGCAGTCATTGGCAGAAAACATTCTTTACGCTCGTATCTCAAGCTTTCAAGAAAACACTGGCGAAGAGCTCGGTGAAGTTCTCAAAAAGAATACCGGTCTCAAAGGCATGGTTCTGGACATGCGGGACAATCCTGGTGGGCTTCTCGACCAGGCTGTAAAAGTCTGCGATCTATTTATCGACAGCGGCGTTATCGTTTCGACTGTTGGCCGCGACCGGTCTAAGATCGAGCGCGAATTCGCAACCAAAAGAGGAACCTACACTGACTTTCCGATCGTCATTTTGATGAATGCGGGGTCTGCAAGTGCTTCTGAGATTGTCGCTGGAGCACTGCAAGATCATGAACGAGCAATCATCATGGGTACAACAAGCTTTGGTAAAGGCTCAGTACAAACCCTAATGTCTCTTCCTGATGGCTCAGGTCTTAAACTAACTGTAGCACGATACTACACACCAAAAGACCGCAGTATCCAGGCAAAAGGCATCACACCTGACATTGTTGTCCCTTATAAAAAAGTCGTTAAAACAAAAGACGCAACTCCTCCAGCCGCTGATGCTAAAACTGACCGTAAAGAATCCGATCTTGAAGGTCACATCGAAAGCCAAGATTTAAGCGACATCGCTAAAGAAACCGACGTCGCCCATATCACTGAAAAATGGCCCGAAGCGATTCGTGATGACAATCAACTGATCACTGCTTTCACATATCTGCGCAGTTGGTTTAAATTTCAAAAAGGACAGCCGAGCTCCGGTTCAAAATGACAGGTTACAGCAATCTAGAATCTGTCCAACGGCCCTATCAATACGTTGGACACGAAGAAAACACCTACCGGAAACCGTTTGAATCCGCCGCAGTTAGCATGTGCCTAGCATTTCCTGACGCCTATGAAATCGGCATGTCTAATGTCGGCATGCAGATTCTCTATCACGTCGTCAACGAGCAGCCTGACTTTCTCTGTGACCGCGTTTACGCACCGCTCACTGACATGGGTGAGCTTCTGAAAAAAACAGGTCAAACGCTGTTAGCGCGAGAGTCAGAGCGACCTTTAAAAGACTTTGATTGCATCGGATTCACGCTGCAGTTCGAACTTTGCTATACCAACGTTCTCTACATGCTTGATTTAGCCCAGATACCCTTACGTTCATCCGACCGCAAAGCCAACGATCCGCTCATTTTTGCGGGTGGACCTTGTGTCTATAATCCAGAACCGGTTGCGCCGTTTTTCGACTTTTTTGTCATCGGTGAGGGTGAAGAAGTTATTCTAGAGGTTTTAGACGTTCTGAAATCAAATTCAGGCGATCGAAACTCAAAACTTACAGATCTTGGCAAGATCCAGGGCATTTACGTCCCTAACATGTATCAACCCACATACTCCGATCTAGGCCGGTTCCAAAAACTAGAACCCCTGGATGGCGCACCAAAATGGGTCGAACGCCGCATCATCGCTGACCTCGACAAAGCGGCATATCCACGCAAACCAGTGACGCCAGCGATAAAACCAGTGCATGAGAGAGTCAGTGTTGAAATCCAACGAGGCTGCACACGTAGCTGCAGGTTTTGCCAGGCCGGATATATTTACCGCCCGCGACGGGAGCGCAACCCAAATACAGTTCTTAGCATCATTGAATCGAGCGTTGCAGCGACGGGAATTTCCGAAATAGGACTATTGTCACTTTCATCCGCTGACTATTCACATATTCATCCCGTGATGAAATCGGTCATTGATACATACAAAAAACAACACCTCTCGGTTTCCCTGCCGTCGACAAGGCTCGAAGCTTTAGAAGAAGAGTATCTCGATGTCTTAAAGGAAGAAAAAAAATCCGGCTTCACCATTGCACCTGAAGCCGGCTCCCAGCGTCTAAGAAACGTCATCAACAAAAACTTCACAGAAGAAGAAGTCGTTGAAACAGCCAGGATGCTATATCGCAACGGCTGGCAAACCATCAAAATGTATTTCATGATTGGACAACCTACCGAGACCGATGCCGATGTTATCGCTATCGCAGAGTTAGCAAACTCTGTCGTTCGTAAGACTTCTGATATTCCCGGCAGACGGCAGGTTACCGTCTCAGTTTCTAACTTTGTTCCCAAGCCGCAGACGCCATTTCAATGGCACGAACAAATCTCAGCCGATGAAATCAAAAGAAAACAAAAACTAGTCCGTGATCACATCTTCTATAAAAAGCAAATCAGCTTTCGAAGTCATGCACCAGATAGCACCTTTGTTGAAGGTTTGTTCGCTCGTTCTGACCGTCGCTACGCTGACATTGTAGAACTCGCTTACAAAAATGGTGCTGTCTTTGACTGTTGGCAGGACAAACTCGATGTCAATATTTGGAATGACGCGGCGAAACAGATCAGCGAAGCATACAACGTCGACCTTATACATGAAGCAGGTCGGCTAAGAGATCTCGATGAGCGCTTGCCATGGCACCGCATCTACGCAGGCATTCACCCTCGATTTTTTAAAAACGAATACCAGAAAGCTATCTACGGCATTGCCACGGAAGATTGTTCGTTCTCGAGCTGTCATGAATGCGGGCTTTGCAACGAAAAGACCAAAGTTGCGCCGGTGATCTATAGAAATCCGCAACATATAGAAAAACGTGCCCGCATTGATGCGAAAAATACAGACGAAGCACTGAAATCCGCGAACTATAGATTTCAGCACCAAAAAGTTGGTGCTACCCGCCTTCTGTCGACGATCGATTTGAAAAATCTATTTGTAAAAGCCTTCAAACGCGCAAATATTTTAGTTGAGTATGATGCAGGAATTCGACCCCGACCGAAGTTATCAAACGGACCCGCACTCCCTCTAGGAGTTATCTCTCGCAGTGAACTTTTCGACATCTACCTCAAGACAAACCTAAGCGTTGACGAAGTCATCACAAAGACAAATGAATTTTTACCACCAGATCTTGCAATTTTAACCGGACAGATTCTCGATCACGGTGCGCCCGGCATCACAGCAATTTTAAAGACCATCAGCTACAAAGTCTCTGAATATGACATGAGCAAGTGGGGCTTCAGTGCAACCGATATTGCAAATAGAGTCGATCATTTCACCGATGCAAGCGAAGTCATTGTCACCAAAGAACGCAAATCTAAGGATGGCGAGCGACACCAATCTACGATCAACGTCCGACCTACGATCGAGTCGATGCGCTTGATAGGCGGCGATCTAGCGTTTTCAATGGTGGCGAAAGACGGCCAACCTGCCAGTCCATTCCTGGTTCTAGAAGCACTTTTAGGTACTGAACGCAGTTACATGGCGCGCGAGACCGCTATCCATAAATCGGGATTTTTACGGCATTAAAGCTGAATGTATTGAACCACGGGAAAATGTTAGAGAAGAGATCTTCTTAGAAGTGATTGCCACTACGGAATATAATTAGATTTTGCTGAAAAAGGCTAAAGCCTTTTTCAGCAAAATCGTGTCCTGAGCCGCAGGCGAAGGATCTGCCCCGAATTACATCCGAATTAAAATCCGGCTATTTTGAAGTAAAATCAGATTTTTCAGCGGGCCATCCAAATTGA
>CAMAXT010000130.1 GCA_945862295.1 Pseudobacteriovorax antillogorgiicola
GGTCAGCGGCTTTCATGTTCGGATCTAGACTTGCTGTAGCAACAATATTCTTGCTTACAACTGCGCCAACTCCATAAATGGACCTTAACGCGATGTCGATGCGCTTGTTTGGAGGCAAATCGACGCCTGCAATACGTGCCATTAGAAGACTCCTAGTCAGTCAGGACCTGCTATCATGCAGTCCGTAATTTATAGATTAACCTTGACGCTGTTTGTGCTTTTTGACTTCGCAAATCACTCGCACTACACCAGAGCGCTTTACGACTTTGCACTTGTCACACATTGGCTTTACACTTGCTCGAACTTTCATTTCCACCCTCTATGTCAGCTACCGGTAATTATTTCGACCGGTAAACAATTCTGCCCCTGGTTAAGTCATACGGGGATATTTCCAGCTTTACTTTGTCACCAGGAAGAATCCTGATGAAATGCATTCGCATTTTCCCACTAATATGCGCCAGAACTTCGTGCCCATTTTCGAGTTCTACTTTAAACATCGCGTTCGGTAGAGGTTCTTTAACCGTTCCTTCAACCTCGATGACGTCCTCTTTAGGCATGCAACCTCACACAATCACTTGTAATTCCGGCAACTTCTATATAAATCCCACGAAAGTGGGCTTATAGCACAAAAATCTGCGCAACACTATAGCATAATCAGATTGTCATCAAGACCGTAAACGACTGGCAGACGTAGTGTTTACGTTGCAGCCGTACATTCCTGAGATTGTAGCTGAATTGGCTAAATGGCCTTGATCAGCTTGGACAGTCTTTCATATATCTCAGATGGTAGGCCTTCGCCCTTCACCTGTTTATAAAGGCCTCTGGCCCCATAAAATTCTAGAATTGGTCTGGTGGTCTTCTCAAAGACGTCCAGCCTGACAGCCACACTTTCGGGCTTGTCGTCTTTGCGCTGGGCAAGTTCACCACCACACTTATCGCAGATGCCTTCTTTCTTAGAAGGGTTGGTGCTCACATGGTAGGTAGCACCACAAGATCCGCACACACGACGTCCACTGAGTCTCGATATCAAGGCAGATCGGTCCACGTCTAGGTGAATCGCCGCTTTGACCGGATGGCGGTCTTTGAGAGTCTGAAGAGTCTCGGCCTGTGACAGGTTTCGCGGGTAGCCATCGAGTAAAACAATTTGGTCAGCTTTAACACCGTCCAACTCAGCTTTCAAAATCTTAAACAAAACATCATCAGGGACAAGTTCGCCTCTTTCCATGATGGCACCGGCAATCTTGCCGATATCAGTACCTTCCTTAACGTGTTTCCTGAGAGCATCACCCGTAGATAGCTTTTTGAGGCCGATCTTCTCAGCCAGCATATCCGCCTGGGTGCCTTTGCCTGCGCCTGGAGCGCCTGTCAGAACAACAATCATGCCCGACTACTGCCCCCTCTGGGACGAATAGCAGAACCTTTTAGGAAGGTGTCATACCTGAGAGATTGGCGGTGTGCATCGATCTGACGGAATGTCTCAAGAGCTACGCCAACCACGATCAATAAGCTTGTACCACCGAAGTAAAACTGAATGTTAAAGCGTCCAGTTAGAATTGTTGGAATGACGCACAATGCTGCCAAGTAGAGAGAGCCGCTCAAAGTAAGACGGTTAACTACTTTGTGGAGGAACTCCGCAGTTCGCGCACCCGGACGGATACCAGGAATAAATCCACCATGTTTTTTTAAGTTTTCAGCAATATCGTCCGCTTTGAAAGTGATGGACGTATAGAAGAAAGCAAAGAAAACAATCATTACAACATAAACGAAGTTATAGAACCAACCGCCAGGGAAGAACAAAGTACCCATGAAGGTTCCAATTGCTGTATCCGGCCAGAAGCTCTGAAGAGTTACTGGAAATTGAAGTAATGAACTTGCGAAGATCGGAGGAATAACGCCTGCTGCATTAACGCGAACGGGAAGGTGAGAATTTTGCCCACCGTAAACCTTATTACCGACTTGGCGTTTCGCATACTGAATCGGTATCTGCCGAGCACCCTGTTCAATAAATACTACCGCTGCCGTGATTGCAAAGCAGATACCAATGATGAGAAGAATCCGACCTAGGTCCATCTCTGCGTTTGTATACTGTTGGTAGGTGTTGGTCATAACTTGTGGAATCGTAGCAACGATACCAGCAAAGATAACAAGTGACATACCGTTACCGACGCCGCGTTCAGTGATTTGCTCACCAAGCCACATGACGAAAGCAGTACCAGCCGTCAAAGACAGAACTGTCACGAATGTCCATGCGAATGACGGATTGAGAACAAGAGCTCTTGCACCGAAAGTTGATCCTGCAAGTGTATTAGCAATCATAGTTCCTTGAATCACCGCAAGAACCATCGCGCCGTATCTTGTGTATTGTGAAATTTTCTTACGTCCAGCATCACCTTCTTTAGAAAGCTGCTCGAGATGGGGGACCACAACTGTAAGTAGTTGGGAAATAATAGAAGCGGAGATGTATGGCATTACGCCTAATGCGCAAACTGAAAAGCGCTCGAGTGCACCTCCAGAAAATACGTTGAACATGCCGAATAAGTTGCCGCCCTGACCCTTGAAAAAGTCAGACAACGCAACGGTATCGACACCAGGAATAGGAACGTGAACACCAATTCTGAATAAAGCAAGAAAGCCCAATGTGAAAAGAATCTTCTTCTGAAGATGATTCAGGGTTCCTTCCGGCAGCTTTTCAATCCTTTGACCCACGTCCGCAGCTCCTCAATCCAGGTACAAACCTAAAGTTAATCGCAAAGTATCATGCCTTTTCGATTATCCTAAGGGTTCCGCCGGCTTTTTCAACTGCTGCTTTTGCCCCGTCGCTAACTTTATGGACTGAGATCTCTAGTTTCTTAGAGAGTTCGCCACGTCCAAGAAGCTTTACTGGCCAGCCTTTGACGCGAATCAACCCGGCATCTTCCAATGCTTTGTAGTCGACCTTTGCGCCAGCTGCGAAAGACTTGAGATTATCGAGATTGACTACATTGTAATCAATTCGGAAGTTGTTTGTGAAACCGCGTTTTGGCAAACGCATATATAGTTTCATTTGACCGCCTTCGAATCCAGGACGGACGTTGCCACTCTTACGAGCGCGTTGACCTTTGTGTCCCTTACCAGCAGTCTTACCAAGACCACTTCCGATACCACGACCAAGGCGTTTCTTTGTACGGTGCGAACCCGCTGCCGGAGAAAGATTACCTAAATTTACCATTTCGTTTTTAGATTCTGTCATATTCACTCACCTGAAAATATATATCTCGGCGTTATCGATTACTTAGTAGTCAATTCGTACTTAACCAAGTGTTTAACCTTGTTAATCATTCCACGAATACAGTTGTTGTCTTTGTGCTTCTTAGTCTTACCAATGCGGCCTAGACCTAAACCTTTAACAACTCTCCGAAGATTTGCTGGTTCACTGATCAAGCTGCGGCTTTGAGTTACGACGATGTATGACATTGGCTTTTGCCCCTTCGATCAAACTAATTATTTCTTTGCTTTCGCAGCTTTCTTTTCTTGTTTAGAAGCGTGCGGATTTTGTTGAGCTGTGGTCGGGTCGATTCCGCGACGCGCTGCGTAATCTTCGATAGTATGGAGCTGTCTCAAACCATCAAGAGTAGCGCGAACAACTGCACCGGAATTTTTTGTACCGTGAACTTTACATACGATATCGCGTACGCCACCAAGTTCGGTAATGATGCGCACTGCACCACCAGCGATGATCCCTTTTCCTTTTTGGGCGGGGTTCATGACAACGCTGCAAGAGCCGTATCTTCCAATCACTTCAAAAGGAATAGTTCCTTCGACAGTGACGATTCTTTGCATGTTCTTTTTTGCTTGCTCAGAAGCTTTACGGATAGCGTCAGGAACTTCGGCAGCCTTACCTAGGCCAAATCCGACTTTCTCTTTGCCGTCACCGACGACAACGAGAGCACTAAAGCTAAATCGGCGTCCGCCTTTTACAACTTTCGCAACTCGTGCGATGTGTACAACTCGGTCCTGTAACGCTTCGGCTTCTCTATTTTCCCTTACCACGCGATATCCTCACAAATAATGCGTTTAACGCTTTAATTAAAACTGAAGTCCGCCTTCTCGAGCACCATCTGCAAGTGCCTTGACGCGACCATGATATGTAAACCCGTTCTTATCGAAGACAACAGTAGTGATGTTTTTCGCTTTGCAACGCTCCGCAAGAGCCTTACCAAGGTCCGAACAAACGCCAACATTCGCTCTTTTGTGAGCACCTTTTTCGAAGGAGCTTACAGATGCCAAAGTTGCGCCAACAGAATCATCGATGACCTGAGCATAGATATGCGTGTCAGAACGAAACACAGACAATCTTGGACGAGCTGTAGTCCCAGAAATTTTCTTTCTGATTCTCATTTTTCTGCGCGTACGCAGGTTTAATCTTTCTGATGTCTTTGCCATAATCTGAAATCCGTATGTTAAATTCGATTATTTTTTACCAGCTGATTTACCAACTTTGGTAACGATCTTCTCATCTTCATAGCGAACACCTTTACCATGGTATGGCTCGGGAGCGCGGAAGCTTCTGATCTTCGCTGCAACTTGACCAACCAACTCTTTATCGGCACCCGAAACGATGACGACTGTTGGACCTTCAACTTTCAACTCGATACCAGCAGGGGCGTCGAAGTTGATTGCATGACTATAACCAAGGTTAAGAGTCAAACCTTTACCTGCTGCTGCGGCTTTGTAACCAACACCAACAAGCTTGAGGCGCTTTGCAAAACCTGTTGTAACACCGGCTACCATGTTGCTGACCAAAGTCCGCGTGAGGCCGTGAAATTTTCCAGAGTTTGTTGCTTCTGACTTTGGCGCTAAAACGATTTTATCGCCTTCGACTTTAATGCCAATTTCAGGATGAACGTCGCGAGTAAGAGTTGCTTTCGCACCCTTTACACTAATCTTCTGTCCTGTGACAGTGACCTGCGTACCTTTTGGGATCGCAATCGGCTGTTTTCCAATACGTGACATCTGTATGTCTCCAAAAAATCACCCGCGTGGGCGATGAATTAATAAACCGTGCAAATCAATTCGCCACCAAGGTTTGACTGACGCGCTTGGCGGTCAGTCATAAGGCCTTTAGAAGTCGAAAGAATCGCTGTGCCAAAACCATTTTTAACGAATGGGATTTTGGAAGTAGCTACGTAACGGCGAAGACTTGGCTTGCTGATTCTGATCAACGTGTTGATCACAGCTTTACCTTCGTCGTCGTATTTCAGTGCAACTTTGATTACACCTTGCTTCTCATCGCGGATACATTTGTATGCGCGGATAAAGCCTTCTTCTTTTAACAAGTGAACGATACCAATCTTCATCTTAGATGCTGGTACCGAAACCACTTCAAGCTTCGCCCGTTGTCCGTTACGGATTCGGGTCAAAAGATCTGCGATTGGATCAGTAGTTTTCATTCAAATATCCCCTAGCATTCGCTAATTAGTTGTCTTACCAGGACGCTTTTCTTACGCCAGGAAGAAGTCCGTTGAGCGCAAAGTTACGGAAGCAAATACGGCAAATACCAAATTTTTGATAGACAGCCTTTGGTCTTCCGCAGTTGTTGCACCGTGTATAAACACGGCTGGAAAACTTCAGACGTCCTTTGACATCCCGCCATTTGACTTTCTTCTCTTTGCATTCTTTCAGCAAAGCCTCTTTGCGCGCGCTGATTTTCTTGCTAACGCGATTACATTTTTCGATCAAGGCTGTTTTGGCCATTGATATTAACTCCTGGCTTTAAAATTACTTCCTGAACGGAAAGTTAAATTTGTCCAACAACGCCTTTGCTTCGACATCAGTCTCTGCATTGGTGACCACAGTGATGCCGATACCTCTAACCTTGTCGACTTTATCGTAGTCGATCTCAGGGAAGATGATCTGCTCTTTGATCCCGATTGAGTAGTTTCCACGGCCATCAAAAGCCTTAGGTGGGAAACCACGGAAGTCGCGGATACGCGGAACAGTGATATTAATAAAGCGATCGAGAAACTCGTACATGCGCTCGCCGCGAAGAGTAACAGTACAACCGATCGGCATACCTTCACGAAGTTTGAATGTCGCGATACTCTTCTTTGCTTTGGTAGTTACCGGACGTTGCCCAGCAATTGCGGTCATGTCTGCTATTGCGCCTTCGAGGGACTTGATATTCTGAGTTGCATCGCCTTGACCAATGTTAAGGACGATCTTCTTCACTTGAGGAATACGCATTGAGTTAGTGATACCAAGCTCATTGCCTAATGCGCCCTTGAAGCCTTCGTAAGTCTTTTTTAATGTCGGCACGTATGTCATGAAAAAACTCTCTGAGAATTTGTGTTAATTATAGTACTTCTGGCGCCAAAGACGCGATGCGGAGGAAGCCACTGTTTCGGACTTCGCGAGCTACTGGTCCAAAGATACGTGTTCCCACTGGCTCATTATCTTTGCCCTTGATGAGAACGCATGCGTTTTCGTCGAAGCGAATTACAGAACCATCTTCACGCTGAATGTCTTTAGCGGTGCGCACAACGACAGCTTTGTGCTTAGTGCCTTTTTTCACCTT
>CAMAXT010000131.1 GCA_945862295.1 Pseudobacteriovorax antillogorgiicola
TCCAACGCGACTATTCAGTTGAATACATTTACAAAAATTCCAGTAATGACTTACCTATGCTCTTTACCTTTACTGCATTTTGGTGCTCTCTTGAAGGGTCCCATATGCTCTGGACGCTGCTTATCTCCGTGTTCTCAGCGATAGCAATCTGGACCCATAGTAAAGACAACGAGCACATTATGCCGTACGTCGCTGCCAGTTTGCAGGCCGTTATGTGCTGGATGTACTACCTTCTGATCTCTCACTCTGATCCTTTTGTGCGGATGTTTCCTGCTTTAGAGAATGGCCAAGGTATGAACGCACTCTTGCAGAATCCCTATATGGCAATCCATCCGCCGACCCTCTTTACGGGTTACACCGCCCTTGCAATCCCAGCTGCATACGCAGTCGCAGCTCTTGGCTTTGGTGACATCACTGAGGGTTGGTTGAAAACTACCCGCCGCTGGACGCTATTCGCCTGGTGCGCACTGACAGCCGGCATCATTCTTGGTGGCCGTTGGGCTTACGTCGAACTTGGTTGGGCCGGTTATTGGGCGTGGGATCCAGTTGAAAATTCTAGTTTCATCCCATGGATATTTGCGACGGCACTTCTGCATTCACTGGTAGTACAAGATAAACTCGGGCAGTTGAAGCGATTCACATTGATTTTAGCTTTTCTGGCGTTTTTCTTTAGTTTCTTTGGCACGTTTATCACACGTTCCGGCATCATTTCGTCGGTACATTCATTTGCGGAATCGCCAATTGGTCCCGAGTATCTCTACTTTCTCTCCGGTATGTTGCTTATCGTTGCTGTGCTCTACGGTGTTAGGGCACACTCGATTTTGCCACCTGATACCGATAAGGTCTGGGGTGTTTCAAAAGAATCTGCTCTTGTAGTCACTCAGTTTCTCCTACTAACACTCGTTGCGATTGTTTGTGTTGGTACGCTTTTTCCAATTATCTCGGAGGCGCTCACCGGTGAGCGCACAACTGTGCAAGCACCGTACTTCAATGCCTTCGCACCGTGGATAGGTCTGGGTATCACTGTGTCTATTGCTGTCGGTAACTTGATGCGTTATCAGACTGCAAAAATCCCGCATGGTAAACTCATCATGGGTAGCTCAGCCTTGATTGCTCTTATTCCTGCCGCTGGTTTCATCTACCAAGGGCAAGTGATGCAGACGCAAAAGATGTTTGCCTTAGGGGCGCAAGTGGTAGGGATCTACCTCTGCATGTGGACGATCATTTGTTTATCTTGGGATCTTTGGTTCCGGATGAAAGACCTAAGCTTTAGCGTGTCTTTGTTTATGAAGCGAAATTTAGGGTATTTCGGCGGATACGTCGCCCATGTCGGCATGATGGTCATGATTTTAGGTTTTCTAGGAAATTACCGCGGTGTGACCAAGGTCGCGACGTTGCAAGAAGGTGAAGTGGTTGAACTCTACGGCTACAATTTGACGTTTGATGGTTTGAAAATTGCGGAAGTAGAAAACACCACGCACTACCAAGCGCATTTTACGGTCGCAGACCGCGGGCGAGTTATCGGTGATTTCTGGGCAGCACGATCAAAATATCCGACCTCCCAGGAACTCCACCACGAAGTCGGTGTCTTTAGCCGCTTTTGGCACGACATCTATGTGACACTCTCAGATTTCGACAAAGAGAGTGGAAAAAGAGCGACCTTTGAAATGCATATCAATCCTACTGTCCGTCTTGTTTGGACAGCAACCTTCATCATGGTTCTTGGCGGGTTGATTGCTATCTTTGATCCATACCGTGGTAACCGTAGCCGCGACGCAATCCGCGCGATGGAGGCATGAGCATGATGTTTAGAACTTTGATTTTGACCCTTGGCCTCTTTTGTTCTTCTGGCTTTTTGCAGGCCGAAGACGCTGTAAAAAAGATCTATCCAAGCGAAGGTAAGGTGGGTACTGAGTTTCGAGATATTTCCTACGAGCTTCGTTGCCCCACATGTACTGGATTGAGTGTTCTGGAATCGGATGCAAAATTTTCCGTTCAGATCAAAGATATCGTTTTAGAGCAAGTAAACGCCGGTAAGTCAAAGGATGAGATTCTTAAGTATTTCACCGAGCGTTACGGTCCTTGGATTCTTAGGTCACCGCCAAAAGAAGGTTTGAACCTTCTTGCGTGGATTGTGCCGTTAGCTCTTTTGACCATCGGACCATTCCTAGTTTGGCTGCTGGTTTGGCGCCGTAAAAAAGTTGACTCAAACGTTAAGGTGCGTCCGTCTGACGAGATTGTCGCTGAAATGAATCAACGCATCGACATGCTGCGTCACGCGATGGGGGTAAAATGATTGTCATATCGATAGCGATCTCGCTCATACTACTCATTGTCCTTGTCGCGCCTTTCTTCGCTAAAGATGCCTCTGCACTTTCGCAAGGGTCTTCAATCAACGATCCAAATCTACTTAAATCCCTCAAAGACAGTCTGGTAAAACGCTACATCGATGAAGATGCGGCGTTCAAACGCGGGAGCCTTTCAGCTCTTGCCTGGGAAAAAAGAAGGCTCTTTCTAGTTAACCGTTACGTCGATGCAGCTCGTCGACTCGATTATCTAGAAAAGATTTCGAACCTGACTGCCGCTGGTCCAAGCAGCGCTACGAAAGGAAACGGGTGATCTATGCGCATTTTATTGTTGCTACTGTCCTTCGCGGTTTTTGCTCCTAGTGGCATGGCAGAAATTTATGTGACATCTAAGCATTTGGTTATACTCCGGACCGGTATTGACACGGTTTGGGGTAGCTATGTTTTCGCGGTGAATAATAAAGATGCGGCTCCATCATCTTTAAAAGTAAATATTATGATGCCCTCGCAGATGACTGATTTTTTTCCGCAGGAAGGTGTGACCAAGGAAGAAGTCTTACTTACCGACTCTGGTCTGATGGTCGAAAAAGAATTTGCACCCGGTGTAAACGTTGTCAGCATTGGATTCCGTGTGCCGTCAAAATTTGGCCGCGCCGAAGTTTCCTTTAAGCCGCAGATGGATATCGATAGCTTTACGCTGCTTGTACCCCGGGATAGCGGCACCCAAATCCAGTCTGAAGGCCTGGTTTTAGGCAACGACGAAGAGCGTCCAGACCCCCAGTACCAACCCTATGTTTCCAAGAATATTTTGAAAACAGGCGAGGCATTCACGATAAATGTTGCCGGCGTCCCAGAAGGGCGTTTGACACTTTGGATTAGTGGTGGCATCACCGGTGCTTGTATGTTGCTCTTTGGACTCCTCCTGGCCTGCCGGACGAGACCAAGGGTACAAGAGGCACTTGCTTAAGGAAACCTATGCTAAAACAACTTTCAGAATATAAATGGTCGCTCCTTGCCCTAGGTTGTCTATTCGGTGGACTGCTACTGTCGCGCGGCGGTTTAGCCTCTCTTCTGCCACTCGTGCGCATGCTCTTGCCGGTTATCATTGTTCTTATCGCTGTCAAATTTGTAAGTAGTAAAGTTCGACGGGTAGCCACGGATTTTATCGCAAAGAATATGGGCCAAGTCGGCGGTTTCGGTAATGTTGCCGGCGGCGCCGAAAAGAAAATCATCGATCTCTGCCCGAAATGCGGTTCCTACATGAATCCCGGTCACAAATGCAAAGCTTAAACCAGCCCTTTATTGCTGGTTTTTCGGTTAAAAAAAAAGACGCCCCAGCAAAAGGCGTCTTTTTTATATCCATTCCCATTTAAAAATCAGTCCGTAAACTCACAAAGACCGTTACATTTTACACCGCGCTCAACGTTAGCACCCACCGCGTGCTGAGCCGCAGGCGTCGCTAACGCCTGTAACTTAGCAAATGCCTCACTGTAAGCTTTGACGATCTCCGGCTTCCTAATAATATAGAAATGCTCAATATTGCCGTTGTTAAACGTATTCAACGACGTCGCTGTAAAATTCCCCGCTCCCGCAAATAAAACCTTCTCGTCAAAAACCATGAATTTGTTGTGAAATAGGTGCGTCGTCGTATCCGCATTCGTTTCCATAAATACAACGCTTGCCCCAGCATCTCGGACCGTGCGGTATGCTTGCACATCGTTAGCGCCAACATCGAGAGCCTTACCACCGTTTTTCACACCAGTTCTTAAAATGTCATCGTCTAGTATGACGTTAACTGGGATCTTCGTTGCTCGCTCTGCAAGTGCCTTAAATACGCCAGATGCGGTCAACCTGTGGATGCCAACTTTGATAGAAACCGTCGAGTTTTTGATGAGATCTAGCATCTCTTTATAAGCTTCCGGATTAATTTTGCCATGCGGTACAGGATAGAAAACAATCTCGTCGTTTTTCGCTGCGGTGATTTTTTCCCGGCAGTCTTTGTAGATGAGTGCGAAAGAATCGCGATCAGTGCCAGTCATGTCTTCAATCGCTTTAAAAAAGCATAGGTTTGTTTGAGCAACCTGCGAGTTAGCTTTCGCGTCTAAGAACATCCAGTTTTCAAAGTGCAGTGAGGTACCGAAAGACGACATGTTAGCGCTTGAAGAGGCGATATATAGAGTGCTGGCTTCAAGGTCTAGGGCATCTTGTCCCTGCAGGTCAGCCAATGGTTTTGTGACGTCGACTTCGCTAGCTAGAAAAATCTTAGCATGCTGAAGGTAGCCATCATTTGTCCCAAAGGTGGTACCGCGTTCGATCACTTGGATGTTTTGTGGTGAGCAGTTTTTCAGAGTATTAACGTTATCGACGATACTTTGACCGTGGATGTATAAGACGGCTTTTAAGCCGCGGCCTATGGCTGCATCGCAAAGCATCTCGACCACGGTCTTGTTTGAGAAGGAAAAATAAGCCATTTTGATGACTTTGATCTTTGGATTTTCGATCCAAGCGCGCAGGTGATCTTCGACGCCGTTTTTCTTTGTTGATGCCGTGGCGTTCGTTGATTCGCACCATGCTCCTTTCTTTTGACCTTGGTGATCGCATTCAGGGAAATTAAAACGGATCGCCCATTTGGCATCTGTCGCATCACCACTAGCGAACGGAGCACTGATCCCAGTGGTGTTGTCGAGTAGGGTAGAATCATTGTCGCTGTTTGAGGTCCGGCAACTAGTGGTACTAAGAACGACTGAGGCAAGTAAGGTTACAGGTCCAAGGATGCAGAACTTCATGGTGACTCCGTCTATGTTTCCAATCAGCGCATTTGTCACAACTGTCAGAATACGCGCGATTAAGTTTTTCGATGTCGTTGGTAATGGCAGTAACGATAGCATGGCGGCATACGGGGCGGAACCCGTTTAACGGAGAATTAATTCGGGGTTGCGCGGGTATTACTTTGGGCGAACGGGTGGCGGCAGCTTGTAATGGCGGCCTCCGAAGTGCAGGTTGCTGATTTCGAATTCGATTTCGCCGGCCGGCCGCCGTACTAGCACGACATCGCCGACTTTTTTGCCCAAAAGGGCCTTTGCCACTGGTGAAAGCCATGAAATCGAATTGCCGTCAGCTTCACCTTCGCCAACGATAGTGTAGGTGCGGTCCAATCCGTCTTCATCAGTCACGGTCACTGTTGAGCCAAAGCAGACTTTAGGTCCTTCCAGATACTCAGGATCAACCAGCTTTATGTCCTTGAGCAGACCACCAAGATACCGCAGGCGTTTATCAATCTCACGAAGGCGTTTTTTCCCGTAGATGTACTCAGCGTTTTCGCTACGGTCGCCTTCGGCGGCGGCAACTTGCACTCCGTTAACAACCTTTGGTCGTTCAACTAGTAACAACTCGTCGTGCTCGGCCGCGAGGCGCCCAAATCCCTCACGGGTGATCGGTTTTTTAGGTTTTTGTTCCATAGAGCTTGGTCACGACTTGATGTACTTGCGGGCTTTCTCAGGCAACGCCATATATGTGTAGTAACCCTCAGCACGATATTTTTGCGACATCACAGCGTCGTTAAATTGCGCTAAAAATTCTTCTTTGGTGATTTCAAACGTTCCGACACCATCAAGGACTACGCGGAAAGTCTGCTTTGGCGCTAAAGGCTCTATTTTGTGCTTATAAAATGTTAGTTTTTGTCCTGTCCAACTAGCTCCTAGTCCACGCTTGGTTGAAACAGGGACCACTTTTTTGCGCGGGGTCGCTTGTACTTTCGGTGGAACAACTGTAGTGCGCACAGGCTCAGGCTTACGCTCGGCTTGTTTACGCGCAGCTTGTGCTTCTTTACTTTTGTATTCAACATAATTTGAAAGTTGAACCTCAGAAAATTCATCCACACACTTACTAGCTGGAACGGTCACTGGATCTTCTTCAAAGAGAACATCCGGCAAAATCAAAGTCTCACCCTCAGGATTGATCACTTTGTAACGCATGTCCAAAGTGTCATCGACTAGAATGAAAAGCTTTTGGTTTTTTCGGTTCCGCACCGCCTCGATTGAGGATTCGTCCATCATATTAAATTCCTGAAGAAATCTTCCGAGACCATGAACATCATGAGAAATGATCGGGGATAATATGGGCAATGGCGCAAAGCCATGTCCCTGCAAATTTTTTTGACATTAGCAGAGGAATTAGGGGGTTGCAATGGGAATAGCCTTGATTTTTGCACGGTGCCGCA
>CAMAXT010000132.1 GCA_945862295.1 Pseudobacteriovorax antillogorgiicola
GGATGGTGAGTCTCTTGTACTCCACGAAGGCTTAGCGGATTTTTTTGCTTTCTCTAGAACTCAGGACGGTTGCCTTGGCGAGTCCATCTGTCCCATGGGAAGTGGTGCTTGTATTCTTGAAGGCCAATGCCTCAGAACAGCGATCAATACATTAAAATACCAGGATGAAGTCTGGAAGCAATGGGCAGGTTCTCGAAACCGCCTAGGACACTTACACGGTCAGTTAATCTCAGGTATGCTCTGGGACCTCGTGAAATCTGGTGATGTGCCAATCACTGTTCTTCCTAAGTTGACCTTGAGTGCTATCGGTTACTTTCAACAAAGCAGTGGCTTCCGTGACCTCATGCTCGGACTTTTCACTGCTGATAAAGAACTCTACGACAGCGCCTACGGCGCGAAGATTAAAGCAGCTGCTGAGGCGCGCGGCCTTGGTGAATTCATCTCAGATGTTGAATTGGATAAAGATATCCCGCAACTGCTAGGCACAACCCAATCAAATACTTTGCCGGAGGGTGAGATTCCCGCAGAGAAAAAAGAAGATAAGGGCAACGAAAATCCATTCAACAAGTGTGGATCGGTTGCTGGAAGCGCTGGTACAGGTGGGCTGTTATTAGTAATTTTAGTTTTATTGTTCCCACTATTAGGCGGACTTAAAAAGCCGCAACAAGTGCGAGTTCCTGTAAAAAGCAAAAGCCGTCAAAAAAAGTAATTAACTCTTTCAATCGTTGAAGTTGGTGGACCTATGCGCTGGATCTTCTTTCTGATTTTTGTCTGTATTGGTGCGATGACACCACACCCTCTAGAGTCGTTTATGGCGACGCGGTTTTCTCCGATAAGAGCGGAGGCTACGGAGTCGGCATCTAGTGGCAAAGAAATCAGGCTGCTCATCTCTCTTGCTTGGGACGGTCCCAATGTTAACGAATTCAATTTGAATTCATTTAAGAATTTCCGCAGTAAGTATGCGACAATCCCTGTTAGTCACTTCGTCAGTCCTTCGTATTTCACATCGCCGAAAGCCGCCTACAACAAAAGCATCATCCAATCAATACACCGTCCAGGCGATCATATTGGTCTCTCGGTCGCTCCATGGAAAAGCGTTGTTACTGAGGCAGGGGTTTTGTTTCGCTCATCACCTACTTTTTGGGGTGAGTCAATAGGTCAAAAAAGCTGTGGCAATGACTGCGGCGGTGAAGTCCCACTAAGTATCTACACGCCAAAAGAAGTACAGAGCATCTTCAACACATCTGTAAAAGTCATGGATCAACAAGGATTCAAGAATCTGAAAGGCATGCAAGTTACCGGATGGTTAGCAACACCTGAAATTATGACGGCAGCTGAAGACGTCGGTATCAAATACGACTTTTCAATGGTCACGCCATCACTGCTTTCTGAGCATCTACGCGAATTCCCCATCTTCGGCTGGGTGAACAAACTATGGCCCAATGCAGATATTCTGAGTCAGCCTGGCACGCTGCCAAGTCACAGTTCAGTTCTAACCGAAATTCCTCAAAGCCTTGCGTCTTTGGACTATGTGACAGTTGAACAGATGGCGAAGTTTCTTGACCGCTTTGTAGCAAACGGCTCTAAGACGCCACTTACCTACCATATCGCTCTAAATGCTGACTCCGTCCATATGACAGTACCAAAATTAGAACTCGTATTGCAGAATGTGTTTAAACAAGCCTCTGAAGGTAAGTTCCAGTTATCTATGCATCATATTCCCGAGATGGCTTGGTCTTTAGATAATTCCATTCCGCTTGCGAGTGACCAAATACTAGAAAAGAGCGAAGAGTTAGGCACCCGCAAAGAGCTGAGCCATTAAGTCATAAGCCCGTCTAAGATGGGGGATTACGATACTTCCCCCAACAACCAAAGCAACATTCAAAGTCTCTTCTACTTCCATGCGATTGGCACCTAAGCGCCAGGCTTGGATGATATGGTAGTTGATGCAGTCATCGCATCTAAGCGCTGCAGAGACTGACAGACCCATGAGTTCTTTGTACTTTGAAGGAATCTCACCTTCTAAATAAGTATTGTGATCAATATTGTAAAATCGCTTTAAAAGATTATTGTCCGCAGCGGCGACAATGCCGTTTAACCGAGAGCGCTGATCCATAAACGCTTTTGCAATCGCACTACGAACGGCTGCATCTTGTTCACTGTAGTGGTATTGCGGTTCTTTACTCGATGCCATAATAAATCCATTTTGTTCGCAAAGGTCAAACTGGTGTGACCGGTGTGTCTTTAAAAATGAAGTACACTGCGCCGAGAAGGCAAAGCCCTGCCCAAACATAGTTTAAAGTCGGTTTTGTGCCCATGTAGAACCAAGCAAATCCGACAAAAACCAATAAAGGACCTCCTGAATGACTTTGAGCTGCGGTAAGGTAAAATACTCAAACCCAAGTCTATTGCCTGGTACCTGAAAGCAGTATTCAAAAAAGGCGACCATCCAACTTAGGATCACCGCCATCCAGAGCGGTTTAGTGCTAAGATCCCTTAAATGCCCGTACCAAGCGTAGGTCATGAAAACGTTAGAAATCAAAAGAAGCAAGATAGGTTTAATCATCGCATGTTCCACAGACATTCGTTTATCAGACAAAGACTTTGCCCTTCATGCTGCATCAATTCTCCCCTGACCGTCAATGCCTGCGCGTTTGATCGGTTATTATTCTTTCCCTTACAATAGCACTGACCTATACTGAGACTTGGATAGCAAACATGTTCGATTGGCTCTTTTATGTACGTTGATGTTCATACACATCTTACTCACGAAAAATTTTTAGATGATTGGCGAGACGTCATCTCACGAGCCGTCGCGTCTAATCTCGGGGCGATTGTCGTTAATGGGTTGGAGCCCGAATCAAACCGCCGGATACTTGCGATGGCGAATGAATACCCCCAAGTGAAACCAGCACTCGGCATCTATCCCATTGATGCGGTCAATCATATTCTGCCAGACACCTTCGCTTTACCTGTTGCCCGCTTTTCGGTAGACGATGAAATCGCCTTTATCAGAGAGCAAGCCGTAGACGGGAAGCTGCATGCAATCGGCGAATGTGGACTAGATGCCTACTGGCTAACCGAAGAAACTTTTGCGGAACAAGAGCGCGTCTTTCGCTCTTTAATCAACATCGCCCTCGACGCAGATTTGCCAATTATCATTCACACAAGAAAGCTCGAAGAGCGTTCCGGCGAAATCCTTGCCGAGATGCAGGTCAAACGTGTCAACTTTCATTGTTTCGGTGGAAAAGTAAAACTCGCACAAAAGTTTGCCGAGCAACATGGTTGGTATTTTTCGATCCCAGCAAACGCAGCCGTCAACGAAGCATTTCAGAAAATGTTAAAGCTGTTGCCTCTTGAGCAGATCTTGACCGAAACGGACGCCCCTTTTCTTGCTCCTGTACGCGGTGAACGAAACGAGCCTGCCAACGTCCTAGGGACCATTAAACTTCTTGCCTCATTCAGAGGGATGACTATCGAGGAAGCTCGCGATCAAGTCTGGACCAACTATCTACGACTGTTCCAACCTGTTAAATAAAAAAAGTCCGGCAAGCCGGACTTTTTTAAAATTACTAAATGCTTAGACTATTTACGAATTGAAATTGCAGTTTGGTTTCCACCTGCTGCGCACTCAGTATCGGTAACATGTAGTTTGTAGTTATTCAAAGCTTCTTGAGCTCTTTTGCCTTTTATGACTTCAACCGACGTATCTTGGTACAAAGTCGCACAGAAGTTACGGGTGATATCTTCGATCTTAACAGTTGGCTCTGCATCTGGAGTATCAGGGTTGGTGACAAGAGTTTGCACTTTGCCAGTAACGCTGAACTTGATTGGTTTCTGCACTCTTAGGTCGTAAAAGCCTTGAGGTACGTCGTTGACGCTAAAGTTGCCGTTTTTCAGGATTTTTCCGCGGCGCGCGAACGCATTTTCTCCGGTAATGTCATACTCGAAGTCTTCCATAAAGCCGTCGTTATCAACTTTGCTTAGCAAGTTGATCGAGAACTCTTCGCCTTCAACAAGTTTGAGTTCATCAGAGTTGATAGAGATGAGTTCAGCGAAGCGAGGCGCTAAATCATCTGCATTGAAAAATTCCTGTCCATCAATAAAGAATTCTTTTCTATTCATGACGTGGCCATCAAAACAGCCTTTTCCTATTGCGTACCTGCAAACACCAGCTTCTGCATCGGCGTCGCGCACGGGCTTCGCAATATCCGTACCTGAGCCCGGTGCTCTAGAATCTGCAGGTTCCACAAAGCAACCTGTAACCATTAATCCAGCTGCGCCAGCTAAAACTGCTGCGTATAAACTCCGGAGAGCCATATGAACCTCCAATAAATCCCTAGTTTTTTGCGTGATAATTCAACTAAACTACTGTGTCAGGGATGATATGGGGGGTCAACGAGTTTCGTCAAATAGCGGAAAAGACAGCTTAAAATAAAAATCCGGGTATGACCCGGATTCTGTTCGGCACTAAGTATTTTCTCTAGACATTCAAATCAAAGCCAGATGCGAAATCCCGCGCCCATCAGAGTCGTACTAGAATCCATGCTACCAACTGAAGAAGATCCGCTGCTTCTTACTAAATGCTCTTGGTTCATTTTTGCTTCGAAGTATACTGACACCTGGCTATTCATGTAATAGTTCATACCAAGTGAGTAGTACATACCGCTGCCATAGAAACTAGCGTTTTCAAGTTGCTTTTGATAGTCGAGACGCGAGCCAAGAAGACCAGCACCTGCTTCTAAATTTCCGACTGGAGCCAAAAATGAAAGTCTTAGTCCTGCGTGCAGGCGACTTCCTGAAAGACGTTCCAAAGCATCATCTCTGAAGCGCGTATTTGTAAATGTATGACCTGCCGTGAATTGAACAAATTTCATGATCTCTAGACCGATCGCTGTACCGATGCCGTAGCCTTTCCAGAATTGAGACTGGGTGGTACCTACTGAATTGCCTTGCTCATCAGTCTTTGTTCCATTTGAAATGACTTTGCCGTATTCGCCTTCAACCGACTGCTGAATAAATACATGTGAAGTCGTACTAGAACGCATGTAGTTTACGTAGCTATGGCCTTGAGCTAGTCCTAGGTTTGACCAAAGACTTGCACCCGTTAAAACAGCTAAGGATAACAACTTCCGCACAGTTCCAAGATTTCTACTCAACATAATCCACTCCGTCACCAGATTGATGCCTGCGCCCATATTTAGGGCTTGTTTCTCCGCTTGCGCAAATTTGCGCTTATACCCCCTTGAGCAGAAACTGTGCCAGGTTGGTAACGTTAATGGGTCAATCATTACCCTCCATTAGCAAAACCATCACTGTCAATAATCCTGACAGGTGCCAATCGCTGTATAGGCGTTTTAGTCATGACCAAAAACTCAAATAAGGATATGAACCCAAAAGCCCTATAGCTAATTTTCGCAAAACGTCAGTCATTCAGGACCATCAACCCTTTGATCTCCGCAGAAAAAAGCCGCAATTTCGGGCAATTATTCAAAGCTCTAAAGTTCTTCGCAAAAAACGCCGACAAGACTATTGAACCTTCAAGTGAAAGTGAGCCTATATGTCATTATTCCGAAATCAATTGGCAAACAGCTTGGTAATCGCAAGCGCTGCACTAGCCATGATTCTTTCGGTGTCTGCTTGTAATAGCAGCGACTTTTCTGGCAGTTCCGGCAAAAGAGGATTAAGCCTCGACGGAAAAGACGGCAAAGGCGGCACTACAGGTGGAAAGGATGATGGCAATGATGACGGTGCTACATCGGGCTCGCCAGAAGGCGGCAGCGCTGAAGGCCTTGAAGGCAGTGAATCAGGTGGCAAAGAAGGCGCGGAAGGCCTCGAAGGCGACGAAGATAACGGCGACGACGATGACGACGGCGTTGAAGGTGACGATAGCAAATCAGAAGCTGGCGAATCAGAAGCTGGTGATGATGGCGGCGAAGTCACTAAAAAAACAAGAGCAGATCTGAAGATCAAGCAAACTCGTGAAGACGATAAGCACCAGATCAAAGTTGATCTACTGATCAAAGGAAAAGTTTCTAAGTCCCAGACTGTCCCTTCTCCAGGTAAGGGTAAAGAAGCACTCGTAAAAGACATGTGCCGGGTTGGTTTGACCACCTGCTTAAAGGTTACATTCATTGGTAAACTGACTCAGGTCGCTGGCGCAGCATCTTGTGTGTTCACTGCGCCACAAGACGAAAAGTCAGTTAAAATTGACGTCGATACCGGCGGTGCAGGTTTTCTCGGCAGCTGTAAACCTGACGAAGACGAGACCCACTATTTTAGTTGCGATGAATCGAAGTCCCTTAAGGTTCAAGGCTGCAACAGTTAATCTGACTTAATTCAAATAAAAAAAGCTCCAGCATAAATGCCTGGAGCTTTTTTATTTTTTTC
>CAMAXT010000133.1 GCA_945862295.1 Pseudobacteriovorax antillogorgiicola
CTGCTTTTACAGTGTTTAATTTCATCAAAAGCCTCCAAGGTTATTGCACTTATTAAAACAATGACTCAGCATTGCTTGGTCTTCGACTAGTCCTCTATTATTTTACTCGATTTTGCCTCGTGCAGGTAGAAAGCTGAAGGCCCTTGATATTATAAATGTTCCGCTAAATTTATCTATTTCCGTTGACATAACAGCGGGATACTAATAAAGATGCCCGCCAAGGTCGGTCTCGTCTCTATGTAAAGATTGTGGAAAGGTGGCTCTATGGTTCTCCAAGCATCTCGCAGCGTCGTGTTCTCAACTCTCAGCTTACTAGTTTGCTCCTTTTCGGCAGCAGCTCAATCAACAGCAACAACTCCAGCGGCGACTCCAACTCCAATCACCGCTAAAACAGGCGTGCAAATTAGGGTCGACAGTGTCGGCACTGAAAGCAAAAAAGGTTCCGCACCAAAAACGCAATCCCAAAACATGCAGGTTAGCACTGCCCGCCTTGGTGTTAGCGGTGAAGTTGGCGATACGATTTCCTATACATTAAGACTCAACCTTCGTTCGGCTTCAGGATTTTCTACTGATAGAAACACTGCTGATGGCAATCTTTCTGCCCTCGACCGCGCTATCGTCGAACACCGCATGCTTCCTAACTTGTCAGTTCGCTTTGGCCGTATGCCTTTAGTGAGCGGATCAATCGAAGCCGACTACAGTAGCATCGATGCTTACAGTTACTCTTTCGTGTCGGATGAACTTGCGAAAATCACACCACTGACAACCGGCGCAGACATTTCCTACAGACTTGGTACACAAGCAGTGACATTCGCAGCGTTTAACGGCTACTATGATACAACCCTCGACCGAGGCCCTCAGCGTGGCGAAAATCTCAGTCTAGGCCTTGGTTATCGCGGCGCACTGATGAACGGGATGATTAAGCCAATCATCACCGCAAACAGCCTTTCCCGCATTCGTAACGGCGTTGGCGCAACTCGCGATGAGAAAGCAACCGTCACTGCCTATGCAGCCGGTGTGCAAATTTCTGTCGCAGGGGCTGACATCGATCTTGAATATGACGCCATCAATAAACCTAAATACAAATCATATACAACCAATGCGACCACAGGTGTCACCGCCGAAGTCGCCAATGCCGAACAAAAAACTACTGGTATCATCGCACAAGTTGCATACAACTTGCCAAACCCTGCCCTTCGTCCATTCGTTAAAGTTAGCGCCAGCGAGCAAGATACTGATGGCAAAGAGTCATTCAAATCATCTCGCAACGCGTTCGGTGTTGAATTTAAACCAGGTCCAAGAAACTTTCGTTACCATGCTGCAGCAGTGAGCAACTACGACGACGCCATCAAATTCGATAGCGTGACCTCTAAATCTGTTACTACGAGAACAACTAGCAGACAGTACATCGTAGGCGTCACAGCTAAAATGTAAGCCCTAAATTAGGCAATTTTGTCTAACTGATTGACAGCTGTACTAAAATCCTCGCCCCTCGCGAGGATTTTTCTTTTAGTTATAGCTAATTACACCTCCTCAACCTGGACCCTTCTTTGCTTAAGGAGCGTGGGACCTCCTGTCCCGTGCGACATCTACTGTTGAGTTCTTACTGCTGCTGCTGAGGTTGTTATGCGTCGCGTTCCTGCACTTGGGACTTTGATCCTATGTTTATGTTTGCTTGCCGTCAGCGGCTGCGCAGCTAAATCTGCGTCGTCTTCTATGACTGCGAGCCACTTCACTACGGATTCCATTTCAAATATTGCCCACTTTGCGAAAGAGTCGTTTGGCCCCTTACCGACACTTTCTGGAGCTGCAATCGACGAAGCAATAAAGCGGTTTGCTATTCATGTTCCAAAGAGCGTGGCGCGTCCTGAAATCGATCACGATCTTTCAGATCGTGGACGCACAAGCTGGGACCTATTTGGTCGGTCAGTCGCGGTAAAACTCGGCCCTATTGCATTTACGAGTTGGGGTCTGCTTGGCGCAACTCTCGCCCACGAGTTAGAAATTCACTGTCAGCAAAATCTCATGGCTATCAGTTTTAAAGATGCTCTTGGGATAGATGCGAAAAATTCCGCTGAAAAAGAAGCCTACGCGCACGAGCTTTCTAACGCTGATCGTTTTGGTCTTTCGCCGGAAGAGATCCAGCGCATCAGAGAGACTCTGTCAGCAATCGAAGCGCTCGATAACAATCCTTAACGACGCCCAATCGGCCGAGAAAATGCCGGCGAAAGGCGCAGCTTTTTAGCCTCGATATCCTCACTCGGATCGTCATTTTTTATAGCCTTATAGGCCATAAGGCCAACCCCCAATATATTCAATCCAACCGACGCCCTACCCTCGTCATCGACCTGAGGTGCTGCCATTTGCCAGGCAGCACCAGCCTCTTGATGTGTGAAAGCAATATAAACTTTGTTAGCATCTGTCTTTGTTTCGAGCGGCTTAACGGTTTGATCAAGAGAGCTGGAGGTCGAAAAAGAAAGATAGATGCGCACGCTATCGTAGTCTGATTCGGAAAGCAGATGAAATGCATGACTATGACGGGACAGGTTGCTTAGCACTTCGTAGAGCAGCGCTCGGTAGTAGGGATCGCCGGAGACAGAGACGATGCTCCAAGAATCATCCTTACGGCTAAAGCGAAGAAAAGCTTTACCGGAAGGTTCCAAATCTTTCAAAGCACTTGGAATGGATATGTGCTGACTAAGTTCTTTCGCAAAGCGTTCCAGACGGGAAATGTTTTTAGCTTTGTGATCGAATGAAAATCCATCCGCTTCAGGATCATGCGACTCAGATCCGCTCATAGTGCTACCGTATTCCGCTTCGCTACCCTCCGGCAAAGTTGGCCCCTGTTGGGGAAACAAATCCGAATAAGTAGGTTTTTCTGGTTCTGGCTTAGCAATGACAACGCGACCGGCTTTGAACTGCTCAGAAGCGACTGACTTGATCTTTTTCGGGGTAACCGCATCTTTGGCGATGATCGGATTGGGTGCCGCTGTTGGACGCGCATTTTTGCTTTGGGTAATCCGCACCCGGATCGGTTCAGACGTTGGCCTCCTAGCAAAATCATCATCCGCTGACTCTGGGATTACCAACGACAGCACGATTAACAATGCATGCAAGAGCAGCGAGTAGATTATGAACTGACTAAACCTAATGACCAAGACTCCCGTAAAACGAAAACACACTGTTCGATTGTGACAGATTAATTTAATCCAAGCATGCCTACCTCCAAGTTGATCGAACAGAATCTTTAAGCCACCATTGTTTACAAAGGATTGAGCAAAGTCAGTTAAATTGACAGCTTAAGAAAGAACACTCCTCGGGGTCCAGGGCATCCCTGGTCGGTCGCGGGCGTGTCTGCCGAGCTGGCGAGGGAGAGGATACGTCGAAAGTGTCCCGGTGGGGTACGGGGCAAAGCCCCGGGAAAGACCGCCAAAGCCCCAAAGTTACTGAACAATCCCCCTCCCCTGTGATAGCATCGAAAAAACTCCAAGACACCCTTGGAACCCCAAAATATTGGACCCCCTTGATGGCGAATCAGAAATCAGCGCGGAAAATCCGACTGTACGGATGCTCAGTCGTGTCGCCTGGCGCATCAAACCTAGACGAATTCCGTGCATGCTTAGAAGAAGGCAAATCTCAGCTCACGACTATGAGCGCTTTCAACCAAGCTTTTCTTATCGGCCAACCGAAATTTAGTTTCGACCGTTACAAGCAATGGTTCATCGACCGTGGTGAACCAAACCGTTTTCACATGCTCGACGACAAAGGCGGTGAAAATGTAAAGATGGCAATCGGCTGCACTATCGATGCCTTGTCATCTAATCCTGGACTAAACAACGCCTTACTTAAACTTGATCCCGAAGTGCTCATCCAGATTTCCTCTGGATTGGGTGATCTTAATACGTCGTTTCAAAGTTCAAAAAAAATTGAATTTGCGCGCCGGCAATGGAATGCGTTTTGGGCTTCTGAAAAGGAAAACCTAGCACTGCAAGAGTTTAATTCTGGCAAAGCCGACACTGAAAATGTACCTGTAAATCCAACCGAGTTTCAGATCGATTCGTTTGAACGCAGTGATGCTTGGGAAGTTTGGAACGGGTTTTGGGCCGAAAAAAATCCGCGCTTAGCGGCTTTTGTTCAGCGCATGGGCGAGATCGATAGCAAAGCAATTGGTCCTGACATTGAGCATGATAAATTGCATCTCATCCGGTCGAAAGCAAAATCACTGCGCGAGTTGATCAAAGAATACGGCTGCCCTAAGCCACCTTGGGAAGCGGTAAGCCCCAATCTAATTTGGAATATTCCGAACGTTCCGGCGTCACAGATTTCCATGATGTTAAACTTGCACGGCGCAGCGAGCGGCCTGTCGGCAGCATGCTCTTCTTTTGGATTTGCTCTGCACGATGCAACGCGCGCTATCATGAGTGGGCATGCAAACGCAGCCATTATCGGCGCTGTCGACAGCACACCCTCGAATGAATTGGTCTCTGCTTTTTACAATGCAAGGTTGGCAATTGTCGGCAGTAAAGCAGGTGTACCGCTTTGCGAAATGCGCGGCACTCATATTAGCGGCGGCGCATGTGTTTGGATCATAGGTGCCGAAGATGCTTTCGCACCTTTAGATATTAAACCAATGCCGATCGAAATCATGGGTATTGGCCTTAGCAGTGATGCCTACCACATCATCACACCGTCACAGGAAGGTCCAAAACTTGCGATGGCTAAAGCGCTCGCCGCCGCCGACATCGAAGCCGACAACATCGACACCTGGGATATGCATGCGACGGGAACGCCAGGCGACTGGTCGGAACTGCATCTCATCGACAACTTCGTCCGCCCTTCAGCACCTATTACGGCTCGTAAAGGTATCTTTGGGCACGGCATGTCAGTTGCTGCTGGCTGGGAACTGACGGCGCAAGCTGTTTGCACGACCTATCAACCGAAAAATAAATTGTTTCGTCTTGCACCTACCGGTGTCGACAAAACGCGTGTTCATGAATGTATTGTTGGACTCAAAAAGAATATTGTCTGCAATGAAGCTGTGGAAATAGCGTCTCGTCAGAAAGACGGTTCTATTATTCAAGGCAAACTATCGATGGGAATTGGCGGCGTTAGTAGCTGCGTTATTTTAAAAGTGCATCCGACCCTTTGAAACTATCTTAGTTCACTTCGAATCCATAAGTTGAGTCTACTTTTATTGCTCCAGAAACGACAGTCGCCTCAAAAGTCGATGAAGCGCCGTTACAAGACATCCAAAATTCATAAGACATGATACCAGTACTATCTGAACACCACTCAGACGATGGGGTGACAATACCTAGGTATTGGTAGGGACTGATGACACATTTTGTCGAGTCACCATTCGGATCGCACTGGCTTGCATCTTGTTGAAATTCAGAGGCTGTGCGCGCTGCAGACCCAACTAAATGCGAACTCAAATGTGGATAGAAAGCGACTCCAGATTTCGGTACACGAACCACACCGGCCTGCAGACCTTCGCCTCCTTCTCCACCTTCTTCTTCACCACCGGTACCTCCAGGTAGATTTCCTCCTGGCTGGATAACTTCATAAACTCTAAACTGCACTAAGTTGGGACCGGGAAGGTCGCCGCGAAGCGTTCCACAAGTCAATGCTGTACTAGCGGTATTATGCAGACGTTCGATAACAAATGTGGAATCTGGGAATGCTGGTTTGCCGCAGCTAAGGCTTGGCTTTCCGTCCCCTTCAGGCTGAGCGGAACAGCCGGACAGAATGATAAGACCAGCGACGAAGATCGATGATAGCAAATGTTTTTTCGGGTAGTGAAGCAATGCAAGCAAGGTCGCACCTCAAGAAGATAGGCCTATATCTATGGTACACAGCGATTAAAAATGCGTCAAACGAGCGACCACAGTGCTTTTTCGTCCAATCGGGCGAATTCCTGCTATTTTTATTGTTTTTTTCGATTTCGCCCAAAGACTCAAGAACCGCAAGGACTACACAAAAAACCCTTTGGCGATGGGCCACCTTGTGTAGACCAAAGCCTGATGTCAGAAATCAAATCAACAGGTAAGGCGCTAACACTCATCGGCATACCAGTGAGTGCAGAGCCTCAGCCACCCTCTTCTTTACGTCTTTCTTCGAGATGTTTCTAATCCGCTAATCCGGGTCCACCCCCGGATTAGACACTTGGAAGATGGGGTCTGTC
>CAMAXT010000134.1 GCA_945862295.1 Pseudobacteriovorax antillogorgiicola
AACGGACTTATGGTCGACGCGGTGATTTTTCAAGCTATAGAGTCGATCCATCTGAAACAAAGTAGCTAAGACGTTGGCAATCTCAGGCTCGGTCATCAAATGGGTAGCGATGATAGCTTGCAGCGGACTACAGTGCCAGGTATCAACAAAAATTTGTAGCATCCGAATATTCGTCGGAGTCAGGACATTTTGATTTTCTAGGCAACTGAAAAGTGTCCGCTTGCCACAAGATTTAACCTTCAAAGCGCACCCATTTTACTGACAAATTATTAAGACCAGAGATCTCACCCTTCATCAGGCCCTTCCCTTCCACGCACCATTTCAATGTCGTTTTAAAAATAAGTTTGTTACGCCAAGAAATGTCGGCACATACTTGTTCTTTTCCCGGGTCACCCAAATGTCTCGTTCGGACAATGATGTCGCGGTCGTCGTCCTCTATTAGGATCTTAAACCGATTATTCTCGCTGCCCTCCACTGCATAGATGAGAGGCGTCCAAGATCTTGGCAATACACTTGCTAGTAGGCATGGAATTTCTCTGGCTTTGATTCCCACAAAGTTGCCATCCACTTCTAAAAAGCCGTCTGCATCGACCGCCATCTCTGGCAACCGCGCAGCATGCTGACCAGTGACTGAAACAGTCCGCCCAGTATGCACCAATGTCGCAACATTGAATCCGGCAGCACTAGATAGATCGATCTTCCATCCAGACTCTTGCGACTCCCACTCCATTTCACTAGATCCAAGAAGATTTCCGTCATCGATCACACGAACCGCCATTGCGCCGGCAAGTGGATTACAGATGCGAAAATAACTTTCCATTGACGCTGGCAGCGTCCGCGGTGTTTTTGTCCCCGTGACGACGCAACCAGAGGCAAACATAACGACGATGGCTAGTAGGACCGTCTTCATTTTGTTTTATCTATATCTTTCTGTAGATCGACGATTTTCTTTTCGATGCGAACGCGATCTTTAGGTTCCAAATTTACTACCAACGACTGTTTAAAATGAGTCATCGCGCCATTCAAATCACCTTGAGCCTTTTTAACGTCCCCCAAATGCTCGATAATCACACCTTCTTTGGGCTCGATCTTCACAGCTTTTTGCAGATACTCGACCGCTTTTTTATGATCACCCTTCTGAAAGAAAACCCAACCGAGTGAATCGAGATAGAATCCGTCGTCAGGTTTGAGTTCTAAAGCTTTTTTTATGAGCTCTTCAGCGACATCGAGATTTTCGCCCCGTTCAGCGTAGAGGTAACCCAAATAATTGTACGCACTGCTATTAGCGGCATCTTTACGAATCACTTCTTTCATAACTTCGATACAAGCTGGGATATCTCCTGCCTTCTCGTAATAAACACCGGTCATAAAAAGTAGACGAATTTTCGCAGGGAATTTTTCAAAGCCTTTGTTCAAAACAGCGATCGCATCTTTAAACTGTTCAGCATCGGCGTAAGTGTTAGCCGCTAACCCGTAGAGCTCTGAGTCAGCTCCGTCATCTTTCAGAAGAGCGTCGGCAATCTCAATTGCCTCATCGAATTTTTTCTGGTGCCGAAGGATCGAAATAATGCGTATATCTGCCTGGGTCTTTAAGGTCGATTTACCATCAAAAGTTCGGTAAACAGCCAGAGCCTCTGGAAACTTTTCTATACGCTCCAGTGAAAATCCATAGAGGTATTTAACTCTCTCTGAATCGGGATAATCCTTATGAACTTTTGCAAGCAAGTTGAAAGCGTCGTCATTGCGTTTTAACTCCCACAGAACTAATGCTTTCTGGATGTGAATCGCCGGTTTATTTTCACCAGCTTGTTCGAGCATCTCGTCTAATAATTGCAACGCACTGTCGAGATTGCCGACTTCACGGTAAAGTTCCACCATTCTGCTAGTGATGCCTTCATCACTTGGATCTAGCCGGTATAGTTGTTCGTAAATCCGCACTGCTTGCTTGGTCTGCTTATTTAGCTGCAAGACTACCGCATACATCTGTACTATATTCGGATTCTGACTCTGCATCTCATAGGCCCTACGAGCCGGAACAAGAGCTTCTTTATACTGATTTTGAGCGAGATGGAGACGCGCAAGTTGTGTCCAAGCCATAAAAGATCCTGGGAGAGTTTTTGCAAACTCCTTTGCAACGACGATCGCTTTGCCCGGCTGCTTTATTCCTTGATAAATCTCGGTGAGATTGAGATAGGCACTCTCATTCGTTGCATCTAATTCGATACAACGTTCAAATTGTTCTGCAGCTTCTGGCATTTGATCGGCAAGCATCAATAGCTCGCCATAGAAATAGCGCAGGTGCGAATCACGGGGATATAGTAGCACCATTTTTTGAGCTTCTAGCAGTGCCTCAGCACGGTCACCAGCGCCAGCTTTCGCTAGCAGCATCTTGCCACCAAGAAATGGATTCGGATCTAAGCCATATGCGGATTCATAATATCTGAGAGCTTTTTTGGGATTGCGCTCTTTCAGCGCCATGTATTCACCGACAAGAAAAAAAACACCCGCGTGGGAACGGCGCTGTGACGGCGACCAAAGCGACGGCGGAATATTTGTTATATCGCCAGACCCTTGCGAAGGCGCATCGGCGATATCTTTGTCTACTGCCTCTGCAGGATCCGAATCTCCACCAGGAGATTTGCAGGATGTTATGATGCAGATTGCGACAAATAGAAAAAATTTTAAACTGGCGAACTTCATCCGTCACCCGTGTAGCAAATTGAATTTACAGAGATTTTAGACCAGAAGGGTCTATCTTTGCCAGACAAATTAAAAATGCCGGAGAAATAAGCTTAGCTGACTTTTCTATTAGTCAATTTTTTATTGGTTGGTTCATTAATTGCGGAGGCCAGCAGAAGACCCACTTCGACTTCTGCTTATAAAAAACGGAGACCCATTCAGCGGCTTCTTTTTCCGATAAAGCTGCGATACTGGCGGGTTTTATGCCTTTGCGAATAACGAAACAGAAGCGCCGTTCACCTAAGCTTACCAAGAACGGTCTATGTGTACTTTCATCGAAGGCGGAAAGTTCCGTCGCAGTGAAGAGCTTCTTCTCCTCGACATGCAAGTTAGAAAGATGATTCTTAAACTCCGAAAAAGTTAACGTCTGAGTGGATGAGGTAGATTTGAGTTTCAAAGCCAAATCATCCATCGACCATGGTTTGAGTAAAAAATCTGTTCCACCAAGACCAGCTGTCCGCACGATGATACTTCGCTCGCAATCTCCGGTCAGCATACAAACCGGAGTATTCTTGCTTGGCAAACTTCCTTGACGGAGTGTTCTAACGAGAGCAAAGCCATCGATCCGAGGCATATTAACATCTAGGAAAATCATATCGAAGATGCGGCCAGAGTTTAGTATTAGTAGGCCTTTTTCTCCGTCGGCAGCACAAGTAGATTGAAAGCCCAACAAAGCGAGTTGCGCCGCAAGTATCGTGCGAATATCTTCTTCATCATCTACGATCAGCACGTGCCTAGACATTCTCAACTCGCTTATCCATTAAAGACAAAAGGATCACTCCTTTTCGATAATTCCAGCGAAAACTTAAACCATTGAAGAACTCTTACTGTGTCGACTGTTTATTGCCCCCCGCGAAAGGTAGGGAATCGTTGGGTGAAAATTAGCTATAAAACCTGTTCAAACCGTCAAATTTTTATCAGGCGAGAAAGGTGAGGCCCATTGCAGATTCCTGACGAATCTCATCAATAGTGCAGCGATCTTCGTACGATATGCGCATCAAGGTTAATCCTTGTCCTGGCGCTGTAATTCCCGCTTTTGTTCTGTCTTTAGCAGCTAAAACGTCGGCCATAGTCTTGAGATCCAACTTTCCCATCACGAGATGCAAGGCTGTTCCTACGACAATTCTGATCATTTGTTTTAAGAAGCCTTCACCGCGAAACCAGATTTCAACGAGGTCACGATTTTCGAAAACAGATATTTCATGCAGCGTTCTGGTCCGAGTTTTAGCACCCGAGTCAGCGGCGCAAAAGGAACTAAAATCAAACGTTCCAACTATTGACAATAACTCAGCCCTAAGTCGCTCTCGGTCAAAACCTTGATGGATCTCCCAAGCATAAGCTGTAAGAAAAGGATTTCGTTTAATGCTGCTGGAAATCAAATACCGATAAATTTTTTCCGAAGAACTTGCGATCGGATGAAAATGCTCGTCTGCTGGTTGGATATCTTCAATTCCAATGGCAGAAGGCAACAATCCGTTGAGGCTTTTTATCCATTTTCGCGCATCATATGGTACTGCGGAACGAAAAAGAGCCACTTGGTGCAGGGCATGGACACCGGTATCGGTGCGGCTTGCACCAATGACTTTAACGTCATGACGCAGGCAAATAGATAACGCTTTTTGTAGGTGATCTTGGACGCCAGTGCCATCGATCTGGCTCTGCCAACCTTGAAACGGTTGGCCGTTGTACTTTAAATCTATACGGTATGCTGCGAGTTCAGAACGGGAGTGCTCTGAATCCTTATTTAATTGATTCAAAAGTAAAACCTATTCCCATTGTCGTCCTGCTAAAGTCAGGGTTCTTCGATAACGCTTTACTACTTGTCGGGCTTCTATCTAATGCTCTCGAGTACTCGATAAAAGGCGATAGATAGATATTCGCAAGACCCATCGTGCCGCGCATCGAGTTTGCTGATGCGCCGCCATCAATACCGTTCAGAAGAATGTTTGCAGAAAATCCAAGAACAGTAAGTTGCTTCGTGCCTTTGTTCGTTAGAGCATCATCAGCATCATCAGCATCATCAGATGCTTCTGTCTCTGCTTGGATCAATGCTGGAGCAGATGGCGATGCTCCCGATCCCTTAGGTGCATCTGGAGAATTTCTGACTTCCTGAAAGTAGAGCGATTCAAAGCCGATGTAACCATCGACGACCAACCATTTTTGGCGCAGAGGAGTGATCTCAGCAGTCAAAGCTATTTGGAGAGGTATGACTGTCAAATTTGTTTTTGAATTCGGATCTTTTTCGACGTCAGCATCTGTAACGTCTTGCAGAGGCTTATTGATTTCTTTGGCTGCTTTGCCGGTCGCGGTATAAAACCCAGCTCGAAACGATAACCCCATAGTTGCGTACCAGTCCCAAAAAAACCAATCAGCAGAAATAGTCGGATAAGGATCTTCATCGCCGTAAAGCTTGTCGTAAAATCTGAGTTTTTCAAAATCTGGCTGTGCTAAACTGACTCTGACGCGGTATGAACCAAACAAAACATCGCGCCGGCCACCTGATAGATCCAAAGTTTGTTTCGGCTCTTCTGAGGTAGCTGCTGGTGCCGGAGTTAAAGGAGCCGGTGTAGGAGCAGGTTTAACCTGTGGTGCAACAGGAGCAGGGGTTTGCGGCTTCGCTACAGGAGTCTCGTCTTCGTCTTTATAGATCATGTCGCTTTCCTCGTCGGTAGCGGACGAATCCTCTTCCGGAGCAAATTGGATCCCTGATCCCTCGTCCTCCCCCTGCGCCAAGACAGAGAAAGGGGACATAAACATAAAGCTACCGACTAAAAGACGTCCTAAAACAGACAATCGAAGCATATATCAACCTACTTGGTGATCGTGGTAATCGATTCAAGGATTCCTACTGCATTTGTGGCTGCGCCTTTCTTAAGGTTATCAGCAATATTCCAGAATTGCAGCCACTCAGATTCTTTTTCTCCCCAACCAAGGCGTACTCTGCTTACAAATACGCCTTTTTCACCTGTAACCGTTCTATTTGTCGGCTGAGATGCGTGGTCGTCCGTGACATTGAGAGTCAAGCCTGGAGCGTTTTTGAACACTTCGAGAGCCTGCCGAC
>CAMAXT010000135.1 GCA_945862295.1 Pseudobacteriovorax antillogorgiicola
ATTTCACAAAAGTTGAAGTTTCAAATTGCTACGATTCGCACGAATGAAGAGGAATCAATTTAGGCGAGCAACGAAAGCAGCTTTATGAGTATCACTCAGATAAAAGCCTATAACATTTTTGATTCGATAAGGATCAAAGAGCTGCGGCATACGTTGCCAGGTGCGCTGGTCGATTCGACAACCAGAGAGATGTTGGTAACATTGAGTGACGGCGGCTTGGTGTTTGTTTTTCAGTTTGGCAGCGTTGTCTTCTTCAATGTCTCAGATCAACAAATCGAACAGTGTTTAATATTACTTAAAACGGCCTCGGGAACACCGACGTTGCCAAAGCCAACATTTGAACAGTACAACGTCAAAAAGAATGATGAGATCAAAGTTGAATTTGATTTCATTGAGTTGCCGGAGTTTAGTCTCGAGTTTTTACGTTTAGTCGCGATGACTGTCGGACAATCTGCTGCACTTGAGTATTACGAAACAACAGCCGACGATCTTTTAAAGGATTCACATAAGCTTATCACCGATATTGCCGCCGGTAAGGGGTTACCCTGGTCAAATTCCAAGATCGTTAAAACGATCGGTAGAACGGCAAATGCCCGGCAAAACATTGTCTCGAATGTTTGGGTGCTAGACCCGCCGGAAGACACTTGGAAAAGTGCAGCACTGGAGAATCTATTCAAAGAACTTCAGCAGAACTTCGATATAGATCTGCGTTTTCGAACGTTAGAAAAAAAGTTGATGATCGTTCAGGATAATAACGAAATTTTGGCGAACCTCGCCTCGGCGAGAAAGGCAGCATTCCTCGAGTTGATGATTGTTATCCTGATTGTAATCGAAATTGTCATGGCATTGATGGATAAGCATAACTAGATTCTGCTGAAAAAGGCTTCGCCTTTTTCAGCAGAATCGTGTCCTGACGAGCATAGCGAGGAAGGATCTTTCCCGAGTTACATCCGAACCTCTGGATGTGTTATGCTTTAGCAATCCCACGCTAACCATAACCTCTCACGTTTCTAGCATCGGTCAATATCAACTCAGCTCAACCCGGACAAAAGTGTTTCCGTTGGTGAACATATTCGCCCTGAATAGTCAGTATGTGCTTGAGTGAATATGAGAATTAGCTAATATTGGCCGCGAGATGTGACAGCTTTGATTATATTTATTTAGGAGTTGAGATGAGTATTTCGGCGACCTTGCCTAATGATACTTCAATAGGTAACACAAGAACATTTCAACGAGTTTATAAGCACGAGAGGAATCTGTTTGCACTCTGTGCGATTTTTTCAGCTGTCTGTTGGCTGATGCTTATTGTCGGAACTCTTGGCATCGCGTTAGTTTACATTGCCATGGGTGTATTGATTTACCTATTCGCCCACTCAGCCTTGATCTCATACATCAAAGGCAGCGGTGCACTTATTTCGATGGATCAGTATCCGGAACTGCACAAAGTCGTTGTGGCGTGCAGCGAAAAAATCGGCATGCAGTCAACTCCAGACGTCTATCTGTTGCATGGTAATGGCATATTCAACGCTTTTGCAACGAGATTTCTTGGTCGGAACTTTGTTGTTCTTTATTCCGATATCGTCGATGCGCTGATCGATAATCCTGGAGCGGTAAAATTCTACGTTGGCCACGAGCTTGGCCATATCAATCAAGGCCATTTGAAATGGATGAGCTTTTTACTGCCCGCAAGGCTGATTCCTTTTTTAGGTGCCGCTTACTCAAGAGCGAGAGAATATACCTGTGATCGTTATGGTTTCACCTGCTGTGACAGCGCGAATGATTCAGTAAGAGCGCTTGCCGTTCTTGCCGTCGGCGGTGCGCACGCTGCTCGTCTCAACACTGCCCGTTATATTGAGCAGACAAAAACAACCAGCGGTTTCTTCATGGGCTTTCATGAATTTTTAAGTCCGTACCCTTGGTTGGTGAAAAGAATGTCGGCAGTTATGTCATACGGACAGGGTGGAGAGCCCGCGCAACCGGGACGCCATCCGCTAGCATTCGTTTTTGCGGCAACAAGCGGATCGTCTTTTTTGATCGTCTTGCTGGTGCTTGGTGGCTTGGCAATCGCCTTGGCTTCAAGTGGGCAGCTCACAAACATTGTTACTTCCGCTATGTCTGGAATGACCTCCGGTAGCACTTCAACTCTAGGGGGGCCTATTGGAACTCTTGCTACACCGAGCGCAGCGTTTCCAGATATTGACATGGCAGATCCAGCAGCTGACTTGGGAGCTGATCCGGCTGCGTCTACTGCACCCGTTTTAAGCCCAGAAGTCTTAAAGCAACAACAAGCAGCAGTTGCAGCGGCAATGACCTCAGTAGCGTCGGTAAAAACAGCAGTTGAGACTTACGCTGTAGCTAAAAAAGTCTGGCCGAAAGATGGAACTGAGGTTGCGATTCCAGAAACCCATCAGAACTATAGCGCTGATCTTGCAATGGTAAAAATCGATGACGGCTATATCAATCTTTACTTCAAAGATACGTCAGCAGTTGCGGGTGGGATTGTGACGCTGACTTCAGATTTTGACGAAGCTGATCCAACTGTTGTTACTTGGGGATGTATCAGTTCATCTCTTACCCAAGAAGGCTTACCTGCAGGCTGTAATTCGGCACCGGCAAAATAAATTTAAGTAGACGTTTTCTAGTGGCTCTTTGTGTATTGCAAAGGGCCATTTTCTTGTTCGAGATTAGGTACCAAGAAAGGCTGTTAAACTGCAGAGAACTGAATAGCCCCGTAACTGACCGCTGTCTTTTTCTTCGCGGGTCGTACCAACAGCTTCGGTAGTAGTGGCATTGTCTCTGACGTTATACCTGGACGAATATGTTGTGATCAAAGGAATGGCAACACCGATGGTTAAGAGGTAGCCTTCAAGACGTGTCGTCAAAAGATCCGGAGAATTCCCAGCTGGTCTTGCGCCTTTTAACCAAGAGAAAAAAATCGCTGGGATCATTGAAAAGCGGTTAACTCGCATGATGTAGTTGTCGATGGTTTCACCGGACTCGTCGTCAGTTTCAGTTCGCGAGTCCCGGTTTCGGCTAGAGACCGTCCGGCCAACGATATCGGCGTAACTTAAACCTAAAGCGAAACCATAGCCACCGGCAGGGCTGCGAAGATTCTGAGTCTGGGCACTGATGCCGGTAAACCAAGTAAGACCGGTGCCAACAAAGTCAGTGTTGAGTTCTTTGTTACGCACGGGCTCGTAAGGACCAAGGATGATGTCGAGGGATACAGAGGTGTACCATTTATCTGCGATATAGCCGGTACCGAGCTGGACAGCGGCACTGTTGCCGATGAGTTCGTCGCCATTGCCAGCTTTCAGATCGTGTTTGTCTCCTTGAATACCAATAGAAAACACGCTGCGTCTGACATCATCTTGTAAATGGAGGCGTTCCATTGAAAAAGGTGATTGAGCAAAGCCGACTGGTCCGGCTAGGGAAAAGCCTGCTAAGACTAGGAGGTTGTTCCTAGGTTTTCTTCGCATCGCCACTCTTTCGCTTCATGAATCTGACAATAACAATAGCCATTTCGTACATCAAATAAACCGGCACTGCCATTGCCATCTGGGAGATAGGATCTGGTGGTGTCATGATCGCTGCCACAATCAAGATAATAATAATAATGATGCGGCGATTTTTCGTGAGCATCTCAAGATCGATGATATCTAGCATCGCCAGCAAAACAATAATGAGCGGCGTTTCAAAGACAATGCCGAAACCAAAGAGCAGCAACATCAACATCGAAATGTAGTCTGTTACTGTGATGATCGGTGTACCGACCTGCATACCTAATTCAAGTAAGAAGGAAAGTGTCAGTGGCAATATAATGAAGAAGCAAAAGGATATACCGGTTACAAAAAGAGCGATCGAAGCGACGATAAACGGTAAGACGTATTTACGTTCTTTCGGATAAAGGGCAGGTTCGAAGAATTTCCAGAACTGGTAAAGCCAAACTGGGCAGGCTGCTAGAACACCGACAAGCATCGCTACTTTGATGTTGATAACAAAGACATCCATCGGACCGGTAAAGTGCAAGGCGTTGACACCTTTCGGCAACGCTGCAACCAATGGGGCTTTTAGAAAGAGCATCAATTGCTCGGCGAATCCGAGGAAAATAAAGAAGAACACTAGAACGACGATACCAGCACGCATCAACCTTGATCTAAGCTCACCAAGGTGATCGAAAATCGACATGATCTTGCCACCATCGATTAGATCATCTTCTGGAGAGGGTTCTTTACCCGGAAGTGCGTTCGTCATATTCAGTGAGCCTCGAGCCAGTTGCTACCAATACCGATTTGAACATCTAGAGGAACCTTCAAAGTCATAGCATGTTCCATACTATCTTTGATTATATCGACAGCCTCGTCAATTTCCTCTTTTGGGCATTCAAATAGGAGTTCATCGTGGACTTGCAGGATCATTTTGGACTTTAGACCGTTTGCTTTGAAGCGATCTTCGATTTTTATCATCGCTAACTTGATCAGATCCGCAGCACTGCCTTGGATCGGTGTGTTGACGGCGATATTTTCAGCACTTGCGGCCGCACGACCGCCTGAATATGAGAGTTCAGGCAGCGGACGGCGTCTACCGGTGATCGTTTCACAGTAGCCGTGCTCACGCGCTAGTTTGATCGAATTGTTGATGTAGGTGCTGATACCTGGGTAACCAGCGAAATACTTATCAATGAAAACTGTAGCTTCTGCCAATGTCACCCCGGTATCGGTTGCTAGTCGGCGCGGGCCCATACCGTAAATGATACCAAAGTTGATTGCTTTCGCCCGCGAACGCATATCCGGCGTGACCTCGGACGGACTAACGCTGAATATTTTTGATGCAGTTAGCTGGTGGATGTCTTCCTTGTTTTGGAACGCTTGCTGCAGCGCTTTTTCATCAGCGAGATGGGCTAACATCCGCAGTTCGATTTGTGAATAGTCAGCTGAGATGATGACACTGTCTTGACCACTCGGTTTGAATGCCTTCCGGATGCTTTGGCCGAGCTCACTGCGAATCGGAATGTTCTGCAGATTTGGTTCCGAAGAACTTAAGCGGCCGGTGGCGGTAACAGTCTGGTGAAACGACGTGTGAACTCTTCCCGACTGACCGTTAATTAAGGTCGGAAGTGAGGATACGTAGGTGTTTTTCAGTTTAAACACGGTGCGGTATTCGAGGATTGTTCGCGGCAAATCATGGGCACTGAGCTTACTGAGGACGCTTTCATCTGTGGAATAGCCCGTCTTTGTTTTCTTGATGGATTTGACGCCTAAACTTTCGTGGATTTTTAGGCGTTCAAAAATGATGTTTCCTAGCTGCTTTGGTGAATTGATATTGAATTCTTCGCCAGCTAGATCATAGATCTGGTCTTCGAGTTTTAAGATCATATCTGTCAGTTTGATATCGAGCTCTTGCAAGTGGCTCTTATCAACAAAGACGCCGCGTTGCTCCATGCTTGCGAGCACAGGGACGAGCAGCA
>CAMAXT010000136.1 GCA_945862295.1 Pseudobacteriovorax antillogorgiicola
CGATTAGGTCAGATTGATCCGAAAGTTGTTTTCTATACGACTGCCTACCGCTACAACGGTAAATTGTTTGATTGCGAGGCTAACGCGGCATCGTTTCTCGCACGCCTAAAGAGCTTACAATTTGCTGTCGCTGTACAGCATTTACCAGATGGTAGCGAGCCACCGCAAAAAAATAATGGCTATAAGAGATATACTTGGAACAATCTCTTAGCACTCGACCCAGTCGAACGCATCGATTTTTTGCCTGTGCCGTTTGATCACCCAGTGTTCATCATGTTTTCGTCGGGGACAACAGGGGTGCCGAAGTGCATCGTCCATGGAACCGGCGGCACGCTCCTTCAACATAAGAAAGAACTCATGCTTCATTCCGATTTGAAGCAAGGAGATCGTCTCTTATATTTCACAACCTGCGGCTGGATGATGTGGAACTGGATGGCTTCTGCGCTTTCACTCGGTACGTCATTGGTTCTATTTGAAGGGTCACTGAGTTTTCCTGATCTTGGCATCTTGTGGAACATTGTCGGAACAGAAAACGTTACTGCGCTCGGAACAAGTCCGAAGTTTATCAATGCCTGTATGAACGCAGGCATCCAGCCAAAGACCCATTTAAAAGGTCATGTACCGCGCACGGTGCTTTCTACGGGGGCGCCACTTTTACCGGAGCATTACTCTTGGGTTTATAAACAGGTTGGATCTGATCTCCACCTTGCATCGATCAGTGGCGGAACAGACATTATTTCCTGTTTCATGCTTGGTAATCCTATACTCCCTGTTCGACCTGGGGAAATCCAGGGGCCGGGTCTGGGTATGGCGATCGATGTTTGGAGTGATGATTGTCAGTCACTACGACAAATAAAAGGAGAACTGGTTTGTAAAAAGCCGTTCGTGTCCATGCCCGTAGGATTTTTAAATGATCCTGGTGGCGAAAAATATCACGAAGCTTATTTTGATTTCTTCCAAGACCATGACACTGAGGTCTGGCGCCACGGCGATTATGTTGAGTGGACGGCTCATGGCGGCATCGTCGTTTATGGACGCTCCGATGCAACCTTAAATCCCGGCGGTGTGCGCATCGGTACCGCAGAAATTTACCGCCAGGTCGAAAATCTTCCTGAGATCGCCGATAGCATTGCCGTCGGTCGCCAGGTAGATGGCGACACGGAAGTTATCCTTTTTGTAAAAATGAATCCAACCAGCCAATGGAACGATGCACTGATCGCGCGCCTAAAAGCCATGATCAAAGCAAACCTGACACCAAGGCACGTTCCCAAAGAGATCATTCACGTCACCGACATTCCATACACTCGCAGTGGAAAAAAAATCGAACTAGCTGTGACAAAAGTCATCCACGGTGAACCTGTAAAAAATGTCGGTGCTTTTGCCAACCCAGAATCACTCGCGGAATACATCCAAATCGCCCACACCCGTTGGGGAATAAAAGACTGACCCCCATCATCCATTAGCTGACTAAAAGCTTTGCGATATAGAGAGATTAGACAGTTCTGCTAAATAAAACATCAGTCATTTATGGGTCTTAAGGTTGGCTCATAACTTGTATGTAGATAAGGAAACTTAACGAGTGGTGACTTTTGAAAACAGTACAATCATACAACCTAATCGTTGCAATCTTGCTACCAGTATTAGCGTTAGTTGGCTGCGGTACTGATGATTCATATGACTTGCGTGATGCGCCTGCAACTGAGCAGGGCATCGGGGTTGCGGTTGAGATTGATGCAGCGGGAATTACATCCCTTCTAGCAGCAGCACCAGAAATCTATGGCACCATCGCTTACTGTGTGGTTGGCCAGACGGGCGTTTGTACAGTTAGTACTGAAACAATGACCCTTACTCGTACAGTCGGTGGTCGTAAGATCTTTAAAGCTGCAAACAACTCTAAAATTGTTCCGAACGCTTTGCTCCTTTTCGTAGCTACTAAGACTGACGGCACCAAGATCGAACAAAAAGCACGGCTTTCAAGTTCGGACGGTCCAAGTGCAGGCGGTTCGATTCTTACAGGACTAAATTGGAAAATTCTTTTGATGGCGAGTGATCAAGGTAATACTGGCGCATGGATCAATGCTTTTGATAACGCTCGTAAGAAACTAAAATCAATTTTTATGTCCCGCGGCGTAAAAAGCGAAAACTTCCGTGAGCTTTCCTTGCACCAAGACCAACAGAGTACAACGGTAAGCCCGACTAGCGCGGCAAATTTTGCAGAATCCCTAAAAAGCTTCGGCAGGCCTGGTCCAAACGATGCTTGCCTTGTACATATGACTTCGCACGGTTCCCGTGACGGTTTCAATCTAGGGTCAAACAGACTATCACCAAAACAACTGGATCAAGCTTTGATTGATGGCTGCGGTGACCGCCCAACTGTTGTCCTGATCTCGGCATGTTTTTCCGGACTCTATGTCTTGGATAGTTCAAATCTCAAAAAGCCAAACCGCATTATTATGACTGCTGCTAGACATGACGTAACCTCATTCGGTTGCAGTCCAGAGAACGAATACACTTACTGGGACGGTTGCTTGATTGAAGCACTGCCGACAGGCGGTAAATGGAAAGACTTAGCAGCAACTGTGCTTAGCTGTATACAAAGAAAAGAAGGCGGCAGTACCGCTTCGTACCCGCAATCATTTATTGGTGCTGGTGTTGCTGATCTTGAAGTTCCAAAGATTTAAAGAATCGGTAAAATTTATGCCGACCATCTAGAGAAACTACCTTACGACGCTTTATCATCATCCTCGGGAATGGAGCTGCCTTCGTTTTCGAGTCTTTCTATGCCGCGAACGGCTTTATCAAATCCAGGTTTGTGAATCAATGCCTGAGCGTAGTACCACTTGGCCTTTTCGATGTCAGAATTTTTTTCATAGGCATGGCCAATATTAAACAGCACCGATGGGTTCGCGGGATCCAACTTCAATGCAAGAAGGTAGCGGTTGATACCGTCTTCGAAATTACCCATTCGGAGCAATGTTGTGCCAAGTGAATTTAACGTGCTGATATCGTCAGAATCTAGGTCTAAGGCCTTCTTGAAATTTTTCTTTGCCTTGTCATACTCATTCTGCACTAAGTAAACACTACCTAGGCCTTTGTAAGCTTCAGCCAATTTTGGCGATAACATGATCGTCTTTTTGAAGTAATTTTCTGAGCCTTCTAAATGATTCAATTCCATATAGACTTTGGCTAAGATCAAAGTGTATTTCGGGTTTTCAGGGCTCATGGAAGTAAGAATACTAGCTGCTTGCACGATTCCAACTTTGTTACCTTTATGTTCTGAGATTTCCAGCATTATTTTATATGCATCGATGTAGTCTGGATTGAAGTTTGTAGCGATGCGGAGCAGGTGCATCGCCGCTTCATGCTGCTGTTGGGCCCACTTTGCTCGCGCTTTTCCACAATAAGCACGGGCAGAGTTTTCTTTTTTTCTCAGTATGAGATCAAAAGCTTCTATCGCTTCCGGATAGTCGCCAGAAGCAACCAACTCCTCAGCTTTGTTTAACAAGATGTTTACTTCCGACTGCGCGGTTTGCGTTTTGTGAACAAGTAAAAGCTGACTGCAGAAGTCTTCGTATGAGAACGGCTTAATCATGTAGGCATCGATTTTAACTTCCGACGCAAGAATCACGTCTTTTTTTAGATTTTCTACCGACATCAACACGAAGGGGGTGTCTTTATACAACGGGTTTTTTCTTAGGTCGCGGCAGAATTGAATCCCGTTCGTTGAATCCAGTGCCCACTCGACGATAAAAAGACCAACTTTAGTAGTCAGCATCTCCCTTTTCGCGTCTGCGACTGAGGAGACATATTTACCGTTCGTTACTTTAAGATTTACGAAAAATTGTTTGATTGAGTTTTTATAATTGCCTAACGGCTCGATGACCAAAATGCGAATGCTAGCAAGGTATAGTTGTAGTTTTCTTTTTTGCTGACTATTCAGAAATCATCCCGCATTTTATTGACGTTGTCGTTTTTATCGGCAGCAAATGGGATGGCCTTAATTAGTCACGTAGACAAATCATTTGGATTCAGTGGGTTAGAGGCGTAAACACTGTGGTTGTGCCACCGACCAATAGCGAAGTTATCCCCAATTTCGCTCAGAAAAATGATTTTTTTTTACAATTGCCAATATCTGCGTCCTACCTTTTAATGTTGTTAGAACTCCAGCACTTTTTGCGTTTTTTTGTTGTAGGTAGTTAGGAATTTCATGCTCACAGCAGCGTCGCTATACCGCAAAGCCCTATTTGAAAGTAAGGGGGTCTATCTCTTTGGAACAGGCACGCTTTTGGTGACAAGTCTCACCGAAGTGATGATGCCGAAATTCGTTCAGTGGAGCATCGATCTCATCGGCGGAAAGACGGATTCACTTCCTCTACGCCTCCAAGGGTCATCAACAATAGGAAGTTTGCACAATATCGTCATCGTCATGGCTTGCGCCATGTTTATAGGTTTTCTCGGCCGCATCGGTTGGAGACAGCTCTTAGCAAGACAAACTCATTTAGTTGGCCGCCGCTTAAAGATCGATTTTTGGGACGCACTTTGCCGGCTGCCTGTACGCGAGTTTCAGCGCTGGTCATTAGGTGATTTAATGAATAGGGCGACCGGTGATTGGAACGTTACTAGATCCATTCACGGATTTACAATCGTTCTGACTCAGGATCTGATTTTTTTCACTATTCTATCAGTTGTGTCGATGTTTATGATCGATGTCCAAATGACACTGGCTTGCCTCATAGTCTTTCCTTTTTTACCACGCGTCATTACCCGCATCGCCAGAAAAGAGCATGACCTGCATGCGGTCGCGCAAAATAAACTCGGTGATCTTTCCGATAAGATTTCGCAAGCGCTTTCCACCATTCGCATGCAGCGGGCGACAAATTCAGGTCAGCTATGGCAAAAAGGCTTGGCGGGTGAAGCAAGAGATTACGCCAACAAACGCTTTGAGGTTGTAAAAACCGGATGGCGGATTTTTCCACTGGGTGCATTTCCTACCCTCGTTGCCTACGGTGTTCTCCTGGTCTGGGGCGTTCATAAAATCCAGTTAGGTACTCTTACTATCGGTGAATTTGTCGCTCTTCAATCCTATGTATTGATGCTCCAAGGCCCGCTTTTTGATATGGGTGACTGTATTGCAGAATGGCAGACTGGGTTTGCAAGTTTTAAACGCATTGTTGAAGTTCTGCGAATGAAAACCCTAGGTGATCAGTTCAATGCAAGAACCGACGTTGCCGCGTCAGCCTACAGCGGACCGCTCCTAATGGTAAAAAATCTCGACTTTGTATTCCCAGAAACTGAACGAAAGATTTTATCAAACATCAATCTA
>CAMAXT010000137.1 GCA_945862295.1 Pseudobacteriovorax antillogorgiicola
CCTGCTCTGTTTTTTTGTTCGTTTTTATAGCATGGGTCTCAAATCGGGATCTGTTACCTTTCCTACTACATATCTTGACCAGCAATTGTGCTCCGCTTTAATGTATAATTTATGTGCAAAACTGGCCGGTGATTTCCTTTTCCGGTCGCACGGCCTTCCTGGTCGAGTTCCTCCGTTCAATTAACCCTCAAAAGTATCTATAACTGATTGAAATTATTGAATAAAATTCTTGTTCCCAAACCGTTCATTATACACCTGTATAATGAACGCTTGGCAGGGGATGTATTCGATTTGAGGTCTTAGCTGACCTCATTGGTTCAATTATGCACATTACGAATACCACAACGGCAGTATATCTGTAATTGTTGATGAATTAGAAACCAACAACACCAAAAGTGCTGTGGTTGTTGGTTGTGATTAATCGTGATGTGAATTTTTCGTACAAAAAAATCCATCAGAATGCTGAAACTCAAGTAGGGCATGGTTTTGAGGAAACTATGCGGATCGAAGATAGGACATATGTTTGCGCTGGATGCAGTCGCGGATCATGGTGACAATCTGGTCGCGTTGTTCAGGAGAAAGATTTTTAACTTGGCATCCATGGATGAACGAGTCGCCACCAGTAGGGCGAGCCCAGCGGACTTCCATAATGATTGAACTCAAACCCGAAGCTTCCAGATTGTCGGCGAGGGAGCCATCCTGGGAATCGAGCTTGAGGGTCATCATTACACCCTTTGCATAGTATTCAGACAATTTAACGGTGAAGCCGTCGTTAGAGAAGTTGATGATGTCGCCGTTTCCGTAGTTAGTCGTGATCTTGATCAGGCCAGGATAGGGGACAGGCATCCGGACTTCCGAACGTTCAGCTCCTATGTACTGACGGTAGGCTTCGTCACCTTCATTTAGTAATGCTTGCTCATCAACAAACGGGTCGAACTCATAGGCTTCAACTAGGTCTTCACTGTGTTTGATCTTGATAAAACGCTTTTGAAGCTTGCGACTGAGGTGCGGAGTCTGGGTGACTAAGTCGTAAGTCGCAGCACCCACCATAGCCATGTGACGATCACAGGCGGTCTCTAAGCGTTGAGCGAAGTTTACACCGTTACCAATAACCGTGAAGTCGACACGCTCAGTATCACCAAGGTTACCTAAGTAGACTGTTGCGGTGTTGATGCCAATGCGTAGTGGGAATACTGCTTGCCTGGTCTTAAGAGCTTTAATAATTGCCTTAATGTTTATTTTTTGTATTTCCGCCGCACATTCTAATGCTTGCTCGGCATGGTGAATACTTTGTTCTTTAGACGCAAAGTCATAACCAAATACACAGAGCATTCCGTCACCAAGCGTTCGGTCAACGACGCCGCCGTGCGCGTGTACTGTTGTTCGCAATTGATCGACGAGTTGTTTCAAGCTTGAAAACGCATCCTTTGGTGGCTGCTTCTCCGCAGACCTAGAGAACCCGACGATGTCGATGAACATAATGGTTAGGATCTGCTCGACGGCGTCTAGGTGTTCTACCAGATTCGCTTCGAGAATAGATTTGAGTTTTTCTGGAGAAAGTTTGCCCTGCAAGTCGTGCTTTAACATGCTGGCGCGTTTTCGTGCATTCTTGAGGACGTCGATCCGCCAGATGGTGCCAGAAGTGACTAGTGCTAGTGACGGGTAAACCCAAGGCAGAATGATGTTGTACCAAGCGAAGGCGACAACACTGATTGCAACGGTCGCTAGAATGATACCGCTGACAACGCCTCCAAAATAGCGTGAGCGATAGAAGTAGGCTAAAGCCATTCCTAAGAATGCAAAGACCACAGTCCAGCCCATGCCGCCGCCTACCGGATAGAGCCAGTTGCCAGATGCCACGGAGTTGATGAGAGAGAGATAGAGATAGTTGACGGGGATGCGGCCGACCGGCGTCATTTCTAGGTCGATCGTACCGTGCGTCATGCGGTCGAGAATTACAACGATGTCGCCGTCGTCGATGAACTTGAAAGACTTTTCACCTGAGTAGCGCAGGACATCAGAGATGCTGTTCAAATAGGAGTCGATCGATTCTAGGTTAATGATGTTCACAGGAATTAGATTATTACTGTCGAGGTGAACACTGTGACCATTGATGATGAGTTTTGTGCCATCGATAGTAAGTGGGCCGCTAGCTAAAAGCGTCCAATGAGGTAGATAGAACGTCGAACCAACATTGATAAAGGGCTCGGCGTGGCCGTTTTCCATAGTGAGGTTGTGACCGGCGCCGGCAAAGCGTGGGCCGATGCGCGATTCTGGACCGTAGGCTGACCAAGGTGCTGATGGTAACCAGCTTGGACCGCGAACGCCGAGTTGATGCTGGCTGCGTTCTTTGTTCATCGTTTGCAAACTGACTGCATGCCGATTAAGGAGCATTGGATCGAAGTTTTCTAGCAGATTATTTGAAACAGGTGCGGAGATGTAAATCGGAACTTTATAACTTGCAAGTTGGCGGTTGAATTTATCGCTATCGATGCTAGATAAATGATGGGCAAAGCTGCGGTTGATCAATATCGCTGAAGGATTTGATGAAGCCATCGTCCGAATAATCTTGCTCCATGTTTCGGCGTCATAGTCGACAGCACCATTGAGTACGGATTGGTCATCGAGGACGAAGACTTTTATGCGGGCAGAGAGTTCTGGGGCTTGATCTGCGGCTAAGCGGAAGTAAAACAAGATGCCATGTGAGATGCTGTGCCCAAGATTTTCACCGAATTTTGTTAAACTAAACGCAGCAAAAGACAGGCCCACAATCAGCGCAATGATCAGTGGCTTCCGAGCAGCTTCTAGGCTCGGTGAATGCTGTGGTGGTTGTGACGAATTTTCCAAACTCTTGCCTTTTGTTTTGCCCCCTTCTTTTCGGTAAAATCGCTAGAACATTTAGCCTGTTATCAAAAGTTTTTGCAGTAAAGGAGTCGGTTGAGTGTTAGTTTTAAAAAAATACATTTTCTCTGTACTCTTGGGTCTTTCCGTATTTAATTCCGTTGCGTCAGCCGAAACAGAAATTCCAGCCTATTTGTTACCTGACGAAGTCAATACGATTAGACTTTTCCAAAAACATTCTTCTTCTGTCGTAAACATCAACAGCATGCGGGTTCAACGCTATCTCTTTTCTTTTGATACGACAGAAGTCCCTGCTGGAACTGGAACCGGATTTGTTTGGAGCGACAAAGGTTTCATCATTACAAACTTCCATGTCATTCAAGACGCTAGCCAAATTGTCGTTTCTTTTAAAAACGGCCAAACAGCAAAGGCATCCGTGGTCGGTGTTGAGCCGAGTAAGGATATTGCGGTTTTAAAGACCGAGTTGCCGAAGAATTTCGAAATTTCGACACTGCCTCTTTCAGATTCGAACCAACTTTTGGTCGGCCAGAAAGTCGTCGCGATCGGCAGTCCGTTTGGACTCGATCAGACTGTGACGACTGGAATTATCTCAGCACTTGGCCGTTCAATCGTTGGTGTTGGTAACGTCCCCATCCGCGATATGATTCAAACCGATGCGTCGATCAATCCTGGAAACTCCGGTGGGCCGCTGCTTGATTCAAGGGGATTTTTACTGGGTATGAACACCATGATTTATTCTCAGTCCGGAACGTCTGCGGGAGTGGGATTCGCAGTGCCGGCAAATACGATTGCGCGAACCGTAAATGATATTATTAAGTATGGTCGGGTAAAGCAGCCTGGTATGGGTATCTCCTTCTTCGATGACAGCGTCACCCGCAGGCTCGGTATGCGTGGCGTTCTGATAAAAGAGGTCGCGCAAAACGGTCCTGCTGAAAAAGCCGGCATACGTGGTACGATGCGCAATAGGTACGGTGAGATCGTCATCGGTGACCTGATTGTGGCGGTCGATGGAACAAAGGTAGGGACATATGATGACCTCTACTTGATCTTTGACCAGAAAAAAATTGGTGATGAAGTAACTGTGACTATCGTAAGAGATCGCAAGCAAAGCCAGCTAAAGATCAATCTGATCGACTTTCAAGATCTGAGGTAATTATCCCTTGACCCAATTGGTGGACAGAAAATATAGCGACGCGATTAGCGCCATCGAAGTTTTAGAGGCCGCAGGCTTTGAAGCAAAGATGGTGGGTGGCTGCGTGCGCGACCGTTTACTGGGAAAAGAGCCGCGAGATTTCGATGTGGCGACGAATGCGCAGCCGGATCAAGTTTGTAAGATTTTTTCCGCCGCTGGTAAAAAGGTTGTTCCGACTGGATTTGACCATGGGACAGTGACCTTGGTTATGCCCTCGGGGCCGGTTGAGATCACGACGCTGAGAATAGATCTCGAAACTTTTGGTCGACACGCTAAAGTTGCACTTGGTACAAGCTTCAAAGAAGACGCAGCTCGTCGGGACTTTACCATCAATGCCATGTTTGAAGATAAGAGTGGGAAAGTCACAGATTTTTTTTCTGGTCAAAAGGACTTAGCAGATAAAATCCTGCGTTTTGTCGGCGCTCCTGAGACGCGGATTCAAGAAGACTATCTCCGCATTATGCGGCTGTTTCGTTTTTGGGCAAGGTTTGATTTTGCGCCTGCTCCAGGGACGTTGGCTGCAGTCACTGCGTGCCGAGATGGTCTTAGACAAATCAGCCAGGAACGCATCACTTCAGAGCTTCAACAAATCTTGGTTAGTACGATCGTTGGCAAAATTTTTGCGGCGCTAAATGATTGCGGCATTCTCACCATTATTTTTCCGGAGTTCGAACAAAAGGTAGTATTGGTCGACGAGAAGGCTTGGAAACCACTGCAAAACATAGTTAATCCTGCAGATCGTGTCGTCGCTGCGTTGACATTATTTATTGCGACAAACGGTGTTGATTCATCCGAGCGAATCAAAGATCTTGTCAGCCGACTTAGACTTTCAAAGAACGATATGAAAAAGATTCTTTTTTTATCTGAAGCAATGTCGACTCTTCCTTCGGCCGGTGGAACTCAGGCAGAGGCAATGGAATTTCTAGATCAAGCGGATGATGCTTTTTCTCAAAAAAGCGCATGGCCGCAGGTCATTGAACATTACCTCAATGCGCTTTCTGTTCAGCGACAACTTAATCTCGATGTGCAAACAAAACGGGTGTCGTCGGTTGAACGCGAAAAATCTCATCTGCGTTTTGCAGAACTTCCGATTACAACGCCAGAGATGATAAAGATCGTTGGACTGCAACCAGGGCCAGAAGTCGGTGTGGTTTTGTTAGCGTTGCGCTCAGCATACCGAAACGAAGAATGGTTTAGTCGCCCTGAAGGTGAAGCATGGTTGCGAAAAAGAGTGCGTACGAGAGGTTA
>CAMAXT010000138.1 GCA_945862295.1 Pseudobacteriovorax antillogorgiicola
CGATGTAGGCAAGGGCTGCATCAGTAATGTCAGCGGCATTAGCAGAACGCTCAAGGCTTGCACCTGAGAGCATGCTTCCAGAGATCAAGCGAACAGCGCCTGATGCTTTGTCTTTTTTAATGCTGACGTTTTTTACACCTTCAAGTGCCGAGAACTGGGCTTTGTCACCGGTGACAGTAGCTGGGCGCACGACGATGATCCCGATTTTAAACTCTGCTGACTTAGAGAGTTCTTTTTGAGCACTCGATTCGGTGAACGACATTGCTTGCCCTGAAAGCATTGCAGTGATCGCTGCAGCTGTGATGAGTGAGAGTCTTGTTCTCATTCGATGGTCCCTTTCCTGGTGTAAAACCAGCCCAACGCCTATCGTTGTGCTTACTGACAGCAGATCAGCCTGATGACCTGCTAAAAGCTCATGGTTGCCTTGCGGCGTGTTAACTTGGGGGCATTTAACTTAAACAAAGGTTACGGGGAGTTGGGCGTAAACACGAGTATCTTCTAGGGTTTTCATTTATTGCATTAATTTCATATGGTTAAGTGGCAAAAGGCACTTTGACTGGCCGGTCGGCCAAGGATTATCATCTTATAAACTTAATGATTTCGATGGATTACCTTGCCTGTCGTATTATTCATACAAAAAATGCGGCTCATGACCGTGCCGAAATGTCGCTAGCCATAGAGCTGTCCGGGTTAAGAGCTTTTTCCTGTCCACTGATTTTACAAAAAAACCCACTGCCAAGTCCTCAGTCGCACCCTCCGTCCAAAAAGAGGCGCGGCAAATTTGATGTGATATCCACTCATTATACCCAACCATGCACTGCGGCCCTTTCGCTAGTACACGTTTTTCCTGGCACGGCGGCTGCAAAAGTAGGTGGTAACGGAATACTTGTGGGACCAAGTTGATCAGGAACAAATTGAACGGAGAATTTTATGAGTTGTAAATGGATGGCGTCTTTGTTGGCAGTAGTTGGACTTAGTGCTGGATGTAACAATAAAGAAACAGGAAGTGCTCCTGGATCTTTAGATAACTTTGCTCGCTCCAGCGAAGCAACACTGCATGACAACATGTGTGTCGGTAGCTATGACCTTATTGAAGATCTTTTTTCTGCTGATGTCGATGTCATTAACATCCATGTTGCAGATGATAAAGCGCGAACAATCATTCAGTCACGTATTGAATCTGCGCTCCGTGCAGTACCAACTGAAATTCAAGTCGCATATTTTGGACTTGGCGGCATTATTGAAGTGACCCCGCAAACCCATGCGATTTGCTCGCAAAATCTCGATGAGCAGCAAAAAATCCGTATGGCAGAAGGCGGTTCGAAAATCAAAGGCTGTTGGAAACACCAAACTGACTACCTAGAAAGCGCTAACGGCGAAATCACTGAAGACCAAAGAGTTGTTATGTACATCGATACCGATGTTGGCTCAATTGAACACGCTTTGGTTCGTACATTTGGTTATGTTTTGTCACAAGTTTTAGTGAAATTAGACCATGACGTTGCCAATGGTAAATTGATTAATGGCGCAAACGACGAGCACTTTACTGCTGCAAAAGAGCAGATCACTCTCGCGTTTTTGAAAGATGTAGCTAACAGCAACGGCAAATACAATCTTGAGCGCTTTAAAGACATGATTGGCAGCGACGTGATCAATACTGACGCCCTTGCGCGCCGCAGCGGTTGGGATCTTTTAGTTAAAAATAAACCAAAGGCAGCTCAATCATTCATGGACTATGTTTTTGCAGAAGCATTTGATTCCCAGTACTGCAGCACTGGCACTAGAGAGATCATGAACCAAGATTTCCCAGAAACTGCTGAAGCATTCTACCCAGTTTCAAACGCCATCAATGCTCTATCAAGCGACCTAAAAGAAATTGATACTGTCGAAGAGCTTGCGAAAATTGATACAACTGAGCCGAGCAAACTTCCCGCGACCAGCGACTCAGAAAAGAAAGAAACCGATCTTGAAAACGACCTTAATTCGCCAACAGGCATCACTTACGGCCTCTCTGGTATGGCGTTGACCCATGAAGGTTACAGCTTGTTTATCGGCCGCATTTTTCGCGGTGTAGGTCGGGTTATCGGCGGTGTTGCCCGCGGAATTTTCCGCGGCGCGCAAGCAATAGTTATGGGTGCAAGCCGCATCATCGCTGGTGCTGCAAGAGTGATTGGTCGCGTTGCGATGGGAGTTCTAAGAGTCGGCGCAGCGATCATGAGAGGTGTCGGCCGCCTAGCAGTCAGTTTCTTCCGCGGTGCGGTCCGCGTTGCTAGAGGCTTGATCATCGGTGCCGGTCTCGTACTAAGAGCAGGATCTCGCCTAGCTCTAGGTGTTGGTCGCGCAGTGATCCGCGGAACTGGTTTTGTAATCAGAAGTCTTTTCGGTTCATCGACTGCTTATGCAACTGAGCCTGGAATGGTTCTTGAGAAAGTGAAACTTGACCAAGACCGTGACAGCATCGAAGATACAAAAGATCTGTGTTCAAACACCCCGGTTGGCGCGCGCGTCCATACTGCTAACCCGCAATGGCTTGGCTGTGCTGGTGGTCAGTACCGCGATCGTGACCTAGGTTATAGAATGAATTAATAATCGTTCGTCCGACGATTGATGCCCCGCAGCGAATGCTCCGGGGCAATTTCTTTTTTCGTTTATATTTGCATCATAACTTTGGACTTTGGCCAATATTCCTCGTGGTTTGACAGTTTGAAACCCCACCATATACAATAATGACATTCAATAATCATCACCCCGTGTGCTCACCTGCCTTGCAGGTTAAAAGCTGAGGTTTCTATGTCCATTGGCTCAGAAACAAAAATCATTCTTGCTCCTTACGAAAAAGGTGCAGGAACATCTTTTCGCCAAATGATTAGAAGAACAGATGCACCGCATTATCTCAGCCTCACCACCGCTGAAATGGGTGTTGTGGATGATCTTTTGGCAAACCCAGTTTCCGTCAGTGAATACCTCGCAAGGCATCTTTCAGGACACTTAACCTTGGATTTTAGAGCTGCCGTTACACTTCTTATTCACTTACACCAACATAACTTTGTCTTAAACGCCTCCGGTGAGACCGTCGCTCGGCTAAAAGAATTTTCCGAAGTTGCGACCGGCTCTGCTCAGTCCGGGTTTAAAAGACTAAGCCATATCTTGACTCTAGTGCTTGATTCGCCAGTTATTGAGTTTCGCAATCCGATGATTCATCCGGTTTTTCGCCGGATCGGTGCCTATCTAGTGTCGATGCCGTTTGTTATAGGCGTGTCAGCTGTCATGCTACTTTTGGCGCTTTACACCGGTGTCAGTTCTTTCATTGATCCAACTGTCTATAAGGGCGACTTCGGCCAACCGGAGAGTCTTATTCTTAAAGGTTTTTTCAGTTTCTCGATTGCAATGAGTTGGATTGCCTTTGTGCAGATGGCCGCTCTTGCGGGAACTGGCGCGACGTTCGTTGGTGGAAGTATCAGGCTTACCTGTCTGTGTATCGTTCGGCTTGCGGTTAACGATCAAGATGCTCTCATGCTGCCTAAAGGCAAGATGCTGCGTTATCACATCATTACCATATTTGCACCCTGGCTCTCAGCGTTAGGTGCGTGGCAATTGGCAGGTACGGGAGCATTCACATCGTTTGCAGGCTTATTTTCAGGCGTCTTCGCTCTAATCGGTCTCTTTATGGTCTGCCCGTTGATAAAAAGTCCGATTGTTAAAATGGCCGAAGGCTTTTTAGCAACGGACAACATTTTTCAAAAAGCAAACGCCTTTCTAGCGAAAGGTTTGTTCAAATTTAAAAGTGCAGAAAAGGACGAAGAAGAAGACAAGACCAGCAATCTCTGGATCACTTGCCTAGCGTCGTTGTCGATCGCTTGGCTGTATTTTATGAGTTTGATATTTTTTGACGCCTTGATTTCAGCGACCACAGATTTATCTATGCATGTCTATGAGCATACGAACATTGTACGAACGGTCGCTGCAATCTTCGTTATGTTGGTCCTGATCGCAGCCATGGTGCTGCCGCTGATGCGGCTGATCATGATTCCGTTTCAGAACTTAGCAGCCTTAGCAGACATCCCAGTGCGGAGAGCGAGACGCGGGATATCAAGCTTCTACTCACCGTCTATTAGCCCATCAGACGCTGTCGTCAACTTTCTAAAAGAGATTCCGATCCTTGCTGATCTCGCGGACAACGAACTTAAAGCTCTCACCGGTGTTCTAAAATACCGCCGGTTTAACCGCGGCGAAAACATCATTGCTAAGGGTGAGCCAGCCGATGCGTTTTATATTTTAGCGGACGGCCAAGCGCAGGTGATTCTAGGTGGTGGTGAGCTACCAGAAGACGTGGTGGACTTGTTAAATCCAGGCGATTCCTTCGGCGAGATTGCCCTTATCGAAAAAGGCAAACGGACAGCTACCATCCGGGCGGCAGCATCATGCAAGACTTTGGTTCTGCAAAAACCGGCGTTCGATAAACTTTTTGCTGAAGACAGCCCGATGCGCCAACGCTTAACTGAAACGATCCGCTTGGTGAAACTTGTACTCGAATCACAAACCATGTCGCACTTGGCTCCGCGCCAGATTCGCGAACTTCTGCGTAGCTCACAGCTGGTGACTTTTAAAGCCGGCGATCATATCATCCGCGAAAACGAAACCGGTGATGCAGCTTATTTGATTAAGACTGGCAAAGCTCAAGTCCAAAAAAATGGTGACCAGGCAACCATTGCCGAGTCTAAACGAGGCGATTTGATTGGTGCCATTGCTCTGATTCGGGCCGTAAAGAGAACAGCGTCGGTCATTGCGACTGAGGACACAGAATGCTTGAAAATCGACAAAGAAACCTTTTTAAAGATGTGTATGAGCAATATGTTTGTTGCGCTGCTAGTCACTGATTTGAGTGAAAAGCAACTTGCCAACGCGAAGGTCGGGTGAACCATGCTGCTAAGTCGACTCATTCCTTTACTGATGTTAGGTGGCGTC
>CAMAXT010000139.1 GCA_945862295.1 Pseudobacteriovorax antillogorgiicola
GCGCACGATCTAAGAGCCTGGTATTCAAGGCTGATTTGGATCTCAAGATCTGAATTTCCTGATCTAAACCTTCGCGTTCAGTTAGCTTTTGCTTAATGATTTCAAGATTTTCCTTCAAAGCGTCCAGGCGCGAAAGTTCCGGAATCAGTTCCTCAAGGATTAGCATAGTGCGCCAATTGACACTATCCTTAGAACGCATAATGTCGCCGTAAATGTGATCGCCGACGAATAATATTTCGTCACCGCGGTAGGCCGTAAGTTTTTGAAAAAGATTGGCGTTACCCCCGTGGTAGACCCGGGTTTGTTCGAGTGGACCAGTATGGAGCTTGAGTAAACCGCTCTCTGGCATCACTTCGTAAAAGGGTTGGCTGCCGGTAAAAAATCCTGGTTTGCCAGAGCCAACAAGGACGTAATCAAAGAATGAACGCCAATCAGAAAAGTCATCAATCGGCTGATCGTAGGCGTAATCCATCAGAGCGTTAGTGTACTCCCAAGCAGAATTAGTAAGCAAAAATAGGCTTTTTCCGCTTTCAAGAAGTTGTAGCAACGTTGGTGTTAGATATTTATCTTTGAAAATAAATTGCTCTGGATTTGCCAATACCACTGTTTTAATACTGCCGTCGGCATGACTAAGATCGATGAAGCGGCGTAAATCTTGATAAACCTCGCGGTATGTTTTCGCTAGTTTTCCAGGATTTTTGTCCATGTATGTCACAATTTCTGTGAATAGCTGAACCTCACTTAATGCGAAAAAAGTATCGACGCTTAAAAAGTCGGACGCTTTGAAACTTTGGCTATTGTAAAGTTTGTGTCTGACATCTTTCTCAAGTCGCATGTGTCCGTGATAGGCGATTTTCACATATTTATGACAGTCAACCTTCAAAAGATTGCCGCGATCGATATCAACAAGTAGCCCACGGATCAAAAAATTTGAATCAAACTTTAGGTTTAAAAGTTCTTCCGGATAACCGGCAGCAATGAATTTTTTTAATGTCTCGCGAAATGCCAATGCTTCGAAATTCTCGCGATTATAGGTAATTAATGTGTGATCCATATCAAAGCCGATGGTTTTGATATTTGCCATATTGAGTGAACGGTTAACAAAAATCTTCTGCCATTTTTTCAGTTTTTGTTTAACGGCGTTCTCAGCTGTTGCTTGTTGAGCAATCTGACTCATCGGCAGTTCCTTAGGTTGATGGTGTTTCAAATTTGATGCCGACTTGAGTTTTTAGAGACCCGTTTAAGTCGAGCAACTTTCTTGAATAGACGACGCGTCCGCAAGACTGGATATAGAGCTCGCCGTCAATGAGAACTTTGATGTTTGGTAGCAGAATATCGGGGGAAAACAGCTTGGAATCGAAATTTGTCCGCAATGAAAGTCCAGTTGCAGACATATCCATAACAGGTTTTGACAGTCGGGTTTCGTTATCAAACGGATTTAAAATTTCTGTGATAACGCGTTCGTCGGCTGAGAACGAAAAGCGTTCCGCTTGTCTGGTTTCCTCAATGAGTGAATTTTCTTTCAATGGAAAGATGATGCTCTCGCCGTCTGAGTAGATCGCATCTGTCTGATAACGCACCATCTGGGCCTGCAACGTAAACTGCTCGGATTTAGAAAACTGGCGAATAAAGCGTGGTTTTACTCGGTTTTCAATGACAACATGCTCGTTGGTGACAGCGGTAATGTAGGTTTGAAATGTGATCGCAAGTTTACCGCCTGAAAGAAAAATAGATTGCTTTGACTTCCAGCAAGATTCTAAGAGTTCGCGGTTTTTCTGATCAAGCAACAATTATTCAGCCTCTTTAGTAAATGCGTTGTCAGCGTAACGATCAACAAAACGGGTGACGCGCTTGACACTTGGGAACGCCATAGTCAATGCGAATTCAAAGCTCATAGTGCTTTCGTTAAATTCTTTTTGCTCCGGGTTTTTGTTTTCGACAAGTTGAATCTGGCCCGAGACTCTTTGAAATTGATTGAGACTCCACTGCACTGACGCTTGAAAGAGGGTGCCAGTGTCGACACGGGGGCAACTTCTTGGCGTGATTGCGCCTGAAGTTGCCTGCTCATTGGGATTTTCAAGTCCGGTGACTTCTTGACCACAAGTGGTTGTTTTGATGCGGTCGAGGATATATTCATCTTTATAGTAACCAATCAAACCGTTGATATACCATTTTGGTACGACTTCGTGTTCTGCTGAAAGAAAGAAACCAAACCTTTTGTAATCCAACCAGTAGTCGTTATATATAAATTCGTATTGAAAGATTTCAAAGTTAAGAGAAAGCTGGTTGTCTGGATAATCCATTTCATGACTGAGACCGTAGCTGAGCACGGGGTCCCCACCTGTGAGCCCAAGTTCATAGGTTTTGTTTGAATGCTCTGGTGAGTCATCATTAATCTGTTTGCGCATGTACATGTAAAAAAGTGTCCGCATATTTTCATAGGCGGTACCAATCCAAGGAATAAGAATGGTGGTGTCAGAAACGCGCAGAACGCGCCGCAAGTCCTCGTCTTCTGGGCTTGGAAACGTCGAACTGCCAATGCGAGACATTTCGTAGCGACCAAAGACACCAAAATAAAACATCTTCAAATCCCGACGAAAGTCGCCGTAGATTTGGTGATGGCGCTCGAGCAAATCACTTTGAATCGGAAAATATTTAAAATCAGTGGGGTCCTCAAAATAAGTAGCAAAGCGGCTTTGTTCGGTATGCCATTTCTGCCGGTAGGTATAGCCGCCAAACATCGTGACATCACCTTGGCGGTGCGGACCAATGCCGGCGCCGGAAGTTGTGTTGAGTGACATCGACGTATGAGGACTCGGTGTCGGGCCACCGCGCAATTTAGGTTCAAAGCCGCTGTGCCCAGAATACTGTGTACCCCCTTGCAAAAACCAGTAATGGGGCAGGGGAGAATAAGAGAGCTTATTATACTTAAACAACGCGTCTTCTAAGTTTGGTTTTTTAGAGGCTTCAATATCTGGCAGCCAGACGTTTTCCCGAAGAGACTGACTGAGTTTTGCAGCTAGCGGTGCGTAAACTCCGGTAGGATAGCGTTGGGTGTAAATATTTAACCAGTAAATGGCCTTTGGCTTATTTTGCGTGTTGTATTCTAAAACCGCCATTTCGAATGTTGCGCGCGAGGAATACTCATCAGTATAGCGCTGAGCAATAAATGAGAAGTAGTCGCGGGCTTTCGCGGGTTGGTCAACAGCAAGGAAGCAAAGTCCCTGGTAATAATAGTTGTAAGTCTTGTCGATGGACTTGCGTTCGACAGTTTTTAGATAACGCAGTGCTTTCCTTGGCTGGCCAGTGTGGTAGTAGGCAGCGCCGAGTTGATTCCAAGCGTTGTAATCTTTGGGGAATTGACGCAAATGCTTGCGAAAGTTGTCGACGGCTTCGTCATACTGTTTTGCTTGAAACTTTGCTCTACCAACAGCTGCAAAACCTGTATTGGCATAAACATTGCCTGATTGGCCGCAAACGATTGTCATGGCTATAATCAGAATTACAACGCTGAACATCGAAATTTTTTTAACGATAGGCTTCACTGTCACCGGTCGTAAACATGAATATTGCCGCCGAAAACAACTTAACAAAACCGCGTCGCTACGCTGGTCTGCACTTGTCTGGATCTAACGCCAGCAAGACTGCTATGGTTGTGCTCGAAGGTCGCTCTTTTGAGACCCCATTAGTAATAAGACAAGTATATGAAAAGATCGGTTCTTTTGGCAGTTTATTTTCAGATGAAAGATTGCTGGAAGCCCTTGTGCATACAGGGCCCTTTGCCCATGTGTTCACAGATTGCCCACTAACCGTTCCGCCCTGTGTAGCCTGCACCAGACCTGTCTGTCCCGGTGCAGTTAAATGCGAAGATGTCGCGGTAGCAGTGATGCTGAATGTCTCCAACCGCTTGCGCTCCAAGGGCGGCAAGCGTTCCAGGCCGGTCAACCCACAAAGCCAGCGTCTTTGGGATGTGCTGCGACTCGATAGTGAATTGGAAGAACGGGCTGAACCGTCGTACAGCGCCAATCTCGCACCGCTGGTAGCGCGAGCCCGTTCTTTACAGCGGCGCTTGAATGCTGTTGAGCCGAAGATTGTTTTAAAAGAAACGTCGGTCGCGTCTGCACTTGAGATGCTGCGACCAGGTCTAAGGTTTAAGTCTAACGCAAAGATATTATATAGAAATTTTGAAAACGGCCGGGTGCACAGAGAGCAGGTCATGGCTGCGCTGGAACGCAACCGTTGGATTCAGTTTTGTCCTGATTCTGGTGAACAAAAAGAGTCGGTGCTCGCGCATGTCGAGTGTTTCGAGGCGTTTATCTGTGCTTTGGTAGGAGCGTTGCATGATGCGGGACTGACCGCAAATCAACCAACTGGCTTTATTGAATCTGAAGGCTGGGTATTTTTACCTGATATGAGCAACCACGTGGATTTGCCTACCCGTTATTTCGAGTAATCGTCCACATTTGTCCGAAGACTTGCTGAGAGCTTCGAGTTTGCGCAGGTTCTGGAATTTGAGATGTATATCTTGATGGGCGTTCCCTGCCATCAGTGTAGTTCTATTGACTGGTATGTGTACGGGTCGCACGACCCAATGAACGGAGGGACACACTATTCAAGAATTTCCGCAAATCACCGACAATTTAATCGAAGTCAGCGATTTCCTCAGGGCTGGAATTTTACGATGAACCGGAGGTTTTGTTGACCAATTTGTTGCCATCGTCACAATCGATAATGTCGGCTGAGCCAGCGTCTACAGATACGAGGTCGCGGCATCTCTTAGCCTCCAGAGCAATGCATCGGTTAACCCTTCGCTTTTCTGAGGAACTTGAAACTAGATACCGCGAGCATAGGTTATCCAAAGACCTGCGATTGCATCGCAGAATCGCGTGGCCACAAAGGGAGACCAC
>CAMAXT010000140.1 GCA_945862295.1 Pseudobacteriovorax antillogorgiicola
CTTCGATGACTTTCAATACACCGTTCGAATGTTGTCCGTATAAGACTGATACTTGTCCTGCTCCTGAACCATCTAAAGCATGATGGGATTTTTGCACAACCAAGTTGAACGGATATAGTCGCAGCAAAGTCGCGGCAAGATCCTGCGGATCGAGCGGGAGCGCTACCTTGTGATTAATAATCGCAGCGTTGTCGTAGCGGTCGATTGTTAGGCCAGGCAAACCCTCGGTGAACCCATGAAACAAGCGGTAACAATTTGTAAGCGCTGTGTTGGCATGAAACACTGTGCGGCGGTGCCAAGCGAGTTCGATATCACTACACAAAGTCCCAGACATATGGCTTCCTTACGAGAGAACGAAACTCTATAAACGAAAAAGACCCACTCAGCAAGAGTAGGTCGTTTTCAAAGCATATAGCTGAAGCTTAGCGACGGAAGGTGTTGAAAGAGGCGCGGACTGGATTAGCCCTTGGCTGGGCTTTTGAAGGAAAACCATCTGATACCAGCGGTTCAGGATTGAGTAGATCACGCGAGCCTTTTCCCGTAGTTTTGCAGCCTGCTTGACCTAGACACAGACCAATCAATGCTCCAAAAACGACTTTTTGCAAATATATCATGCCTAGTCCTTTACGCGGATTAAAGTAAATGATTCTGACAAATCTGATTCGGTTTGTTGGAAAAAAAGATAAATAGGCAAAGATTGCAGCCACTGAATATACCTGATATTTTGATCGTCTTCGGTAATAGTAATACTCTAAAAAGCTAACACCGAGGCATCAACCGGTCACAATAAATGGTGCTTACAGCTCATGATCGCATGCAGAAACTTATCTAAGTCCTTTCGAATTTTCGAAAAAAAACCAGGTCTCTCAGGTTCATTGCGCCAGCTATTTAAGCGCGAATATCGATCCAGTCATGCTGTTGATTCTTTCAACCTAGAGATTGGCAAAGGCGAGTTTGTTGGTTTGCTTGGGCCGAACGGGGCCGGTAAAACAACTCTCATGAAAATGCTGACCGGTATCATCGTACCGACCTCCGGCGAAGCGTTGGTGGCAGGACATCAGCCGTCAAAGCGTGAGATTCCTTTTCGGAAAAAAATCGCCCTGGTAATGGGTCAAAAATCCCAGCTATGGTGGGATATCCCGGCGATGGATTCCTTCCTGCTTCTCCAACGTTACTACGAGATTGAGGAAAAAGCATTTCGTAAACGCCTCGGTGACCTGTCAGAACTTTTAGGGGTCACTAATCTTCTAAACGTTCATATTCGCAAGCTCTCCTTAGGTGAACGTATGAAGATGGAGCTGATGGCCTGTATCCTCCACGAACCTGACGTCGTCTTTCTCGATGAGCCAACTATCGGACTCGACGTTATCGCTCAAAAAAATATTAGAGAATTTCTTGGCTCTTATCAAAAACAGAAAAACATCACCGTCGTTTTAACCTCTCATTACATGGCGGACGTTCAATCACTATGTAACCGCATTGTGTTAATATTAGACGGCAAAAAAAGATTCGATGGCTCAAGAAGTGAGTTCGAAGACATCCTCGGCCGAGAAAAATCCATTAGTTTGAGGTTTGAGCACGCACCTAACATCGACGATCATGCCTGGTCGAAGATGGATCCAAAATGGAGCAACAATAATTTCCAAGTCGAACTTCGTATCCCAGAAGCAACTATGCGCCAGACACTGGCTGATATTCTTCTGCGATTTCCTGTGATCGATGTCGTTTCAGAAAAGATGGCGGTCGAAAGAGTTATGGAAACCCTACTAAAACGCCCTGAGCTGATCCCGGAATCTCGATGAGCCTAGCAGTAAACTCCGCCAAATGGACCCAGACCATGCAGGTTGCTTGGAGCAATCAGCTCGTCTACAAGTTAAACTTCCTAATGCTGGTACTTGGACCGGTTCTGGTGTTCTTTTTTATTAAATACAATCTCTGGTCATCCATTTTTAGTATGCCGGGTGTCACGACCATTCAAGGGTATGACCTTGCAAGTATGCTCGAATATCAAGTTTGGGTTATGATAGTCGCACTGCTTGCACAGTCTTACAATAATATGAAACTCGCAGAGGATATCCGCTTAGGCAGGATATCGTCCTATCTCATCTACCCTTTTGGTTTTTGGCAATTTCATACTGCGAGTTTTTTCGGAACGCAGGTTATTCAAATCATCGTCTCTATTCTAACTGTTTTTGCAGTTGCCGCATTTGGCTTCGATCTGAACCTTTCGCTTGATCAGACTCCAGCTGCGATAGCCTTTTGTGTTTTGGTTAGCCTACTTTGGTTCGCAATCGCTTTTATCCTTGGCCTTGCCGCATTTTGGCTCGATGAAACATGGGTGCTGCGGGTGATCTTTGTCATCATTGCTCAGTTTCTTTCCGGAGCAATTGTGCCGCTAGAGATCTATCCGGTTTGGTTTCGCAGCTTCCTCGACTACACACCCTTTCCATACATGACCTATGTCCCCGTGAAACTGTTTATGGGCGCCTACGAAGGACATATCGGTACAGCATTTGCCATCATAAGTTTTTGGCTCACTGTTTCAGTCTTAGTTGCTACTTGGACTTGGAAAAGAGGCATCCGTATGTACTCGGGAGCTGGCATGTAATGGGTACCATCATTAAATACGCGCGCATTTACCGGGGCTTTATAAACACCTGCATATCTCAGGCAACATCGTTTAGATTGCATTTTTTTCTGCTGATCTTTATGGACCTATTTTTTTACATTTCGTCCCTGGCCACCGTAGATTTTATTTTCGACTATGTGCCGATGATCGGACCATGGAACCGGGATCAATTTCTGTTCTTTATCTCCTTTATGCTAGCCATCGACCAACTACACATGACTTTTGTTTCTGAAGGATTTTGGAGTTTTTCGTTCGAGCTGCGAACAGGTCATTTAGATTTTCATTTACTTAGGCCAGCCGGTACCATTTTTTCGGTATTTTTCCGCCATATCAGAGCTGGCAGCCTCTTATTGATATTTGTACCTTGGGCTTGCTTGATTTGGTTTGGCATGAAAATCCCGCTCGACCCTTTCGCCTGGGTGCTTCTACCATGTTTCGTGATTGCGGGACTGATCTTACTAGTTAGCTTCGAACTATTTATGACCATGTTTGTGTTTTGGACCATCGAGGTTTACGGCATCAATTTTCTTCGCATCCAGTTCCAACAACTTTCACGATGGCCAGCATTTGCGTTTAAGCCGTGGCCCCGTCGCATTTTCACCTTCGTGCTACCGATTCTTTTAATCGGCACGCCAACAACAGGGGTGCTCCTAGGAACCTCTCCCTGGTATGCGTTACTTTATATGCTGGCGGCAACGTTGATATTGTGGGGACTAGTGCGTTGGCTTTGGTTGACCGGCCTCAAGAGTTACGAATCTGCATCATCATAAGAATAAAGAGGGCGACTTGCCAGCAGCCATCACCGAAAAAATTGCGACGCTGCTCTACGTCAAGGACACAGAAGACCTGCTGAGAAAACAAAAGGAAGCGGAAATGCTTTTTCAAGAGGTCTTAGCACTTCTAAAAGACTAAGATTCGCTATAAAAGTACCAACTAGGTATTACAAAATAATTTAGCAGTTTAGTCAAACTTTTTGGCTCCCTACGCGCATCCGAACTGAGGAGCGTCAAAATACCGAAATTGAAAAAGACTCAGCCCTAGTCTAACCTATTTGAATAATCATAAAAATTTGATGATCTGCCATTTTTCGCAACCGATCGAAAGGGTGATGCGTGGCTTTAGACATAAAAATGCGAGGGCTAATTTTGGCGGCGATCGGCATGCAACTTGTTAGTTGTAGAGCGGTTGCGCCAGCGACATCTGAAACATACGGCATCGTCACCGAGGAAGAATTCCGAAACTTCTTTACCTACAAAGAATTCGAAGCTGTTCGGACCTATCCAAAAGCAGAAGACTGCGGCCATAGTACAAGTGGAATCAATCTTCTGAGAGATGGTGAGATCAATGTCTACAACAGCAAAGCTTACCTCGATGCCGGCCTGCAAGACAGCAAGCAATCATTAAAATTCGCGTTGCAATGGTTTACTCGTGAATCTCTACGCTACCAAAGTGGGACTCCTGTCTTTAGGATCGTCGCAAAGGACAACTATAAGCGCAAATTTTTCGAACACAAGACCTTACCAAACGGCAACTGTAACTTTGGGGATGCCGACGGCAAGCCGAACCGCACTGCAATGATGTTTGTATATGGAGTCGGATCTCTTGGGTACGGCGAAACACTAGAAATGCTCGACTATAGCATGCTAAAGGCTCTGATTAATTTTCAGGTCACGCCATTGACTCCGCCACCAAGTGGCGACGGAAAAATCGGCAAGCTTCCTGCCTACGTTCAATTCGTCGCAAACAAAAACTCACCTTCAGATGGTCCTTTCGGTAAACACGACGAAGACGCGGCGACGAGAGTCGCCTACAATTTAGATATGGCTTACCGGTCTGGCATCGAAGAATTTGACATTCTCACCCACTCGAACGGCATGGTTTCCTCTCAGATTGGTTATTCCTATTATGCTTATCACTTTATGCGAGACGAGGCACGACGAGAAGAACGTTGCATCGACCGGGCTAAATCAGTCGGTATCACTCTAAACCCGGATCAAGAGTGTCATGCCCAGGTAAAACCTCTGAAACTTAAGTTTTATCACTTTCAAGCAGCTCCTGATGAAATCTGGACTGTTGGAAAAAAACCACCGTATCCACCAGGATTCTACACGGACTTTGTACCTGTCTTTGAGCAAACAACTAAGGGATCCACAACATCTGTCCTTACCTATCCGTCAAATGATTTCAGAACCTATT
>CAMAXT010000141.1 GCA_945862295.1 Pseudobacteriovorax antillogorgiicola
TAAGGATGAATGTTGGTTTAATTAGGGCGCTACTACTCCTTTCGGTCGGAGCTTTGGGCTCGTGCGGTAAAAATCAGGCGACTGATAAAAGCGATCAGCGAGCAGTCTATGATCCAGAGCTAGCTAAGGTTAAGCTCGACATTGCCGTGACGCAACAAGATGCGATATTTCGTGGCACTATTTTAGCGTCAGTTAGCAGCACTCAGGTCTTTAATGTAAAAGGCGATTCGATTTTAAACGGTGCGGTATTCAGCTTTCCACCATCATCATTCGGTGGCGATCAAGATGTTGAAGTCGAAGGCTTCAGCACATTGGTTCACAAGAAAAACATTGAAACGGTTATTGACGCAAATACCAAAGCATTAGCAATTGGACCTTCTGTGCAAATTAGCTGGACATACAGCGAAGACACCGCCCTTCCTTATGAGATTGTTCTACCAGCGCCTTCGAGTGCAGAACTTGGAGGCGCTCTAACGCAAGGTGGTAGCAGTATGGTCGTATTCTTCTTGAAATACGATTCAGTAACGCAAGAATTCAACTTAGGTTATATTCCCTCGGCAGAACTCAAAATTGCAGGTGGGTTTGTCACATTTACTTCTAGTAGTTACGGCGTTTATCAAGCCGCTTACATCGATTCAACCCCAACTGTTGGTAAAACTGTTATATCAACTGGTGGCCTTGAAACAGCTAGTGCTGAATCAATGCCAAGTGCTTTTGCATTGAAAGAAATGAACGACAAACTTTACGGCGCCGTTGTCCGTCTTAAATGGGATCTGTCGGACTATGCTCGCAGTTATGAGATTCATATTTCGAAATCAGCCGGGTGTGCTGACCCCTATAAAGTTATTAAAAATGTATTAACGACTTCGAAAAACGTCTCGTTGACGGAAAGCGGCGAAAACTACATCTGCGTCTTTGCAAAAAATTCCAAAGGGCAGGTGGGTGCGACAAACAACGGACTTAAGATCTTGACCGATGTTACGGCTCCGCCTGCACCCGAAAAGCCGGTGTCTCTAGGTGGCAACGACCTTTCGACGATCAATTTAACGTTTTCTTGGACTGCGGTTGTTGATGCCGGTCCCGCAGGCATTCGTGGCTATGTTGTTGAGATCGGATCGACCCCAGGTGGCAACGATATCTTCAATAGCCCGATCGGTGATGAAACCAAACAATACATTTCAGCCTTCAATGGCATGACCTATTACGCACGCGTAAAGGCCGTCGACAACGCCGGCAATGAATCTGCCTGGTCTCCAGTATCGGATGCGGTCAAAATCAACGCTAATTGAGGTTTTCGCTGAGACGCGGTCTTTGATCTTTTAAAGATGGCGACCCCGGCAGGATTCGAACCTGCGACCGCCGGATTAGAAATCCGGTGCTCTATCCAGCTGAGCTACGAAGTCACTTAAAATCTAATGATATTAGACCCTTGAGCTTGTCAGGGGGACTAATAGCCAATCGAGTCTCATGTTGTAGGAAATTTTGTCTTTTTTGCCAAGGGATTTGTGCTGCTTTTAAAATTGGCAGGCACATAAGATGAGGCAGGTCCAAACGATGGAGGATGTTTTCCCGTTCCACTGACATGCTCCGGCAGGATGATTTCAAACGATCCCGACCGAACAAATCTGATTTGGATGCCGTAAGGCTGAACCTTCTTTCGCAGGTTCGAGACATGCACGTCGAGAACTTTGTTACAGACTTTTAATCCATCCCAAACTGAATTGAAAAAATCAGCCCGTGCAACAATATGCTCTGGAGCGATCAGCAGGTGATCGAGGATCGCAAATTCACGAGAGGTCAATTTTATTTTTTGACCGTTTATTTCCATCATTTTTTTACTTTTGTTAAGTTCGATTTTGGTTTTTATAGCGGTATTTTTAAAATGCTGAACGAGGAGACAGATAAGCTCTTTGGATTGTTCTTTTTCGATGGAAGTTTCAGACCATTGTTCCGGCGCATTTTTCAGCAGCTCAAGCACCAAATCTCTCTCGACAGCGTACGTTGCACCAACAATCAAGAGATCTGGCGCCCCAAATTGTTCAATTGCTTTTTCAATGGTCTGGATCGACAACGGTCCGAGAGCTTCTCGGCTTAAAATCAAAAGATCGATGTCTTTCGTCGCCAATAAAGCCTGCGCTGTGGCGTACTCTGATCCTGATCGGTCAAGTACCCACACAATATTTCTCTTGGACATCGGCCCCCCGACAGACTATGAAAGTTTGATTCATGCTCGCACATTACCATTTAGCGAAGCTGGTAAGAATAGAGCAAAACACCCATCGCACTCAGGAGAAGTTGAAACTGTTACTTCGAGAAGCAGGCGATCGCGCCGGCGATAGCGCAGAAAAAAGCACTTTGAACTTTGTCCATGAGGTTGATGTCCTCATCAGGTTTCTTATCACCTTTTTCGTCAGGTTTTTTCTCTATCGTATTCGAAGCTAACTTGATGCTATCTGGATTGAATAGCTCATAGTTTTGCGGAATTTTAAATTTAGCTGCCGGATTGACACTCGTTCCAGTTTTTGTTGTGGTGAGTGAAATCGTTCCGGAACTTTTTCCACCGTTTGCCAGTGTTGCGTCGATTATTGTTTCACTCTCTAAGATAAGACCATTGACTTGATCGCGGTCTTTTTTCATTTCTTTCATGAGATCGCGGCCCTTTGGCTGGCGCAGGAGATTTTTAGAGATCTCGTTCCAGAGGTTCTGTCGTGGTTTGAACTGGGTGCTATTGAAAAAACTCTCTTGGAACGAGTGGACTGTTTTGCCCAAATTGCCTATTCGTTTGAGTGTGTAGCTGCGGCTAAAACCTTTTGTGTCTTGCTCAGCTATTTTTTTGTTTTGGGTTTCTGAGAGCTTAAAATTCTCAACTTCTAATGTGAGTTTCAAGCCATCGGAGAGGTCGATCGTTTCGATCGCAGCTACAGGTGAAAGAAAAAAGCGGACTAAAAAGTTGCTGGGAACTTCTTGGCACACGCCGTTTTGATACTTTTTAAAAAGGGCTTGCACAGTAGCATTTAAGCTAGACATGATATTTTGCTGCGACGCATCAAGACGCCCGCAAACATACATTACCTTGCCATTAAAAATAAACTGCCGCTCGCTGTTGCGGCTGGTGACAGTTAACTCAAACTTATCGTTATCGATATACCAGCTATGCGTAGACATATGAGCGCTGTCGTTGATATTAACTTTTACCGTCTGTTCGATCGTATGACCTGCGAAGGACCAAGTTGATGAGCAGAGGGCAAGGCCAAGTGGCAATAAGTTAAGGCGCAGTCCCATACAACTCCCTGGAGGTTTCGCAATATTTATGGGTTATTCCTAATGATACTAAATATTGATATAAATAAACAAATCAGTGCGCATAAGAATGGAAGTTGGTTGATTTAGGTGGTGACATATGGCGGAGCTTCAATTTTTAGGGAAAGTGGTATTCATTACAGGTGCCTCATCAGGCATCGGTCTTGAAATGGCAAGGCAGGTGAGTCGGGCAGGTGCGAAGGTTGCGATGTTTGCGCGACGCCTGCCACCGATGGCTGAACTTGAAACAGCGTTGAATCAAAATCAAAAGGGCAGGGTCGCTGCTGCCTATGTTTGTGATGTTACTGAGAAGCAGCAGGTACTAACCACATTTGCGCAGGCCGCTAAGGATCTTGGTCCCTGCGATATTCTCATAGCTAACGCTGGTAACGGCTATCCAGTGCGAGTGACAAATTTTGACGCGGACGCTGCGATACAAATCTACAAATTAAATGTCTTTGGCGCACTGCATGCTTTTGAAGCGGTGCTTCCGAGCATGATTAAGCGTCGAAGCGGTCATATTGTCGGGATGTCTAGTCTAGCTGCTTTTCGTTCCTATCCGGAGAGTCATACTTACTGCGCTACCAAAAGCGCTCTTAGTGCGCAGCTTGAAGGGATGCGACCAGAGCTCATGCCCTATAACGTCCATGTCACCACTTTATGTCCAGGGTTTGTAAAAACCGATCTAACAGCAGCTAATACCGTACCCATGCCGTTTATCTTAGAGCTAGAGAAGGCGGCGAGAGTGATGTTGAGGGCTATAGCAAAAAAGAAACGCCGTTTGGCGTTTCCTTGGCAGATGGTGCTCTTTACTAGGTTGTCTCGGTTTGTGCCCGATAGCTTGATTGCAAAAGCAACTAAAGGAAAGTCATACAAGAAGGACTGAGCCCTATTGACATTAGATTTTAGAAATTTTTGTCCAATAAGCAGCAAGATCAGGATGACGTTTACTCACAATTTCAGATTGCTTGATCGCTTTCTCATTTCCAATCTGCTTGATTGCGAAAAGAATGCGTTGTTGAACAAAGAGCGGTTTTTTGTGGCGGAAATTTTTTCTATTATCCAACGATAGAATAAGTAGATTGGAAAAATTTTCATTCTTTGTGTTGTCAAAGATGCGGCCGAGCTGTGTCGCAGCTTCGGCGCGAACAACCAAAGCCTTGTCAGACAACGCCTTCTCTAAAATATCTGCACAATAACCTTGTGGATCGTGTGAGCAGGCCCGTACCCAACCCATGCGCCAGCCCCAGGCCCAGTCCTTGAATTGGATTTGACGCTTCTGGTGGTACTTCCAGAGCTCAGCCCTAAAGGCTGGGTTAGCTTTATGAAAAGACTGCCAATCTCGGGTCTGCGGCTCCTTTGAGACTTCAAATTCCTCTATAGATTTTAGCTGCTTAGGCGACAAAGGTGCCGCCAAAAGTGAGTTGCACACTAGGATGCTAAATAGGACTACCGACGCGGCTTGGCGTATCATGAAACGC
>CAMAXT010000142.1 GCA_945862295.1 Pseudobacteriovorax antillogorgiicola
TCAAGATGTAACGATGGATCACAACCCTGATAAAAACGACCCCAATAAACCAGGAAATGGTAAGTCCGAAGGCGCCGATTCCGATGATTCTTCTGACGACTACTCTTCAGACAACGATTCTGAGTCTGACAACGATTCTGATTCAGACGATGACAATTCAAATTCGGATGATGATTTGGGTCAAGATGATGATAGCAGTGACTCAGAGTCCGAAGGTGAGATTACGACAGGTGTCGACGGCGATTGTACAAGCAAAACCAATCTGATCAAAAACTCAGATTTCGAAGGTGGCAACACCAGCTTTACTTCAACATTCATTTTCGATGCGACCTGTAAAGGAACATACTCTCCAGGTGCAGCGCTTCAATATTCCGTTAACTCAACTCCAAGCAAATGTCATGTCGGCTACGCACCTTCAACTGGTGACAAAGGTAACATACTTGTAGTTAATTTTCCCTCTGCCGGACAGGCGGAAACCAAATTTTGGTGTCAAAAAGTAAAGGTGGTAAAAGGAAAACACTATAAAATTTCTGCAAGGCTAAGAGCTGCTGTTCCAAGCGCGACGGAATCTCAACCGACAGAAGTCACATTTACTATCGACGGAAAAAGCGTGTTAGCTACATTCCGACTGGAAAAAGACTGGAAAATTCATAAAAGTGTCGAAATACCTGGGGCCTCTGGTGAGGTCGAACTTTGTGGTGAAAGCCGAACACAGAACGTCGAAAGCACTGATCTCATTGCAGACGATTTTAAGTTTGCAGAGTGCGCCAAATAACTCAGAGCTAGTCACCAAATTTTCCTGCAGTTTTCAAAATATTTGATTTAGCCACTTGCTGCGTCTAACCACGGATAACAAACAAAAACGCGGAGTAAACCTCCGCGGTACCATGCCTAACTCCTATCAAACAATCGCGAAAAGAAACCATGTGAGCGTCCACGACGCCGGCGGGTGTTAGCAAAATCTTGGCGACGTTGATCGTTCTCAATACGTTTTTGAAGGTACTTCAAATCTTCGCTATCTTTTTTCGCAGAATCAAAAGTCCACCAATCTGGCTGGCTAATTTCCCAGACGTTCATCGACTTTAATGGAATAGACCAGTCGTCATCGCAAACGAATGTTTCAATGCGTGGTGCCAATATCGTACGATTACGTCCTACTACTTTCTGCACGTTGTCTTTTGGATCTTGACTACCGTTCAAGCGGCTGACCAGCGTTGAGACTTCGCCGCCTTCAACGAAGCATTCTAGGAGGTCGCAAGAAGTAACAAGAAAAAGTGCACTAATAAGGTATGAAAAAGCTTCCCCCGCTCGCTCCCAAGAGTCAGCATGCTCTGCCAATGAGAGATTAACGTTGATACGTGTAAAGCCAGTGTTGACCACTTGCACCTCTGCTGCGGCCAGCGTGGTCCCCAAGTCGTCTTTCAGCAACCACTTGCCAACTGGCTGTTGCACATTTCTCATATTTTCGTTGCTGTAAGCTATACGCTTAAAAGGGTTCCAACCTTGATTTTGTGAAAGCACCAAGTAATTGTTGTAATCAGTCTCTCCCCAGGCTTCCTGCAAGCACCAGGTAAATTTTGACCGTCCGAACGAGCTAAGGGTCACTCGTGGTATAATTGTACAGGAACTTGATTTCACAAACCGGCCGGAAACTGGTCCTTTAGCGTACCGAAATGTTCTGTTATCGTAGGTCATTAGCTAAATCATCTCCCGGCATTCTTTGATCAAGACCGAGTTTAGCACAGTCGAACCTGAAAAAAGGGTTAAACCCGAGGTCGACAAATTGAAAGTATTGGAGGCAATTGTGTTTAATGCAAAAAATCAAAATGATAAAGGTCGTCGTCCCAGCAATCCTAAGGACTCGAATGCTGTAACGATTTTAACTTCAGGCTGCCATTTCAACGGCAAACTCTACACCAAGGGCGCCAGTCGCATTGGTGGTAAAATTGAAGGCTTTATCGTATCTGAAGGCCTGTTAGTCGTAGAAGAAGAAGCCGAAATCTATGCAGAAATCAAAGCTGAGGAAGTTATCATCCAAGGCAAAGTAAAAGGGAAGCTGGTTGCTACAGGGCGCGTTGAGCTTTGCCCAACTGCCGAATTCGAAGGTGACATCACCACGTCAACTTTGATAATTCGTGAAGGCGCACAGTTTAATGGTCGCGCAAGCATGGAGCGTGTGGAGAAAGCGAGCGGTAAATCACCGCGTATTATTGCTAGCAATGGTAAAAAAATAAACGGCAAAGACGAACCTAATATTGGTAAGGTTGACGGCGGAGCCCAATTCGCTTCACCGGAAGTAAATGTTAATAACAACTGAAAACGTTTTAACACCGCTCGGCTCTCGCAATTTTTCTGGCACCATGCCTGCGAATATCGCGTTTAATCCGAACCCTGTTTCGAATTCAGATTATGCAGCGTCAGGAAAACGCGGAGCCGCGGTCCTGATGCTTTTTTGTTCTCCCCTACACAAACATAACGATGACGGCTGTCATTTAATTTTTATCAGGCGCAGTAAAACAGTAAAAACTCATCGAGGCCAGATTAGCTTTCCTGGTGGACGCTGTGAGCCAAGAGATTCTTCGCCAGAAGATACTGCCGTGCGAGAGACGACCGAAGAGATCGGAGTGAATGCATCTGACATCGTCATTATGGGACAGTTGCCTGTGTTACAAGCTTTAGATGATTCGATGATCGTTCCAGTCGTCGGTATTTTAAATACATCGACAGTAAAATTTCAACCCGACGCCTCCGAAGTCGATTATGTCTTCACCGCACCATGGACAGATTTTGAGTTACGAAAATCTCTACCATTTACTTTCAATATGTTTGGCAATAGACGACAGTCTCATCTGTTCGCCGCAGCGGATCATCACATCTGGGGTTTGACAGCAGCTATTCTCCACAGCGCAAGCCTTGAAGGCTAAACTACATCTGACCGAATCCAATCTGCAGAAACTCAAGAAAGGCTCTCGTCTTAAGTGGTAGAAGACGTTTGGTCGGGTAGACTGCATGAAAGCTAGCCTCACCGCCATACCACTCGGGAAGCACATGTACCAAAGTTCCTTCTTCGCATTCTTTTGCACACAGAATCACGGGCAGAACACCTAGCCCGAGATGGCCGAAAACGGCATTTTTTACGCTTAACATGTCATGAACTTTAACCCTACGCGTGGCTTTGAACTCGGCTTGCTGCTTACCGTTGGTTAGAACCACATTTGTGCCACCGTAAGAAATAAATTGGGTCCCTTCAAGTTGAGCTACAGTTTTTATCCTACTTTCTTTCGATTTTGCTGCCGCATAGAGACCAAGTTTCGTTGATGTCAGTTTTGTCGCAACGAGTGAAGAATCCTCCAGCGCTCTACCACTAGCTCGGATAGCTAGATCAAAACCTTCGTGAATAAGATCGACATAGCGGTTAGAAAGATCGAGCTCGATCGAAACGTCGGCATGGGCTTTTAGGAAACTTGGAATCACTTCCCGCAAAAGAAAATACCCAATGTCGTAGGGAGCGCTGACTCGCACCACACCTTTGGGATCGACGACAGCATCCTCAGCAAGAGAGCTGATTTCTTTGACGCCTTCAATCAGGGTCTGAGTTAGCACGCGAATTTTTTCGCCGTAGTCAGTGATGCGGACTTTTCTTGTCGATCGTTCAAACAGACGAAGGCCAAGATCTTCCTCGAGTTGATGTATTTTTAGGCTGACGTTCGATTTGGGCATTTTAAGCGCTTTGGCAGCCGCTGTAAAACTCGCAAACTCGGCAACTTTATCAAATATTATTAGTGAGTTAAGGTCCAATGGGCTGGCTCCAATTGTACAGTTGTCTGAACAATATGTTCAATATATCACCATTGTGCAAAATATAAAACAACCGATATTCTCATCTGTGACTTGTGATACTGTCATCGAAATTAAAATTAACGTGTCTTAGGAGTTCCGCAAATGAGAATGATTCAAACTGCACTTGGCGTTGCCGCACTTATTATTTCAACTGTTGCCGGCGCACAAACATTTCAAGTAGATCCTGCTCACAGCACACTGCAGTGGAAAGGATCGAAAGTTATCGGCGATTCACACACTGGAAACATCGCAATTAAAAGCGGTGAAATCGCCTATGGCAAAGAAGGCCCAACCTCTGCGGTAATCGTTGTCGACATGAAAACCATCAACAATACAGATCTCAAAGACGCTGAATACAACAAGAAGCTAGTGACGCATTTGAAGTCTGACGATTTCTTCAGCGTAGAAAAACACCCTGAAGCAAAACTCACAATCAAAAAATTCACTAAAGTCGGCAAAGAAGAGTTTAAACTAGAAGGCGACCTTTCAATCAAGGGCATCGTTAAGCCGATAGCTTTTAACGCGAAAGTACAACAAGAAAAACAAGACATCACCAAAATCACCGCTGACCTTGAGTTCGACCGCACTGAATTCGACGTTCGTTACGGTTCCGGCAAATTCTTCCAAGGCCTCGGCGACAAGGTCATTGCAGACAAAATCGAAGTAAAAGTTGAGCTAAAAGGCAAACCAACTAGCAACCTCGGTCGCATTTAATTTCTAGTACTTGTTAGTTTCAAGTGAAAACAAATGCCGTTCTCCAAAGGACGGCATTTGATTTTTTGTACAGCCAAACCGACGCTACTGA
>CAMAXT010000143.1 GCA_945862295.1 Pseudobacteriovorax antillogorgiicola
CACAAAATGAAGAATAACGAGACTGCGACCAGGAGCCGACAATCTCCTTGCCAGACCTAACCAGCAAGCCCGAGAACCAAACCCAAAAAAATCATTACGACCTTTGCTTAGAACTACTCAGAAAAGATTCCTTCAACGACTTAAGCTTATTGCTGAGCTCCGTAAACGTCTCCTGCATAATCTCAAGTTCCCAGGTATCACCTTTAAGATGAAGACGAAGATCTTCAACCCAACGCCCCAGTTCATTAATGAACTTCGACGCATCATCCTGCATATGATCGTTAAAGATTTTATTTAAACTATTCAACCATTCGCTATCAGGCTTATCGAGCAGATTAACAAGGTTATTTAGGCGAATACTCGCTTCTTCTTCTTGCCAGCCACCAGCAATGCGAAACGGAAAATTAGAATGATCGCGCTTGTGCAACCAGAGCTTCGAGTGGTTTCCAATCTCAACTACGACAAAGTCTGAGGGATCCGCGCCGTAAAGTCCGTCGGGTCGTTTCCAAACCACATGCATAAGCACCTCCGAGCAACTGAATATACTCAATTATTAGCATGTTATAAGACTAGAGGTCACGCGAAAACCTAATTTATCCTGGAGGCCAGGCCAATTGCCGGCCACCGAGGATGTGGGCATGAAGGTATTCAACGCTTTGTTGGCCATCAGCGCCATTATTGATGACGATTCGGTAGCCTCTTTTCTCCAAACCTAGCTCAGAGGCGACCTTTGCGACCCGGTTAAAGAACTGTCCGACATCTATCGGATCGGCTGCCTTGTATTCTTGAAAGCGCTCAACGCGCTTTTTGGGAATAACCAAAGCGTGGGTTGGCGCCTGCGGGTTGACGTCACGAAAGGCAAGTACGAATTCGTCCTCATAGATCTTCTGACACGGGATATCTCCCGCCAATATTTTATCGAATATCGTCACGGCCATTTCCGCATCCTTTTTATAAACGGCGACGCAGTTCGACACCGAGATTCTCAAAGCCGGGCTTACCAAGAAGGCCAAAGAGATTTTTCTTATAAGCTTCGACACCCGGTTGATCGAAAGGATTGACCTGGAGCAGCGCTCCGCCGATCGCGCAGGCAGTTTCAAAGAAGGCGAATAAAGCTCCCAGAGATTTTTCATCAATGCGTGGCAAATGCAGCGCCATACAAGGTACACCGCCATCGAAATGGGCGATGCGAGTTGCAACAAGTGCCGCATCATTTATTTCAGAAATAAACCGGTTTTCAAGATAACGGAGCTCGTCAGCGTTTTCGCTCATAGCCGGAATACGCAAGCGGCGTTCAACGCCACCAGTGCGGCCAAGCGGATCATCAACCATCAAGAACGTTTCGATAAGATTACGAACACCTTCCTGCACGTACTGACCGAGAGAATGGAGATCGGTGGTGTACGCAACTCCAGCTGGGAATAACCCCTTCCCTTCTTTACCTTCAGATTCACCAAAAAGTTGTTTCCACCACTCAACAGTATGGAATAGCCTGGGCTCACCATATGCAAGTATGTCGACAGTCTTACCGTTTTGATAAGCGGCACTCCGGACCGCTGCATACTGAAGCACGGGGTGATCAGCAGCTGGTGCTTCTAACGACCTAAAAACATCGTCGGCACCTTGAAGAAGGTCCTCGATATTAAATCCTGCCAATGCCAGTGGAACCAATCCAACAGCAGTCAGTACCGAATAGCGCCCGCCGACATCGCCCGGTACGTCAAAAGATTTAAAACCTTCTGATTTGGCCAATGAGCGCAGCGCTCCTGATTTACTATCGGTTGTCGCAATGATGCGCTTTGACGCTTCTTCTTTGCCAAAGCGTTTTTCCATATAGGAGCGAATGACACGGAACGCAACGGCTGGCTCCGTCGTCGTGCCGGATTTACTAATGACGTTAATGATCGGCTGTTTTTCTTCCAGCAGATCTAGCAACTCAACCAAACCAGACTCGGAAAGATGGTGTCCAGCAAAAGTTAAACCTGGCCTCCGCCCTTGTTTTGCAGTGACTTGTCCAGCATAGGAATGAGACAAAGCGTCAGTGACTGCTCGGCAACCAAGATATGAGCCGCCGATGCCAATCACAACGACTTGATCGTAGAACACATCGAGTGAACCGACCAACTTACGTATGTCTTTCGCAAGCGCATGACCTTTGATCTTCGGCCAATCATACCAGCCAGTAAACTCAGCCCCAGTACAGCGCTTCTCCTGCAAATCTCGTAACGCCGCTCCAGCTTTCGGGAGGATCTCGCGAGCCGCACTCTTTAACTCATCATCGACCATTTGAATGTCTAACTTGATTGAACTCATGAGGTGAATCCTATTTTTTCCTGCATTGAAACAACATTTGGATGCAATTTAGCGAGGACAACAGGAGTTGCTCGCACAGTGAATATGACTTTTTCTTGATCGCTATAATCAGAGCGAATGATTAGACAAGCTTTGTAGATTATAGAAAGTGTCGCTTGATCTTCAGCCGACACTTCTAAAGTTGCTAGAACTAAGTTTTCTTCAAAATAGCTGAAAACATAACGCCTAAGCTTTGCCATGTCCTCTTCGGAATGAGCCGAGACAAAGATACTGCTCCTGTAGGCTGCCTTTAAAATTTTGGGGAGCAGCGGATCTTCTACCAAATCAAGTTTGTTAAATACTAAGACGACCGGAATGTCGCCAGCGCCGATTTCACGCAAGACGTGTTCGGTTGTCTCCATCTGCAACCGGTAGTTGCGGTGCGACACATCGATGACGTGCAATAGTAAGTCGGCCTCTAACACTTCATCGAGCGTTGACTTAAAAGATTCGACCAGACCATGGGGCAGCTTACGGATAAAACCAACGGTATCACTCATAAGAATTTTCGGTCGTGTCGTTGGGTCGAGAGTCCGAACGTTTGAGTCGAGGGTTGCAAACAAAACGTCTTCGGCTTGGCTATTAGCTTTCGTCATCGCAATCATTAGCGAGGTTTTGCCACTATTTGTGTAACCCACCAAAGCCACTTTAAGCTCATTCAAGCGAGCTTTGCGCTGGTTCTGACGATCTTTGTGCATGTTCTCAAGCTGTTTTTCCAGTCGAGAGATACGGTCGCGGGCGCGGCGTCGATCGATTTCGATCTGTTTTTCACCCATACCGCGTGAACGTACACCACCGCCAGTTTGCCGCTGAAAGTGCGTCCAGGCTTTCGTCATACGTGGGAGGTTGTATTCCAGCTGAGCAATCTCAACTTGAGTTTTTGCCTGCGAGGTGCGCGCATGCCTGGCAAATATCTGGAGGATTATACCGGTACGGTCGAAGATTTCTTTTGATGTCATCGTTTCTAAATTACGCACCTGCGGCGCTGACAAAAGATGATCAAACACGATCATACCGGCACCTTTGGCATCGGCTAGTAATTTTATCTCTTCAACTTTACCCTCACCAAGCAAACACTTCGGCGTAAGCTTCTGACGCCTTTGTATCACTCGGCCTTGAACTTTTATACCGAGGGTCGCTAACAGACGCTCGAGTTCGTCAAGATCATCAGCTAGCACTTGCGCATCATCACCCGGCAGCAACACACCAACAATCACTGCTGACGGGACCTTTTGATCTAGGGCTAAACTTTTGTCTTTAAATCGGTCGCCCATGCATCTCCTGGCATACAATAAATGGCACCCGCCATGTTTATTATGTCACCGGTAATTTTAGGAAAAGATAGCATAGAATCTGAGGAATTTCTCGTTACTTTCACACTTTTAGTGCACTGCCGCACGCCAAGGCGCGCCTTTCATGGCAGCATCCTCAGCTATGGTAAGTCGTTCGATTGCGGAGCGGACATCCGGCTTAGGAAAGAGGCGTTCGGCTAGACGAAAAAAGACGCGAAAATGCCCCGCTTCTGCGCGAGCCAGGGTGTGGTAAAAATCGGCTAATTCAAGGTCTTTCAGATGTTCAGCGACAAGTTGTAAGCGTTCGCAACTGCGGGCTTCTACAAGAGCTGAGACAACGAGTCGGTCAAGGAAGCGCTCTTCAGGACCGGTGCGCACGTGCTTGATGAGTTCATTCACGTATAGATCTTTTTCCGCGATGACTAGCGGCAAGGATCTTTTTTGTAACAAGCGAAACACTTGGGCAAAATGTTCAAGCTCTTCGCGCGCAAGGCTGATCATCGGGTCGACCAGCATCGTGATGTTTGGGTATTTGGAAACATAAGAAAGACAAGATGCTGCAGCTTTACGTTCGCACTGGGCATGATCTTGTAAAAATGCACCGAAATTAGCCAACGCGACTTCGGCCCAGCCCTGAGCCGTTCTATTTAAAAGCGGAAAATCATAGCCAAGATCTAGTCCCGATTCCGAATC
>CAMAXT010000144.1 GCA_945862295.1 Pseudobacteriovorax antillogorgiicola
GTTTTTAAAGTAATAGGAATAGCGCTCATCGACGAGAAAATCGCCCGTATCAAAATTTGTCCGCGTGATCGCTAAAAAAATCGGTAGGCCAAACCCGCGCCTAATCTCCCGCGCACCCTCGCCAAAGGCACCGTTCATGGTAAAATTTCGCCCATACAATAGGTACTGAAAGGCAGCGCTTCGATGGGTCACCGAGGCATCAGGACGCTTGATGTATTCACGGCGCGTTGATGAATCACCAGGTGTGTCATCATCGACTGATATCTTGCGACTAAAATTCATAATCTGTATCATACCGACATAGTGTTGGAATCTCAGATTGAGGCCAAATAGCTCGGTAAAATGTACGATTTGATAGTCTTCGAACTTTTGGGTCGAAATCCCCTTCGCTTTACCGACGCGCCTAGAGGCTAAGACGCCGAAGTTATCAAACGCGAACTTGATCCCCGCGGCGTTCATAGACTCGGCTTCGTAGTTCATCCCATCAAAAAGTTCTTCATTAGCTCTTGGCTCTTCCGCTTCGTCTTTGCCAAAAAGAACTTTTATCGATGGCCGTTGAACAAAAAGTTGTGTGACGAAGTGCTGATTTTTTGCCTGCTGTTCGCTAGGCGCAGCTCCAGTTGTTGGCAACACCTGGTCAAAGACTTCACCTTCAACAGCCAGTCCCTCGGGCGCTAGGACAAAGGTTGTTAACAAGCAAAGACACAGCACTAAGAGCTGCGATCTAAGGTCTGATATATTTGCACTAAAGCTCCTCAACCTGCCCTGCTCCCTCAGCCACATCGCGGCACTAAAAGCCTTACGTCCATCTTCAGAGAAGACAATCGCGCTCCTATCTTTTGGAAAAACAGCTTGCCATGCCGCCGTTGTCAAGGTCGGCAGATGGATAGCGTCCGGTACTGGATCATTTTGAAATGATGCTAAAAATCTAACATCTATAAGCAATAGTGTCTCAGATTTGCTTTTTTCATCGTCTATAAGCGTGCGGCATCCGGACTCATCTAGAACGATACCTTTACTGAGCTTTTGCACCGCCTGCAATTTTTGCCAGACTAGCTCTCCAGGCCTTGCGCTGGTTTGAGCCAAATCGTAGATTGTTAATGGTAACGGTTCAGTCCGCAGCGCTTGGTCGGCCGGGATAAAGAAGATGTCTTCAAGCACGACATCTAAGAACGGCAAGTGTAGGTCAGTTAATTTTTTGTTCAAATCCAATAGAGGCTCATTTATGTATCAAATGCCCGGTTCCCATATCATCCCGTTTAAGGGCACTCAACCCACGATTGGGGAAAACGTATTACTCGCTAGTGGCGCCTGCGTCATCGGCGATACCGTCATCGGAAAAGACTCAAGCATCTGGTTTAACACGATCATTCGCGGCGATGTCCACAGCATAAAAATCGGTGAACGGACCAATATACAAGACAACACCATGGTACATGTTACCGCAGGACAAGCATCTTGTACCATCGGGAATGATGTAACGATTGGTCATAACGCCGTCATCCACGCCTGTGTGATCGAAGACTTGTCTCTTATCGGGATGGGAGCGGTTATCTTGGACAAGGCCGTGATTGGTCGGGGCTCTCTTGTTGGTGCAGGCTCGCTCGTGACGCAAGGGAAAGTCTTTCCACCTGGCAGTCTGATTATGGGATCACCAGCGAAAGTCGTGCGAGCTTTGAACGAGGACGAGATTGCGGGCTTGAAGAAATCAGCGGAGCACTATGTGGCTACCGCGAAAGCTTATATTCCTCAAAAATAATCTTGCGACAAAAAGCGCTGCCTATGAAGCAGCGCTTTCTTTTTTTTTGATCGAGCTACTTAGCTTCTGCGGCGACGGAAGAAAACAGGGACTAAAAAGCCTAAGAACAAAGCTAAGAATCCGGTATGGCCGCCACCAATCACCGCACAGCCGTTTGCAGAACCATCGCCTTTGCTTTCAGGATCTGTTCCTGGTTGAGCATTTGGACTCTTGTCTTTTGGACCAAGGGTGCCAGCGGCTGGATTCTTAGTTGGTACTGGAGAATCGTTAGAAAGGATCGCTGCATTTGGCTCTGTCGTGCTCGGTGACGCCGATGCCGTCTTAAGCTGAGCAGCATACTTCATTGCTGCATCTAGATTGAGCCGACCGTCGCCAGAAAGAATCTCACCGGTAATGACAGCGACTTTCGACGCCGACTTCTGCAGGATTGCTTTAATTTCTGTGCCTTTGAAATTTGGATACATCGACCAAACAACGGCCGCTGAACCCGCAGTTACAGGAGTTGCTTGGCTGGTACCGCTGTAATAAACATACTCGCCATCAGTCGCTGAAGTCGACAAGATCTGATAACCCGGAGCTGCTATACCAACGCTGCCCTTACGGTTTGAGAAGCCAGCCACTTCATCTTCATGAGTTGTTGCAGCAACGCAGAGAACGTTTTTGTAAGAGCAAGGGAAATAGTAGGCTTCAAAAAATGATTGTTGATACATCTCGCATTGACCGCCAATACCGCAGGTATCGTTACCGGCTGCTACGATAACCAAAACGTCATCGTTTGCTGCTGCGTAGTTGATCATATCGTCTTCAAAAATCGGTTTGCCGTTAGCATCAGTTTTGAATTTGAAGCCAGACGCATCGAATGGTCCACCAAGGGACATATTGATAACGAGTTTTTGGTTTGCACGACCAGCATTAGCTTTTTGCTTCTTATGCTGATCGACAGCCCATTTGATGCCAGTACTGATTTCTTCGCTTGTCCCAGCGCCATTGTCGTTTAAGACTTGAACGTTCATGATTTCTGCAATGTATTTAGTGCCAGCACCAGCTGGATAGGGAATACCAGCGATACCGTGGATACCCTCACCGTTACTGCCAGTACCACCGATGATACCTGCGACGTGTGTGCCGTGACCATTGCCGTCGTCGGAGTCATTGGGTCCGAGCGCTTTCAAAGACGTGGCATCATAACCAACAGATGAGTCAGTGTTCTTCCACATGACATTCGCTAGATCGACATGTTTAGCATTCACACCTGTATCGAGGACCGCAACGACCACTGGGGTCGCTGCATTCAACATTCCAGTTGAAATCTGAGCTACGGCCTCTTTCCACTTGATCATCTCGAGGTAGTATTGATCTGCGATTAAATCATCAGCACTAGCGCCTGTTGCCGCAACGTAGGCTGGTTTTTTTACGAATTTATTGTTGTCGACCAAATCAAAGTATGGAATGCCACCCTCGCCGGTCGCATCAACTAGTTCGCCGAATATAATCTGGTTGGCGACTTTTGAGCCGGTGCCTGGCATTTTAATTTTTAACAAATCACTGAATTTTGTATCGTCTGAGCCAGTCGCACCATCGCCGTCATCAACAAATCTACGGAGCAGAAGCGCTGAAGATCCAGGAACGATATCGTCCATCTTGGCTTCGACCGCGTCTAGCTTTTCACGAAAGGTCGCACCGAGGCGAAGATTGAAACTGCCGTTGATGAGACCTACTTCATCCTTAAGAGAATTAAAATCCGCTTCATCCTTACCGCAGCCACTGATCGTTACCGCACTACTCGCTAAGAGGATTGCTGCCGCTAACTTCAAACGCATATTTACCCCATAAGGCACTAGGTTGGTCGACTCAAGTCCAATAAAAACTATAAAAGGTCCCAACTCGTCATTTATTGATCTTAGCGAGGAGTTTACAGGGATTAATTTTGATTTCACTAATTAATTGGCACGGGAAGGATAGATAGGAAAAAAAGAGACAAAAAAAAGGTGGGGCTAAAGCCCACCTGCCTAAAGTTATACCCACTTGGTAATTTTCAAAAATCACGCCGAGCAGTAAGAAGGTTTCTAGCCAACCAACGCTTGACTCCTGGGAGAATCTTGAAGTCGCTCTTATTGTCTGGGTAATAGTATTCCATGGTGTCAGCAATCATCTCGGCGTCGAGGATATCTAGGCCAAAGCGTTTCGCATTGCGTAACTCATAGATATAAGCTTCGCGCTCCGCGCTTCCGGTTCCGTCTAGCATGACTACATCCAATAGGTAGACGAATAGGAAATTCTGTTGGCAGTGGACTTCTAGTTCGTGACCAAGAGTAGAGGCTAGTAACGACCAGCTGGAAAATGCCGCCGGTCCTATTGTCACTTCAGCTTTTTCAACGTACGCACCGCGTGAAGTCAAACCACGGTCTTTAAGATTCAGGTCTAAAATTGGTTTAGCAGCGCTACTTGGAATTTTAATGCCATAGATTGCAATA
>CAMAXT010000145.1 GCA_945862295.1 Pseudobacteriovorax antillogorgiicola
TGACAATGAGTATCAACTCGGCGAGCTCCCACTGGGATTGACTGCCAACCTGCTGGACTTCTTGCGTCGTAGGGGTTTCGCCAGCTTTCCATTCAACATAGCCACCGAGAAAACTGCGGCAAGCACTGCCTGAGCCCATGCGCGCTAGAGCGGACAATGCGGCTAACGTCTGACCTTTAAGTTGAAGGTCATCAAGGGTACTCGAGTTGGTCCATGCAGCAACGGCACTTAAGGTTAAAGCTCCGAGGCCACTTGCACTTGAGGCAATGCCGCACTCACTCGGAAAGGTGTTTTTTGTGTGAATATCTAAAGCCGCCGAAAAACCCAGCTGCTCGCGGAGAAAGGCGAGATGATTATAAGCTTTGTCGGCTCCGGCTTGACCTCGGACTAAGACTTTCCCTTCTTTAGCGATGATGTCTTGTACATTGTCCGACTGGTTTGGAATAACGCGAGCACTTGTTATTGTTTTTGCATGATTCAGTGTCATGGACAGGGAATCATTTGCCGGCCATTGTAGTTTTTTGTCGAGTTTGCCCCAGTATTTTACAAAGGCAATATTGGAAGGGACTTCAGCAGTAAAAAATTCATTCATATTAAATTCCTCCTGCTGACTGCGTGCATTCGACACCGAGGCCGCGTTCTGAAAAAGGCGACTCGATCTTTGCCCAGCCAAGCTTTGCTAGGACTTGAGTCGCCTCGGTAATTTGCTCCTGGTAGCCGACGAGGAGGACCGAATCTTCTCCACCGGCACCTGTTGTTTTAAAAGAAAAGTCTTTGCCAAAATCTTCGACTGCTGCAAGCGCTGTTAATAAAGCGTGTGGGAAGGTTGGCGCATGAGCAAAGATCGCTCGGTGCTTACAGACGGCATTCAATAAGGGAGTTAGGTTTGGGGTTTCAGCACTGTCTTCTAGGGCCGCTCTGAATGCGGCAATCAAAGCTTCTGACGCTTCTCCTAGTGCTGTGAGGAGATCTTCTTCTCGCAGCCAAGTCAGGGTGCTTTTTATGGTTGAGGTCGTGGGTGCACCTTTTCCACCGACAAAAACATGGACGATCTGATTTAGACGCTCAACTGCCGATGCTGGGAACACTGTCACTCGGCCAGGCCACGTCGGCGAGTGTTGGGTGTCACTTTTTTCAGGGGTAAGCAGGGTAACTCCGCCCATATACTGAGTGACGATGTCATAACCCGAAGCTTGGGACTGAGACTTTTTTTGTAGTTTGTAAGCTTCTTGTGCTTCTTCCCAGTACGTATCTTCTTTGGTTCCACTCGCAAGTGTTTTGAGTGCTACAGCTGTGCCGAATCGTAATGCAGAAGACGATCCAAAACCAAATTCTGGTTGGAGATCACCTTTTACTGAGACTTTGGCACCAGAAATATTATGACGGCGCATGCCGCTAAGTGCAGAGGTAAAAAATAATGCGAATGGCCCATTTGGCTCGTCTGATGTCGAAAACTCTGTTGCATCTTTTAATAGTTCAGAATCTAAATGGCAGCGACCTGCGTCATGGCTTTCGGCGGTTATATCCATTTGGTTTTTAACGGTAGCAGCCAATGCGCTGCCACCGAAGAGCACGCTGTATTCGCCTGCTAGCATTACTTTCCCAGGGATTTTTACCGACACCTGATTCATTTCTTAGTTGCTCCTTGGCGTGTAAGGAGATCGAGGTTTCTTTTGTGCAGGCTCATATGGCCTCTTTGAATGCCTTCAGAAGCTAGAGCTCTCAAAGCAGAAAGATTTTGTGCCAGACCGACTGCGGTGACAATTAAAGCAAACTCTGACGCATCGGGTGAACCAAGAATTTTCAGATTTGCTTTTGCCGATGGGTGCAGTTTTGTCACACCACCAACCACACCAACAGCCATTGGAATCTCAAGGGTACCGTGCAGGTTAAAATCACTGTCATGAGTCCAGACTGCTAACGGTCTGTACACACCTTTGTGCGCGGCCCAAGCGTGGGCACCCGATTCAACCGCACGCCAATCATTGCCTGTCGCAATCAAGACAGGATCAATACCGTTCATGACGCCCTTATTGTTCGTCGCTGCTCGGTAGATATCGTAAAAGGCAAAGTCATAGGCTCCGACAATGCGACGTACGACTTCATTGCCATCGAAAGTTGGAGAATCAAATGCGGCCGAAGGAATACTGCAGCTAACTTTCACCATGCGTCTGTCGGTAAGATTTGTCAGAATACGCAAGCCGACATCACATTCAAAAAGTTCAGCCAAGACGACCGAAATTTTTTCGCACATCGTGTTGACGATGTTTGCACCCATGGCGTCACAGGTGTTTATATGCAAATGGATAACGAGGCTATTGATCTCAGGAATGAGGCGCCACGTCATATCGATCGCGCCACCGCCGCGTTCAAGTAATCGGTCATGACCTTTATTCGCGTAATCGATAAGTTCTGCTTTGCGAGCTATTAAGATCTGATCGAAATCGACCTTCTCTCGCAATAGAAGTTGAACCTGACCAGTCATGATTGGAGGAGATGCGATACCTGTAAAGCCGCCACCAGCGCGCGCTAGTTTTGCACCGTGACTTGCAGCCGCAATAACGCTGGTCTCTTCGACTGCCATCGGTATCAGGTATTCTTTGCCGTTGATGCGAAAGTTCGTCGCAATACCCAGTGGTAATTCAAACGTGCCGATGCCGTTTTCAATAAACACGTCGACTAAGTCGCCGCCTAGTGCACTGCTTGCAGCAAGGCTATCCGTTTCAGCCTTGGTCAACCCGGCGAAGCTTTGAATGATATTTAAGCGCTCGCTAATGGGTAATTCGTAAAAACCTGGTAGACGTGAAGACACACCGTTTGTCGAGGCCTTACCATCAAAATCGACAGGCTTTCCGGGCGCGCGCTTGTCCTTTCCTTGGATTGTTTCCGAGGCTTTGTCTTGGTCTTTCTTTTTTAAATCACTCACAGCTACGTCTTTCATTCCATTGCATCAGTATTTAAAAGGCATCTATTCCTAGTTCAAATTTGAAAATTGTCCGTACATGTTGATTTGCTCGCGGAAGGCGGCAGTTGTCCGGACTTTCCTACGCAAATCTTCGGTTCTCTTGGCACCACTTGCGACCATAGCGATCCTTAAACCACTAGCAATCTCATCTAAGGTATCAATCACATCGTCGGCGCTTTTTATCGCAGCGCGCAACAGTGGCAGTCCGATGCCGCACATTGTCGCACCAAGTCCGACTGCGCTGGCTGCCGTGATGCCGTCTCTGATACCGCCGGTAGCGATTAAAATTGCTTGCGGGTAGGTCCGGTGCAGAATCGATGTCGCTATTGCCGTTGGTATGCCCCAATCTCTAAACGTTGAACCAAGATTTCGTGTGATGGTTGATTGGGCGCGCAGTCCCTCGATGTAACCCCATGAGGTTCCGCCTTTACCACCGCAGTCAATGGCTGCTACGCCTGCGTTCAACAAGGTTTTGGCTGACTCTTGATCGATGCCGCAGCCAACCTCTTTGATGATGAGTGGTACACTGATTTTGGCGGCGATAGCTGCGATGACGTCTGCAATCCCGCGGAAGTGTCGGTCGCCCTCGACCTGGATGAGCTCTTGCAGCACGTTCAAATGAATGGCTAGGGCATCGGCTCCGATCATATCGATCGCTCTTTGGCAGGCTTCGACAGGATTTTTTTCTGTGAGCTGAGCCATACCGATATTGCCAATTAGAAACACCGATGGCACAGCTTTTTTGACGGCGAAGATTTTTTCGTATTTTCGGTTTTCAAGAGCGATGCGTTGGCTGCCAACACCCATGGGGATATTGAAGTGCGCGGCAGCTTTGGCTAGGCGAAGATTTATTTCTGCACCCTGCTCAAGTCCTCCGGTCATGCCGGTGATCAGGAGTGGCCAATCAAAATCGCGGCCGAGAAATCTCGTTTTGGTTACGACTTCATCAGTATCAAAATCGGGTAAAGCACACGGCATGAGGCGCACATCTGAGAAGCCGGTGTACTTGTCTTTCGCTTCGACGTCGTCATTGTTGCAGATGTTGATGTGCTGACTTTTTCTTAAGAGGGTGAGGAGGTCACTGACCTGGTCGGTTCCTAGGGAATCGGGAACTCGGGCCTCGCTCATGCCATCTTGACCCAGTTGCCCATCGCCGATGGACGTCGCAAAAGTAAAATGTGTTCCCTGTTCGGTTGTTATCGTGAGAACATCTGGGTTGTCGGTTAAAGTTTTACTGTTGTGATGAGTTGCGAAGCGAATCAGAAAGC
>CAMAXT010000146.1 GCA_945862295.1 Pseudobacteriovorax antillogorgiicola
CACTTTCGTCGAATGAACGGAAGTGATCTTCAACTTTTTGCGATCCAATAATCAACTTTATCGGCAACGTGACGTGATCGTATTCATAAGGTGGCTGCTTCCAAGTAAAGCCGCCTTCGCCAACGTCCATAAAGGCTTTAATGAGTGCGAGAGTAAACATATAGCTGCGAACTGCCGCTGGGTCTGTTACATGAATTTGCAGACCATTACAGACCTCTCCGCGCCACTTCTGTGACGTTGGTTCGAAAGCTGACTCACGAAGAACTAGGCCTTTGGTTTCTTTTGTAAGGTCTTTGATTCGGTCGATGACCTGTTGACCACTTTGAATATAGGGAGCACCAATCAACTGAAAGGGTAAACCGGTTCCGCGCCCTTCAGAAATATTGGTACCTTCAAGCATTACCGTACCTGGGTAAATATAAACAGGATCAGGTGTCGGTAGATTTGGAGACGTCAAAACATAGGGGCGCCCGAGTTGCTGCCACATCGCTCCCGGGTTCCACCCTTGCAGCGCCACCACTTCTAAATCAGCGCCAATGAAACTATTGAAATAGAGAGCTGATTCGCCAGCCGTCAATCCATGACGCATTGGGGTAGGGAACTGGCCAACGAACGATTGGCAGTCATCGTCTAAAACGCGACCTTCAAGATGAATACCACCAACAGGATTTGGACGATCAAGAACAACGATCTTTTTGCCTGCAGCGTGCGCTGTACGCAAGCAGCCAGCAATAGTTGACTTCCAAGTGTAGATCCTGCATCCAGTAATCTGCAGATCGATGATCAGCGTATCTAGATTTGCAAACATCGCAGTGGTCGGCTCACGTGTTTCCGAATAAAGGCTATAAATCGGCAACCCTGTCGCGACATGGCGGCTATTACCAGTCTCGATCATGTTGTCTTGCGCAGTGCCGGCAAATCCGTGCTGAGGACCGAAGAGTGTCGTTAGATTCTTACCGAGTATCTTCTGACAAATAGACCATGCAGGCGTGTAAGCCATATTGATGGACGCCTGGTTCGATAGCAAACCACAGCGTCCCCAAGCTTTCGCTTTTTCAGGATGCTTTTCGAGTATTTCCAGACCGACGATAGTGGAAGAGGACATAGCTGCCCGGCGTTATTTAACTTTTTTTACAAGAGAATCCAGACATTCCTGGATACTTTTACCGTTAACTGACTCTAAAAGGCTGTTTTTATCGGTTGAATGCTCTCCATGACCGATAAAAGAACCATCAGCAAACTCGTTAACTTCAAGGTGGTATGTCACACCCTTAATCATAAATGTGAAGTTATGTACTTTAAACAGCTTTGATCCATCAGGGACCTTAACTTTTTTCCATTCCATTGGTGCGGCTCCTCATTGGTAACTCAACCTTAATATTATGCCAGAAGTCTCGAAATTTTTATGCATATTGTTACGAATGCGCTAAGACAAAAAAATCGAGGGCAGCAGAAGCTAGCCCTCGGTTTGAAATCCGGATGTAATGCTATGATTAGTTTTGACCGTGCAGGATTTTTTGAAGTTTTTCCAACTGCTCAATCTCTTTATCTGCATCGGTTTTCTTAGATGCCATGAAAGTCTTGATGCGACGAATCTGAATGTCAGCATCGGCGCGCATTAGGATGTTGCTTGTCATTGAGTCGAGAGATATTTGGGGTTCATCTGTAGTTGTTGAACTGCCTGCCGCTCCTTCAGCTACTGATGAAGCAAGTAGGATTGAGCATGCGAAGAACAGTGTTGAGATTTTTTTGCAGACAGTTAGAACTACGGCCATGTGGTACTCCCGGTTATGGCCGCGCTGGTGCGCAGCCCTGGATTCCACTAGCCTCTAATTTAATGCCTCGTTGGGGAGGATAAACAATCTATCGTCTTTGGGGTGCAGAACTTTAACTTTATTTTAATCAGGCAACATTGTTGCGATTTTCCTGTAATTCTCTGATCTTACGGTCAAGGAACTCGAACAAGGCCTTTTCATTTTTGCTGTCGATCTGAACAATGCGAACCGCAATGCCTGGGCCGGTCTCTTTTGCAGCTTCGTCGCTTGGATATACAACACGGGCCATCTTGCCGTTGAAAAAAATAGTGTTGCCTTCTTCAAGCTCGAGCCAGATTTCCATGATGCTTGCTGAGGTAAATGGAAAGCGTCCTGGCTTCTCAAAATCTAGGAAAAAACCAGTATGGGAGATATTGCGGCTTACCATGTCATATCTGACATCAGCCCCGATTGAACCCATCACCACTCGTAGCGGTGAGCCGAGTTTAACACGGTTGTTTTTCCGGCTTTCTTTTCGTGCGCTCATAAAAAAAACTCCATGCATTACACACTGATCTGTTCAGATCGGCAGGTTTTTGCATGGAGTTAAGCGACTATTTTACTAACCAAATAATATCAAATACTTAGCTCTTCTTCTTCGAGTTTAACTCGCTGTCAATGACCCTTTTGAACTCAGAATACGGCAACGCTCCTGACAATCTACGGCCATTGATGAAGAAGGCCGGCGTACCAGAAACCCCGAGGGCTGAACCTGTTTGGAAATTCGTATCGATTTGAGCTTCAATCGCGCCTGGGTTTGTAAAGCACTTTTCAAATTTACCTTTGTCCAAGCCGATTTTATCAGCGTAGGATTTTAGATCTTGGTCAGCAAGGTTACGTTGGTTGTCAAAGAGAATCGTGTACATCTGCCAGTACTTGCCTTGTTGAGATGCGCATTTAGCTGCGATTGCTGCTGGTTTCGCACGGTCATGGAAGCTCAGTGGGAAATCACGAACAATCCAACGAATGCGACCTTTGTATTCAGCTAGAATTTTCTTCACGTCTGGAAGAACACGAGAACAGAATGGACATTGAAATTCAGAGTACTCAACGATTGTGATAGCGCAGTCGTCTCCTTTGCAGCTAACCGGTTTGATATCATTGTCGTCTGGACCGAAACGAACGTGGTCGTCTTTAGTGACAGTTACAGAATAAATAGGCTCTTCTGGCTCAGCGAAAGTAATAACGAGATCGGCTTTTTTCAGGCCTGCTTCGATGATGCCATCAAAAACTTCGCGGCGTCCGCGTTCAGCTAAGTATTCACGGATCTGCTTTTCTTGCTCTTTCTTATCGAGCTTTTGCAGCGATGGGTGATCTTTGAATTTCTCGATAGTTTCCGTAACTTCTTTTTCAGAAATTTTTACGTTTTTTTGTTCGTAGATTTTCTGCGCTTCAGGAACAGACTTACCCTGCTCTTTTGCATAGTTCGTCCAGAAGTATTCCAAATACTTTTCGCGCGCGATGCGGTCGATAAGATCGAATTTCTTCTTCTCTACTTCGTAGAATGCGGCTTGATCGAGAGTTGCGACTTCTCCGATGGTCGTAACCTTGCCACCGATTTTAAACGCTGGTTGCCCTTTATCTTGCGCAAAGGAACTAACACTGAATAAAACTACAGCCGCTGTTGCAAACAAAATTTTATTTGCGTGATTGAAGAAAGATTTCACGAGAGTGTTGCTCCTTTTAAGCATGACTATTTTGGGCACATCATAACAACATAAAGACCAACGCATGAGAATTTGATCAAAACACGGTTGCAGATCAAAGAACCACATTGGGACGCTAACGTCACATCTTTCAAACGTTCGGAAGCGTTATGATAAGGTATGACTTTTGTCTATGTCTATAGAAACCTCCAAAAAGCGGAACTTTAGATCTCAGCAGAGGCTGTTGACTTGTTTATTAAAACCCTCTCATTTTGGTAATTGACCAAAAAAATTCTTCTAAACATCGTCCTCAGAACCGCCGAGGAACTCCAAAGAAGTTGTGTTTTTACCAACGTGGGGTTTTGAATGCGTATATTTTATGGGCTGCTGCTATCTTTTTCGGCAGCTTACGCAAGTCCGAGCTGGGCAGCATGTGTAAACGTACCAAGAACAGCGAGTAACACCGCCGTCAAGGTTTGCGAAACAGCAGATGCCTACACATACCATGTCGCTGGGAGCGTCTATGAATACAGCAAAGTAGCATATAGAAATGCTTTTGCACTGCTTTTGAACGAATGGTACGAGCACGAAAACATCCTGCCCCAAAACACTAGAGTGACATTTTGGGTAGCAGTTCCAGAAGCGAACCCCGAAGCGGCTCAAGCCCGCGCGGTCATGCAAG
>CAMAXT010000147.1 GCA_945862295.1 Pseudobacteriovorax antillogorgiicola
TTCCAATTAGGCCGACAAAAGTCATCCAAGCGATACACCAGAAGGCAACCGTTCTAAGTCTGAGTATCTGATCGAGTCGATGCCTAAAGCGATGAGTCGTGAGGACCCCAAACATCGGAAAACCAATTGATACGCCGATAGCCAGGGCAAATGCTAGATCAATGTATTTATCAAGACCCAAAATTATCGCCCCTTGGTGCGAGGAAGCAAACGAGAATACTCAAATGTATAAATTTAGTATCATATCCTGTCTAATTCAAATCTATCGGTGAACATGACACACACCTAAAAAGCCTCACGATCTGAAAAAACTCCGTGCGGACAGAGTATTTGCAGATTTGAATTCAGTTATTGGTCCCGAAAACAATAACTGTCCACCATCCGTCGCAGCTCCTGGCCCGAGTTCAACTGCCCAATCGGCTGCTTTAAACACATCGCGGTTGTGTTCAATCATAACAATGGTTGTTCCCCGTTCTGCCAAGTTACGCAATACAACAAGCAAGCGCTCAACATCACGAAAGTGCAAACCTGTTGTTGGCTCGTCAAGTATCACCAAACTTGTTTCCCCATGCTGTTTAGCAAGCATCGGCACCAACTTTAATCGTTGCGCTTCGCCACCGGAAAGACTAGCACTCGGCTGACCAAGTTTTAGATAACCAAGGCCGAGCTCGACTGCTGGTTGGAGTCTAACGACAATTTTTTTGTGATTTTTAAAATGCAGCAGCGCTTCGTCTAACGTTAAATCGAGGACTTCGTTGATCGATAGACCAAGGTATTTTACAGCAAGGACGTTAGCCTTAAATCTTTTGCCGCGGCAGAGAGGGCACCTAGTGCGGGTATCGGCTAGAAAACGCATTTTCAAACTGACTTCTCCCCTACCCTTACACTCTGGGCAGCGTCCTGCTTCTACAGAAAGAGAAAAATGCCTCGGTGTTAAGCCTAAAACCTGCCCCTCGGGCAGGGCAGCATACAAATCTCGAACAAGGGTTAAAATGCCAAGGAAAGAAGCCGGAATACTACTGCCACTTTTTGCTATCGGTTTCCGATCAACTACGTGCACCTGCTCTAGCATCTCAAAGCCGGTGATCTTGCCACAGTATTGAAGCTCTGGTGGACGCCCCTTGCTACGAGTAACACGGTACTGAACTTGTTTGTAAAGGTTGTTATAGAGTGTTGCTAGTACAAGGCTTGACTTGCCAGCTCCAGAGACGCCAGCAACAGCTGATATTTTTCCTAAAGGAAATTTTACTAGGTTGATATTTAAGTTATGCGCATTAACTTTGAAAAGTTCTATGAATTGCTGATTAGCAGTTATTGGTTTTTTCGTGACTGCTGCTTCGTCAATTTTTTGTCTCGATTTGCGCATACCGGCAGCTAAAAATGCCGCGGTCTCAGATTGCGCCGAAAATGAAGCCGCTTCTTTTGGTTTAAATTTAGCAAGCACCCTGCCACCTCGAACACCACCACCTGGTCCTAGATCGATGATCCAATCCGCATGCCCCATTAAACCTTCGTCGTGATCGACGATAAGTATGGTATTTCCGCGGTCACGCAGCTGCTTTAAAACACCAGCCACCATATCAATTTCTGATGGGTGAAGACCTTGACTCGGTTCATCAAGGACATAAAGAACACCGCGCAATTGACCTGATAAAATGCCCGCTAGCTTAAGTCGTTGCGACTCACCACCCGATAAAGTCCTGATCCTACGTGCAAGACTTAAATATCCAAGACCGACGGTATCGATCCGAGTTAAGGCAGCCAGCGTTTCCGCAAAAACCCGTCGAAACGCAAGATTCGACCAGTGCTTGCTACTCTCAAGCTCAGCGAGCCAGCTCTTAACAGCTGCTACTGATTGCTCGCTGCAATCTAAGACCGACCAATCTTTGAGTCGAATGGCTTTGAGATCGCTCCATAAACCCGTTCCCCGACAGGTCACGCAAACAGTCGCATCTGAATCGACTTCTGTTTCATTTACATCATCATCGGAGCTGCTCTCTTCGGTTTCTGCATCATCTGTTTCCTGATGTCCACGCCCTTTACAATCCCCACAAGCACCAAGAGAATTGGCAGAAAAATAGCGCGAATCGAGTGCCGGCCAACTAAATCCACAGACACCGCAGGCACCACGGACAGAAAACGTCTGGATGGTCGCTGTGTCGACCTCTCCTCTAGCGTTTGCCGACGCGACCTCAACATAACCCTGACCTTCGGCAACTGCAGTTTCAATACTTCTTGCTAACCTGGCTTCGTTGCCACCGCGCACCTTTATAAAATCAACGATGACTTTTAGTGTGTGCTTTTCATCTTTGTTAAGCTCGGGTACTGACGGCAGCTGGACCGTTTCTCCATCGATGTAGAAGCGGCTGTAGCCTTTTGCCGTCAAGTCGAGAAGTTGTTTTTTAAACGTTCCTTTTTTTGCCTCGGCGATAGGCGCACAAAGCGCGATCGTCTTATCCGGAAATTGCGAGGTAATATGGGCTACGATGTCTTCCGTCGTTAAAGATGACGTCGGTAAATTATGTTTGGGACAGTATTGATCTCCAAAGCGCGCAAACATGATGCCAAACAGTTCTGAAATATCAGAAAGTGTTCCGACAGTCGCACGCTTCGACGGCATAGTCTCATTTTGGGCCAAAGACACTGCTGGAGAAAGACCCGTTACTGAGCGCACAAGCGGTCTCGACTGTAGCTCTAAAAACTGTCGCGAGTAATGTGAAAGAGTATGGAGGAATCGCCGCTGGGATTCGGCGAGAATCGTATCAAATGCGAGAGAACTTTTTCCAGAACCACTCACACCTGTCACGACGGTGATGGCACCGCGTTCAATAGAAACGTCGATGGCTTTTAAATTGTGCTCGGACGCACCCTTGACTTCGATCAGATTCACTGGCAGCACATTCTCTTTCTATGCTTACGATTGCTGGCTCTCTAAGTAACTAACACCGGTTTTAATAGCCGCAAAAAAGCTCGCCGGATTCGCTGTCTTAGTTAAAAACAAATCTTTTGCTGGACCGTGATCAGGCGAAACTCTGAGGTGTTTTAGCCCCCCAGAAACGTTGATGCCATCATCAAAATGCAGAGTCTTCATCGGGCCAAGTCCCTGATCATGATACATCGCCAACACTGCATCAAAACGACCTTGCAACGTTCGGTAAAAAACTGTGTCCGCTGGATGAGGTCCACTAAATAAACCGTCGCCACCAAACTTTTGTTCATCGGCGTTCAGTTCGGCTATAGCGGGTGCGATTAAATCAATCTCTTCCCAACCGAAAAGACCGTTGTCCCCAGCGTGTGGATTGAGCCCACAGACAGCGATGCGTGGGTTTTCGATGCCGAAAACTTGGCGCAATGTCAGTGCTAACTGATGCCCTTTTCGGACAATTAATTCTTGCGACATAACTTTTGAAACATCCGCTAAAGCAAGATGGTTAGTCACAAGACCAACTTTCAATTTGTCGCCTGCTAAAAGCATGACCGCGTTGCCGCTAAAAGCATCCGCAAAAAATTCAGTTTGCCCAGGAAATCTAAATCCTGCCGCATTGCACGCGTGTTTATCAATAGGACCGGTAACCACAGCATAGGTACCCTGTCCGGCTTTTGGTTGCAGATTAACTGACACATGAAGTGCTGCGACTGCGACTTGTCCACGCTGCTCTGCTGTCAATGTTTCCGCAGGACTCTCCGTTGCCAAATCCGGGATATCCAAAAAGCAGATTCCTGAAGTTGGAAGAACCCCACCCTCTACAGCGATTTGATCAAATCTATACGGCGAAAAACCACAGCGACGCTCCTGGTCACGCCAGTGCCAGTTACTGCCGCAAAAAATAATCAATGCGTCTTTTCTTAATTTATTAAACGAGGCACCGACTGCCGGATCATCAAGAAGACGCCGGAATAATTCGATGTTAACGCTATATGGATCACCAAGTGTTAGGACTAACAAGATGCACCTCCCCTGGGATATCGAGTATAGGGAAACTTAAGGGGGGAGTCATCTAGTGATTGAAGTGGTGCCGTCTTTTGCGGACGGTTGGCTGTATTAGTGGTCGGAAAGTACCCTCTCTGAACTGTTTACTGTTGGC
>CAMAXT010000148.1 GCA_945862295.1 Pseudobacteriovorax antillogorgiicola
TGGCAAAGGACTTCGAGCGAACGCCCCCTACTGCTGAAAAATTGTTGGAGCTACTTAGAGACCTTGAAAGTGAAAACAAAGCGCTCCTAGCAACTATTGAGCAAGTTTCGGATGCCGATCAAGTCTTTACCCGATCCGCAGATGCAATAGATGAAGCCTACGCCCATATAGGTGATCGAACGATCAGTCTTGACGAACTCTGCAGAGGGTTTGCTGACGAAACACTCAAGGAGCTGAGTACAAATCTTGTCAGTATTCGTAATGGCATCACTCAAATGCGTGGGTATGTTTCTACTGCCGGTCAAAAACGCAGTGCGCTTTACTTGGCTGTCTATCACGGCATAAAAGCCCGCTTAATTTCTGAATACGCCGCATTGCAAATCGTCCCTATCAATCAAGCAAAAGCGCAGATCGATAGTATTCTGTACGCGGATGCGTTTGTAGACCGCGTTGAACATTGGTGGAAAAAATCAACTAGCGGGAATGGTCTCTCGAGCGGCCTCGTGAGCAAGTATCTCCAGTTTTTCATACCGATGCGGACCATGCAGCATGACCTCATAGCGGGTAAAGAACTCGTGTCAGAAATCCAAAACCAAACAGGCATGGAACCGCACTTAAAACAGGCGATCGAACATGAATTAAACATCAAGATTGGTGCACTAGAGAAAGAACTCAAAACTCTTGAAGACCGAGGTCCAAGCGGCAGTCTAAACCTACAAAAAGCTACGAACCTGCGGCGAAAAACAACGCTAAGCCAGCTTGGTCCTGACTGTGCGACAGAAATATCCGCATTCGAAGATGCAGCAAATAAAACCGATCCTGATCCTACGAAAACCGAGCGATTGTATGCAGCTTCTGTGAATGCCTGCCAGAAAAAGGAGGTGTCTCCATGAAACACTCTTTTTTAATGATGTTAAGTCTCTCCATTCAACTATGTTTTGGCTGTAATGGTGAAGAACCATCTAGCCGGCTAAATGATGGTTCAAACGGCAGCGCAAGCTTGGGTTTTACAATAGACACTAGTGGTGATTGGTCCTTTGGGGGGTCATCAGGACGAGATTCTAGAAAGGAAATGACACTGAGTTCCGGCCGTAGTTCAAGCTCAAGCACTGACAATGAACGCACCTATTCTTCCAGCAAGGAAAAAATAAATGACTCGGATTACGATACTGAGATAACAGAAAAAGATTGTTTAGTCCGAGAAGCTGGCAACGATAGATACCAAAATCGAAACGATATCCCAGCGATTCGTGGTGTTACTCATATTGATATAGCGAATGAACGCTACCGGACTTTGCAAGAAGCTGAGCAGAGTTTTGATCGACAAATGCAACAAGCAGCAGACCGTATCACCCAAACTTGGCGCACTTCCCAGCCGTTTCTCGAGCAATTAAAACCAATGCTCTCGACTGCAGCGTTCGCTCACAATGACGACATTCATAGGACTTTAGCATTGACATCTGATGCGGTGACAACAGCAAAAGCCTATGCTGGAAGCTTCAAAACAAACCCCATGACCACTGCTGGCAGTAGGCTCATTCAAGCATCGAAAGAACTAAAATACGCTTGGAAAGAACTGCCGAATAGATTCACTGGGTCGCAGTTGGCTCAACGCAGCGCAGTTCTTAAAGCAGCAGGTTCGGCAATAGATGTTGCTGATGTGATGTTCAGTAAAGGCGATCAAGAAACTGGCGACTACATGTTGAAGATTGGCTTAACCTTAGTTGACGCAGCGCTCGGATTCGTTCCTATCGTTGGCTGGGTCAAAGATATCCAAGAAGCCACCACCGGCTACAACATCCTCTTAGATCGGCCACTAACCGATGCCGAACGAGCATTTGCTGTCGTCGGAGCCGTCACCGGTGGTCTTGGCTCGCAAGTGATTGCCACCGGCAAAGCCTTGAAAGCCATCGATACCTTCTTTAAATCGTCTAATGCCGGAGACGCCGCCCTTAGGGCCGTCATTCGGGCCAGTCAAATGCTGGGCCACTAGGGAAAAACCGAATAAATCTCGCCAGCTCAAGGCAGAGCTGGCCAACCAAGCCAATCTGACCGAAACCACTTGCGACAATAGCCAAAATTAGGTATACACCATCTGAAAACTGGTTAGTTATCGGGCGACTTTGCAAGGGGATTTATGCAGAACAACTTATTAAAACTGGCACTTATCAGCTCTCTTTTAAGCGCTCAGCCTACCCTAGCAAACGACGACCTCAGCTTCCCAGCAAGCGGCATCCATACATTAGATATCGAGAACCAAGACGGTAATGTCCGCATCGAAGGGTCTCAAACCAACACATTTCAAGTCACACTTAATAAAATCGAATACAAAAACTGCGAGCTTACGACCGAGCGCAAAGAAGGCCGCTTGGTCATCGCTTCCAAGTCAAAAAATAAAATCTTTGGTCGTGAAACATGCAAACTAGACATCACGGTTAAAGCTCCAAAGCAGATCGATTTAGATCTTAGACTTGGTGGTGGCGACATCAACGTTGCAAACATCTTCGGTAAATTCGAACTTTGGGTTGGCAGCGGCGATATCGCAATGTCTGACACCGAGATCTCGCACCTCGACCTTCGCAGTGGCGCTGGCAATGTCGCTATCAACGGCTATATAGGCAGTGGTGAAATTAAAGTTGGCGCTGGCAATATTGAATTGTCATACAACAAAAATCCTATCGAAGGTCTTCTAGACCTAAAAGTTGGCTCAGGAACGACGACGATCAGCATGCCTAATTCAGCTAAGATCTCATCGAAGTTCAAATCAGGAACCGGCAGTCTGACCAACGAGCTTAAAGATAGCCCAGACGCCAAATATAAAATCTCCGGCACTTCTGGTACCGGAGACATGGTTATCAAAAAAATATAAATTTTTACTGCTTTGATGGTTTAGTGTAGCAAGTGCGATTTTGATTGCGACTTCGCTGTCATCGTCGAATGTTTTGCAATCGGCGATTCTTTTGCTTTTTTACCGGTCATTGCTGCTGCCAGATCAGTTATAGATGACAAGAATTTTCTGCTCTCATTGACGTTCTTTTCAACAGTTTCAGCACCAAATATTTCTTTGATTTGATCGACGACCATGCCGGCGAACACTGCTTGCGACAAGATATTTGTACTCAATGCTTTTTCGAAATGAGCTAGGTCGATACTGACAAATTGCAGCGCGATTCTAAAATCGGCGTTGGAAAACAATTCAAAACTTTCTTCGTAACCTTTCCGAATACTCCAGCCCATGGGCGCAAGTTTTCTATTCCAGGTAATTTCAAACAACTCACCAGGGCGTTTTCCATTAACTCGCCATGTTAGTTTTTCATCAATAGCCATGGTTTCGATAAACACCAGCAACTGTTCCATAGGTCTCACTCCACATCAGTTTCAACATCACAATGGATATAAAGCAAGTTTCCTGCCAGCCGCTCAAAGAATATTTATCAGCAATTACAATATCTTAATCCCATAAACCAAATGTCCGACCTGTAAAAGATTTATCCGGTGCCCACCCTACCTATTCACCTATTTAGGTTCTGAGTCTTGCTGGTTAGGTCTGGCAAGAAGATTGTCGGCTCCTGGTCGCAGTCTCAATATTTTACACCTCTGATGCACCTGCTCTAAATCGCCGACAATCTTCTTGCCAGACCTAACCAGCAAGGCGGAGATCGGTATTAAAAAACTTACTTGGCTGTGGTGAAATTAGTGAATAGGAAGGCGCAGGTAAAAAACCAAAAACAAAAAGCCATATGGAAAATTTCAAATGTTGGAAGTAACCTTCGAACTTTAATTTCAGAGGTGTCAGTCACCATCTGTAATTTCAGAGGTGTCAGTCACCATCTGTAACCTACTGATCCTGAAATTAGTGGATTAGAAGGTGTCGATTAGAAGGTGTCAGTTAGAAGGTGTCAGTCACCATCTGTAACCTACTGATCTTGGTTAGAAGGTGTCAGTCACCATCTGTAACCTACTGATCTTGAAATTAGTGAACTGGTACAGTGGCACCAGAAAAAAAAGGACCTGATAAAGTAATGATATGGATGTGCGCCTTGCTGGTT
>CAMAXT010000149.1 GCA_945862295.1 Pseudobacteriovorax antillogorgiicola
CTTCGACATGCCGCTATGGTCAGGTCGTCTGCAAACCGGCCTGATGTATATTTCTGGTGAAAGAGATGTTTGGAATAAAGGCCGAGGCTACGGCCACTACGAACTGTCTATCCTATGTGTTACTGCTTCAACGTCGTTTGCTCTTTAGACCGTCATTCCAGCACGCTCCCAGGTCAAGATGCCCGACCGATAATCTTCAATTTTTGCCGAATTGATCGCAACTTTGGCTCAAGATCGCTTCGCTCAAAACCATTGGGAAAAAGGATAAACTCTGGTCTTACTCCAAAGGCTTCTGCGAGCAGGATAGCTCGGTCCTCACCAAGCCTAGAGCGACCACTCTCAATGTTCGAAATGTTTGAGACCGCCATACCGGTGATGTCTGCAAGCACGGCTTGCGTCCATTCTTTCTTCGTCCGAAGTTCCTTGATGACTTGTCCTGGAGTTAAAACAACTCGGGAAATTTTTTTCGTCATCGTTTGCTCCTGTAGTCGTGCGGAGTAATTCTAGAGACATTGATAACCTGAATCTTACCCGATAAATTGGCTTGGTAGATGACACGCCACTTTCGGTTGAGCCTCGAAGAGCGATGGTCTATCCACTCTCCATGCAGCTTCTCGTCATGGTATCCCTTGAATTCTCTTAGGATCCCCAAGCCATGTTCCTCAATTAATCTCGCCCAAATCTCGTACGATCTGACAATATCATCGGGGGCTTTATCCAGGTCTTTTATAGCTGATTTTGTCTCGCTTATGACTACCCGCAGCAGCATCTCCGCAGGTTATATTGAGATATAACTTATACTGTAGTATAAGTAAAGACATTTACTATCACTGACTGTGGCAGAGTTTAAAAGCGTTAAATACCCGATAATACTGCGTAACTCCTCAATGAGATTCATGCTGACGGAATCACATCCCAATGGTAGGAAGGTCTTAATCGCTGGATTGATCAGGAAAGCCGCTGATGGTTCAACTTATACAGATCCTGAAGAGTTTGTTAGGAAGGCTTTTGAAGCTTGTTTTGTTAAGGACGCAAAATAGCTTTCCACTTCTTTTACGAATCCCAAAGCCCACGATGATGCGCCAAGAGTTGAGCCAAGCTCCTCTCCGTAATCGCCTTTCGTATCGAATGGATCAAATTCAAATAGTAAGCAAGATTATGAATCGTGTTCAACCTCATGCTTGTAACCTCACCCGCCGCAAACAAATGCCGCAAATACCCTTTAGAAAATGTGCGGCAGGTATAACAAGAACATTCCGGATCAAGCGGCGAATCATCAAGCTTGTACTTATTGTTCTTGATATTAACGCGTCCTGTCGAGGTAAACAGACTGCCGTTTCTGCCGTTTCTTGTTGGCATGACGCAGTCAAACATATCGACGCCACGGTAAATACCTTCAACGATATCGAGAGGTGTACCGACACCCATTAAATAACGCGGCTTATCTTTTGGTAAAACCTGAATAGCCGCTTCCGTCATATTGGTCATTTCTGATTTAGATTCGCCAACACTTAGGCCACCGATTGCATAGCCGTCAAAACCAATGTTGATTAGTGCTTTCGCGCTTTTTTGGCGTAGGTCCGGATAAACACCGCCCTGAACAATGCCAAATTGAAAGAGATCGAGTTTCTTCCTCGCCTTGCGGCAGCGTTCAGCCCAGCGCATGGAGCGCATCATCGAACTTTCAGCTTGTTCTCTCGTTGCAGGGTAGGGCGTGCACTCGTCTAGGACCATATGAATGTCACTACCGAGGGTCTCTTGAATTTCCACCGCGAGTTCTGGAGTGAGTGACAGCTTGCTGCCGTCTAAATGACTTTGAAAGTGTGCACCGTCTTCTGTGATCTTATTGAGTTTGCCGAGGCTAAATATTTGGAAGCCGCCCGAATCTGTAAGTATCGGTTTCTTCCACTGGATAAAGTTATGCAAGCCGCCAAACTTTTTGATGACTTCCATACCTGGTCGTAAATAGAGGTGGTAGGTATTGCCAAGGATAATTTCAGAACCAAAGGCCAAAAGATCTTCTGGAGTTAGGCTCTTTACAGAGCCAACAGTTCCGACCGGCATAAATATTGGTGTATTAACAACACCATGTTTGAGATGCAGTTTTCCTGTGCGCGCTTCGCCGTCGGTATCAGTAATTTCAAAAATTTCAGACTTGGCGCTTGCTGCTTTTTGATCAGACAATGGATTTCCCTAAAGCGGATTGAATGAGTTCGACTGTTAGCTGCGCAGTTTTATGCGCAAGGTCAGTCATTGGATTTAGTTCGACGAATTCCATGGAGTTTAACTTGCCAGTATCAGCCAACATCTCTAGTGCAAGGTGGGCTTCGCGGTAGCTAATACCTCCAGTAACCGGCGTCGAAACACCTGGCGCATATAGCGGATCAATACCATCAATGTCAAAGGAGACGTGGATGCCTCCGGTATTGCGGCTTGCGACTTCTATGGCTTCTTTCATGACTGAGTGCATACCGCGTTCGTCAATTTCACGCATAGTGAAATAGCGAACGCCGCTTTGCTTACAGGCTTCTTTCTCTAATCCGTCCAATGTTCTAATCCCAACTAAGGCGACGTTTTCTGGGGCGACTTTTGGTGAAAAGCCATTGATTCCAGTAAGTCGGCCGTCACCTTTACCAAGGACAACGGATAACGGCATGCCGTGGATATTGCCACTAGGTGACGTTTCGTGTGTATTCATATCAGCGTGAGCATCGACCCAGACGAGACCGACCTTTTCTTTTTTCTCGCGGTAGAAGCGGCTGACGCCCGAGATTGTTCCCATGCCGATTGAATGATCGCCGCCAAGAACAATAGGAAGTCGAGCTTGTTTTAATGCTGTGTACACTTCGTCAGCTAAAGTCTCACAGATGCTGCGGATTTCTTCTAAATGTCTGAGCTTCACAGACTCTGCACTCAGGGTGTCTCTGATCGGCACATGCAGATCGCCTCGATCATGAACCTTGTACCCCAATACGCTGATTTTCTGGTGTAGCTCGGCAATACGGATAGCGGATGGCGCCATGTTCGCCCCGCGCATGTTTGCTCCGAGGTCCGACGGGACACCGATAATCTGGATATCTTTGAACGTCATGGGGGTCTCCACGGAGGTAAAAGCGTTCCCTATATTTAATCGATGTCGGGTTATCTGTCAAAGGCTGAAGATTGGGTAAATGACAGTAAATACAGATGTTTTGGCGAAGGTTTGATGGGCGTGGCGCTGAATTTGCTAAAAAAAGGCTCGCAGCGTGATTCGCATGCGAGCCTTTGAAGATAGGTGAGGTGAAGCTAATTGATGGAAACTTCGTAGTTTGTATCGAAATCGCTGTCCCAAACTGTTGGTCCACGGTTTGTTCCTTCAAACCAAAGGAAAAGTTTCCCGTCTTTAGCAGCCTTAGGGATTAGAAGTATCGGCTTGTAGCTTGGACGTTCTGTCGGCGTCGACAACTTTTCTACGGCCGTAGTCAAATGGTGCGTCATAGGTAAATACGCCACTCGCCATTGTAAATGACGGATCGTCCCAGGACTTGTTAACAGATAGATCGTAGCGGCTTGCTAATGGAAGATAGGTCTCTCCAGCGGCACTACAGACTGAGTCAGCGTCGTTTTGGCCGATTAAACTCATAGTGTTTGAAACACCCTGTTGCTGGCTTTGACCGCAGCTGATTGGCAAAAGAAAAGACGCAAGCAGTATCATGAGTTTAGGTTTGTTCATGGTATGTCCCGGTTGAGTTTGCTCTGGATCTTGAGTGACTAATGCTCAAGCGAGGCTCAATATACAGCTATTTCAAGCGGTGTGGGAAATTTTTTTACTGAACCGCGATTAGCAGTTACTGAACGGTGAGATTAGAATTTCAGTTCCCATTGGATTTTCACGCTCTCGCTACCTACAGATCCATCTGTCAGAAAATCGTATTCGGGAAGTAGTTGAACCTGCCAATCTTTCTTATAGTGCCGCTCGTCGTGGGAAAGAAGGCGCGCGTTTTCTTTAAGACGAAGGTTGCTGTATC
>CAMAXT010000150.1 GCA_945862295.1 Pseudobacteriovorax antillogorgiicola
CCTTGCTATGCCAGTCTTCTCGACCGGTCAAAAAGCCTCTCATTGGTCCCAGAGGGTTCGGTCAATCCAAGCTTGAAATTAGGACCCAAGGGTGAGGTCATTGAACTTGTTTTCGAAACAGGTCAGATTGTAGACCTAACATTTTTAGAGTGCTTTAAATCGAAATTAATGACTCTAGATTTTAAGAAATCTTTACCAGGAACGATTGTGCGTCTGCAATACCGACTTAGTGCAGTGGGACCAAAAAAATCTGCAAAAGTTATTCTTGCGAAAGGATATCCAAAATTAGTTGGTCAGGCATATAGCCTCTCAGATCAAGACATACTGGCTGTTTTTCGTCGGCATGCACCAAAAGTACGCGGCTGCTACGAAGACTTCTTAAAAGTCTCACCGAAGGCAAGTGGAAGGGTCGCAGTCGATCTTGTTGTTAAGGGCAGTGGCCGAGTGCGGAAAGTTATTTACAAAGAAAACACAATCACTGACAAAAAATTTAAGTCGTGTGTTACCACACAGCTGAAAAGCTTTGTCTTTCCAAAGACCGGGACTGATAGCGATACAGTAGTAAAATATCCTCCATTCGTTTTTAGTCCAGGTAAAATTAAGCCTTAAGCATATGTTTTTATTTACTAAACCTAGGCATGGCGCGACGGCCGAAGTCTCTTGCCAATTCCTTACTCTTTCCTACCCAAGCCCCCAGAATTCTTGTGATTAAATAGACTTGGTGTTATGGTCCGATCCTTGACCGTTCGGTCAATCATTGGAGGCAAAGAAATAGATGCGTTCATTCCGCGAAGCTCTCGAAAATAAAGAGCCCGTGCTTTTTGATGGAGCGATGGGGACTGTCCTTTATAACAAAGGCATTTTCATTAACCGCTGCTTTGAGGAAGCCAACTTATCCCATCAAGGTTTGGTCCGTGAGATCTATTCTGAGTATCTCCATGCAGGTGCAAAGGTCCTAACGACAAACACGTTTGGCGCTAATTCTTTCAAACTACGCGGACACAATCTGCAAGAGCAGACTCTAGAAATCAACCGTACTTCAGCTTCAGTCGCAAAAAATGTTGCCGATGGGCAAGCCTGGGTTGCGGGTAGCGTCGGTCCGTTAGGCGTACGCATTGAACCGTGGGGTCCCACTTCTTTTGATGAGGCTCGCGCTGCGTTTCGCGAGCAAGTTAAAGGGTTGATTGAAGGTGGTGTTGATCTCATATGTTTAGAGACATTTTCTGATATCAGTGAGATTCAGCAAGCTGTTTTAGCGGTGCGTGACGTGGATAAAAACATTCCCCTCATCGCCCATATGGTGATTAATCCTGACGGCAATACGCCGATTGGTACTCCCCTTGAATGGGCGATTAAAAAACTTGATGAATGGGACGTCGATGCTGTTGGCTTAAACTGTTCTGTCGGTCCGGTGCTAATGATGTCTGCGTTGGCGAAGATCCAGTCGGTCACTTCAAAGCCCATTAGCTTTCAACCAAACGCTGGTTTGCCTAAAACAGTCGATGGTCGTCAGATCTACATGAGTACGCCGGAATATATGGCTGAATTTGCAAAAGATTTCTTGCAAGCTGGTGTGCAGTTTGTCGGTGGATGTTGCGGAACTGCTCCTGAACATATCAGAGCCATGGGCAATGCGTTTCGTCATTACACGGCGATGGCTGGTCATGAACGTAAAGAATACGCCCGTACCCGTTCTGGAGGGAAAGTCCAAGAGGTTCCGAAGGAAGTCGAAACAGTTGCCCGCGTTGTAGCCAAAGAAAAATCAAAATGGGCTCGCAAGATTGCTCTTGGCGAAATGGCTTACTCGGTCGAACTTTTGCCGCCGGCAGGGGTTAGCCCTGAAAAAATTCTTAAAAGTTCGTTAGCTCTGCGTGATGCTGGCATCGATGCGGTAAATATTCCTGACGGTCCAAGGGCGTCCGCGCGCATGAGTGCGATTCTCACTGCCGTTATGATTGAGCAAAGAGCCGGGATCGAAACAGTCTTGCATTACACCTGCCGCGACCGCAACCTGCTCGGCATGCAGTCTGACATGCTAGGTGCCCATGCGATCGGGCTGCGCAATATGCTCCTTGTCACCGGTGATCCACCGAAAATGGGAAGCTATCCGAATGCCACCGGTGTTTTCGATGTCGACGCAATCGGTTTGACTAATATGGTGTACAGACTCAATGGTGGCATTGATTTGGGTGGCCGTAGCATCGGTGAACCGACCGCGCTTTCAATTGGCGTCGGCGTTAACCCAGTGCACCGCGACTTTGATTACGAAATGAAGCGCTTTAAATACAAGGTAGAGGCTGGTGCCGAGTGGGCCATTACTCAGCCGGTATTCGACCCGGCATCGATGTTTCGTTTTCTTGAATACCTGTATAAAGAAAATATCAAAATTCCGATTATTGCTGGAGTATGGCCGCTGCTCAGCCACCGCAATGCTGTTTTTATGAATAATGAAGTCCCAGGTGTTGTTATTCCTGCTAGCATTATTAAGCGCATGGCCGAGGTGACTGACCCCGAAGATGCGAAAAAAGTTGGTGTCGATATCGCTCGAGAGATGGTGAATGAGCTGGGTGATAAGGTGCAGGGAATCCAGCTGTCAGCGCCATTTGGCCGTGTTGAGCTAGCTCTTGCAATCATCGGTAGATAGTCTGTAAGCCATGAACAGCGATCAGCGACGAAATTATAATCAATATATTGAGCGCTACGCAGAACCCGAAGCAAGGGCTCTCCTTAGCGTTCTTCTTTCTAAAGCAAACCTACTACCAGAAAACCGAGCATTCGCGAGCATACCGTTGTGCCGTGAAGGGGATCAGATAGAAGGCTGCCTTAGGTCCTTGCGGGCTGCGGCAGCCAAAACTCCCGCTATCGTTGTTTTTGTTGTTAACAGCAGATTCTCAGCCGACGAGGTCTTGAAACAAGATAACCAAGAGACTTTGGCATTTTTGTACAGCCAAACAGTATCAACGGCGCTGACTGAAAACCTGTCCTTTGGCTCCGTTACAGAAAACCTAAGCATGATCATAGTCGACCGAACTAGTCCCGGATTAGAGCTGCCTGAAAACCAAGGCGTAGGTTTGGCACGTAAGATTGGCTGTGATCTAGCCACAGTTATGATGTGCGAAACGCCTGCTTTAGACGGATTCATCCGTAATACTGACGGTGATGCTAGGGTGGCAATTGATTTTTTTGATCCGATACCTACAGGTTCGGCGGCAGCGATTTATTCGTTTCAGCACGATGCCAAAGATGACGGCGTTAATGCAGTGTTACAATACGAAGAATACCTTCATTACTACGTGCGGGCGATGGCTGCGGCGGGTTCATCCTATGCGTTTCATACCATTGGTAGCACGATAGCGTGCAGCGTGATGTCATATATCGCTTGCCGCGGCTTTCCCAAAAGAGATGCGGGTGAGGATTTTTATCTGCTCAATAAGCTGGCGAAAGACGGTGACATCGTCATGTTGAAACGTAGCCCGATCACCCTAGTCGCGCGCGATTCTGACCGCGTTCCATTCGGGACTGGTGCAGCATGTCGCCGTATCGAAGGGCTAGTGTTAAACGGCGGCGTTTACAAAGTCTATCATCCGGATTGTTTTTCTTTGCTTAAAATTTGGTTGGATGTTGTTAAGTCTGCGATGGCTAAATGGTTTAGTAAAGAGCGCGATAGACAATCTAGCGGAGAGTTTGTTGCGGGAGAATGGGACGGTTTTTGCGCAGCTGCGAACGATAAATTTTCGCAGCTACCAGCGAGCTTGCTGATAAAACTAGAAGCAGAACTCAGTTTGCGAGCAGGCTTTGCCAGTGTATTGACGAAATCAAACAAACCGGCTGTTGTTGCCAAACACGCCCAGATTTGGTTTGACGGATTTAGAACCATGCGCTTTCTTAACATGGCCCGTGATCACTGCTTCGGCGAAGTTCCG
>CAMAXT010000151.1 GCA_945862295.1 Pseudobacteriovorax antillogorgiicola
CGAAAGAGATTCAATAATAGCCGAATGAATTAGGTGACTCTCGGTCGGAACGTCTAAATCGTAGCCATAAGCCTTAACGAACGCCTCAGCATCGTCATTGGTCGTTACACGCATTTCTGGCAAATCAATCGAAGACCGCCCACCGATGATGACGTCCATCAATGGCCAATTGAATTTCCATTTCTCGAGTAGATCTGATTTTTCCATTGGCTTTCCGGGATAGAGATAAAGAGTTCACTAGAGCTATGATATAATTACAACATACATTTAGTATTAAGAGGAGCCCCATGAAACTCCATAACATCATTAAAGCTCTGATAACTGTCACAATATCTTTGTGTTTTATCGGAATCTCAGCTCAATCACTCGCAGAGTCAAAACCCGCGCCGGCAGCTGAAGCAGCAAAAACAGCTCCCGCTCCACCCAAACAAGAGCGCGTTGACGTCTACATGCATAAGTGGCTTGTTATGCCAAATCTTTCCGGTCGCCCGGTTGGCGATCCAAATGCGCAATTTGTTCATAAACCAACCCCCGGCCGCGTCACGGTTGCAATCTTCCTAGCGTCTTGGTGCGAGACTTGCCAAGAGCAAATGGAATTTATTCATCGACTTGAAGAAAAATACAATAATCTGTTTACCGATTTTATCTATGTATTTGTCAGCGACCTCGATGCAGACGTCGCTGCTTTTTCTGAAGAATTCAAGATTGCCGGCAGCAGACGTATTCACGGTGACATCGACCTTTTAAAGTCATTTAAATTGCCACCGTTGCCAAGCATCTACGTCGCTGACCGCTACGGCTGGATCGGAAACAGATATAAAATTTCAACTGCAAAAGAAGTCGAGCAACTCGACCAACATTTGAAATTAATGACCGCATTCTAATATTCAAGTTGCAAGAGACGACGCCGATAGTTCAATCAAAAAAAAAGCTCGGCTTTGCGGCCGAGCTTTAATTTAAAATCTAAAACTATTAATTCGAATAGTCCAAGCTAGAAGCCGATTGAACCATTTCTGGATGCCAACGAAGTCTGATTTTTACAAAGTCATAGTTCTTGTCAGCATTGCTTTTACCGATCAATGATCCAAGTGGCGCCTTACGACCACCGACGATGTCAGCTGCGTCGAAATCTAGATTCTTCTGATCTTTGCCCTTGAGTGTCGCTTCTCTAGTAATGAACTTTTCACGAACACCACGAGCCGGCTTTTTCTTGCCAGCCTGGGCTAACAAAACTGGCTTCTCAGCCGCATCGTACTGGCTGCTGAACATACCAGGGGCTGCACCTGCCAAAGGGGCCACAACCAGGGTGAAGACCACTACTGCAATATTGCTGAATCTTTTCATGTTTGTGTCCTTTCGGGGCTAAACTGCCATCGCCTCTCTTATCGGCAAAATCCCAAAAAACTTTAGGTTTTTTTGCACAACTTTTTAACCCGCGAAACTGACTTACAAAGTCAAAACAGGTATAATTAATAAGTAGATACCCTCTACCAAAAGCCTGTTTAGTCACGAAACCGCAGGCCATAAACTGCATCTAAATTCCTATTGCGACTATTAACTAACTGGAGCAGCTGATGAAACATTGGCTAGGATACCTGGCGATAACGGTTTTGTTGTATTTAGTAGCAGCGCTTCCAGCACACGCCGTATCGTCCGCACCACTAAAACCCAATACCACGCCGATGATCCGTCTCAATGAAAGCCCGTCGCATCTGCGACTCGATCCAAAAGGACGTTTCGCAGCATACGTCACGGGTACAGGGCTCGGTTTACAGATTGTCGATTTGCAAAGCAAAGCAATTTTTGAGGTAACAAAGGCTCAGGTTGGTAATTCTTTTTTCTGGTCTCCTGACGGCTTTCGACTCTTTTACCGCGAGATGATGAAAGACAAAGAAGGAAAAGTTGTTTCTGTCTTGAATGTCTACGACTGTGTCTTAGCGAGAAATCACACCTTTGACCGTTGGAACTTTCCGACAGGTACACTGACGTTTGATCCACGTGATCTAAGAATGCATTCACTCAGCCCAAAGGGCATTAAAACGAAAAGAATCTTTTTTCCCGACGAACGATTGGCAAAATGGCAGATCTCTCAACGCAACGAGTCCGGTAAATGGCTCGCTACACAGCACGGAATCTTATGGATCACTCAGGGAGGATTCGCGATGCGAAAACTCGATGATGATAACAGCGGTGTAAGCTCATTTGAAATCTCTCCTGATGGTCAGTCAATCGTCTGGGCATCCAATAAAAGCAGAGTCTATATGTCTTCTAAAGGAAACAAACCAACGTTCATTGGCAACGGTCTTGACCCAACATGGCATCCGGAGAAAACGATGATTCTCTATGCGGGGGCGCGCATGGTGGGCAATACCCCGATAAATTACGACCTCAAATTGTCTGACACTAAATCAAGCGGTCGTTGGCTAACGTCCACCCAAGTCAGCAATGAGCGTTGGCCACAGTGGCATCTCAAATCAGATCAGATTGTTTATACACTTGATAAGACAACTGACATTTACACCGTTGATTTCAAGGTCCAATGATCCTAATTACAACATTGCTAACATCATCGCTTTTCGGCCTAAACACAACTGAAGCTGAACGGCAGAAGACTTTAGAACTCTATTTTAGCCCAGCACCTAATTCCACCGCCCAAATTTCGGCTGAAGATCTAAGAAAAACAAACAGAAAAAATTATAGAAAAATGCGTGGATTTGTTACTGTCACGCCTCCAAAGGGGAGTTGTTTTGTAGTCACTCGCAACCAGAGTTTGCCAAGCGACTACATCTGCAAACGAACTCCACTAGCATTCAACCTAAGTGATATCGATCGTCACGGCAAACTAACCTGGGAAGTCAAAACCTCTCCAGACGACATTGGAACGATTCTTAGGTGGCAAACTCCATATAGAACAATCATTGCTATCCCACGCGATAGAAAGGCACCAATCACTACCGGCGAAAAAAAACCTGAAGATTTTTGGCAGTCAGAGCCGCCAAAATATATTCCGATTGAGAGCTGCAACGATCTATCCAACGAAAACTCTAGGCGCATAGAGCTCAAGCTATTTAGCGGTGAATCCTGGCGGTTTTATTTTCCCTTTAAGCACCGTCTGTTGCCTCAGCCTGAAGAAATTTCAAACTTGGAAATCGCCAACTCCAGCGCAAAGAGATCGCTTTCTGACGCTGCAAAGGAGAAAAAACCTGAACCTGCAAAGGAACCGGAAAAACACGGGGACGAAGGTGCTGAAAAGAAGGAAGCTGCACCCGTCAAAGACGAACGACCTAATAACTATGACGACCGAAAAGTATGGACTGTATCTCTAAGAAATTCTTTTGAGATGAGTTCCGAAAACTTTCACTCCAATAATACAAATACAAGTGGTGACCGCGGCAGGTGCCGCTACAATTTTTCAGGACCAGACGAGGATCCCACGACCGGCCGCATTGAGTGCCAAGACACGGCCGAATATCATATGCTTTTGATACCAGTGACTTGTATTGCTGCAGTCAAAGGCAACAAAGACCAACCTTAACCTCCTGATTATCTTAAATAAAGACTTCTAAATGTAACATCCCCAGCGATTGTTCCGAATCAGTAACTGAGGGAACACTCAAAATGGGTATCAGCAAACCACTGTCGTTTTCGATTTGCCTTGCGCTTTTAGCGACAAGCCTAAGTT
>CAMAXT010000152.1 GCA_945862295.1 Pseudobacteriovorax antillogorgiicola
TGAACTGGAAACAAATCTGCCCAGCCGCCTATGAACACCCGCTTAGCATCAACTTCTTGCATCCTGCTAAGACCTGGTTCCATGATCGATAACGGGATGATGTCTCGCCAGGTTAAAACAGCTGATGACACCGAGCGGTATTTTTTTAACTTTGCATCGGTGGTTTGATCGATTCCGGTCGCAAGTTTTGCTTTCCATGCCTCTGATGACCAATACCCGAAGTGAACGTTATTAAAATCGACATCGTAAACCGGTTCGCCACCGTTTCGGTAACGGCTCAAAGCAGCTTGAAAGTCTTGCGATGCTGTTGATGCACTGTTTGGATCGTTTTCGACGAACGCTGAAAGAATGACACTGTCCATCACTTTACCAAGGGGATCATCTAACCTCGATTTCGGTGTAACATAATTAGCTTTACGCATTTCAACTCTATAAGCGCCGACTAATTCACTGAAGATGAGGCCACATTTTTTCCCGCCCCGGTCTAAGTCAGCAACTTGGCGCCAATCCAAACCTTTAGTGGTTGCGTCACCGCACTGACTGAAAAACGTTTCCATCGCTGTTTTGTTGACGTGTTTGCTCCCGGCGTAAAAGTCAGCAACCCGTCCGGCTATTTCCGCAACATTTTTTATGTTGATTAAACCTTCGCGAAACAAAAGCTTCTGATCATTGGCGGCGAAAGCTGTCAATGCGCCCGCTGCTAGCTTGATCTCGTCAACTTTAAATTCCATAGATTTATAGGGCGGTTTATCGCGACCAGCTAGCATGGTAAATATTTCTGGATTAATTAGGCGTTTGACGGTTGGATCAGCAAGTATAACGTTGAGTGTTGATTTTGCCTGATCGATGTTGTCAGACTCAACAGCACCAACACCTTTTTCGTTTAGAGTCTGTCCAAATGCCTGCATGCCCGCTAATGCATAAAATTCATCGGTGCCTTTAACGGTGTCCAAATATCCAAGAGTCGATTTCAACATCAAAGCCATCTTGAGCTGCTTATCTTCGTCAGAGTATTTTTTAAGAAGCGGATTCATGCGCATGCTTTCGTAGATGAAAGCCGTCAGAGATCCAGAACTCCCACCAGCGATGCCGTCAAGAATGCCGTATTCTTCAGTGATGCGAGCTAGTGAACCAAAGTGCGTGAAAATGTATTGGCCATTGCCTCGGACTGCAGCGCAAAATTTTGGTTTAGACGTATCAACCGCATCAGCTAACTGAGAATTATTCTGTGCTCTGCAACCTATGAACAAAAGGCATATCGCAAGGATAGCAATGGCTCTAGACTTGAATTTAGCGTTGATCATTTCTGACCTCCAGCACGGTAGTATTTGTTGGCATTTGTAGGTACTAGGATGCCCGGAACACTACAAAAATGCTCGCAAAATCTCGCACTCACTCAAAGTTTTTAACTTGCTGAATCCATGAGACAAAAATAGGCAGTGATATCTTATCTAGGCGTGAAGCACACTAGCCGCGACGCCGGGCTTTCAATGCTTTTAATGCCTCTTTTGGTGTTATACGAAGGTAAACCAAACCAGCAGCGATGAAAAACAAGCCGCAGATGATGCCGTTAACGGTAATTTTTATCAGTGCCTCAAAGTTAATGGGCCAATGCATCGCCTCTAAATGAGGAGCGGCAAACGTATTGACGCTCCACATCAACGCTCCGCTAGCAATCAGACAAACTATCATTACCGACAGCGACCTAAAGAGTTTCGGAAAGTTCCAAGCTATGCCGTCGCGTCTTAGACCAAAAAGTAGTAACGCAACACTGATGCCTTGAGTTACCGAATACCCAAGAGCAAGACCAACGTGCCCGTAACGGTTGACCATAAAGTAGTTTACTACAAAATTTACGACAACGGTCACTAGCGACACTTTAAACGCAAATTTGGTTCGATCGAGGGCAAAATAAAACGAAACCACAACTTTTGATAGACCGTAGCTAAACAAAGCGAAGCTATAAGCCAAGAGTGCATTTGCCGTCTGCACCGAATCCGTGCTGGTGAACTTTCCACTTTGATAGAGGCATTGGACGATAGGCAAACTGTTTAAACAGAAGAAGATAAAACAAGGTGACATCATCCAGAGCACCAGCTCGACTGCGTTTTGAATCTCTGCGGAAGACTTCGGATTGACTTTACCACCGGCGGCAGTCATCGATCTTGTTAAAGCAGGTAATACTGCGACACCGATCGCAACACCGAAGAGTCCAATTGGAAAGTGTAGAAGTCTGAACGAAGAGTAGAGCCAGACAACCGCTGCTTCACTGACGCTCGTTGCAAAGATCGTATTTACAACCACATTGACCTGACCAGAACTTGCTGCAAGCACCATCGGTGTCATCAGCACCAACACCCGGCTGACATCATCCGACCAGGGTAGACGAAATTTCCAATCCTTCAGCTCATGAAGAAGCTCTTTCGCCAATGCAAAAAACTGCACCATCATCTGCGCAAAACCACCCAGAAGAACACCGACCGTAAAACCAGTAATGGCTTTATCAGCGAATACTTCTTTTATCCAATTTGGACCGTAAGCAACAAATAACCCAGAAAACCAGAGCGCACCGATGATATTAAAAATGTTAAATAGTAGCGGTGAAACAGCGGTAATAAAAAAGCGCCCACGCTGGTGCAGCGCACCCATAAAAATAGCACCGATGGTCATAAAACCCAGAAAGGGGAAAAGTAAGCGTGTCAAGCCCGTGGCCGATTTCACCAAAGTGGCCGACTTGCCATTACCATCAGAAGTCATTAGATCGACAACCCAAGGCGCAACTAAGATACCGATGACGCAAACGAGAACAGACAGCATTGTCATAAAAAGGACAGTATCAAATAGGAGCCGACGCGCCCTGGCCTGATCGGTTGAGAAAACAGAGCTATAGACTTTGGTGAAAGAGTTTCCAAGTGCGCCTTCAGCCAACATCTCTCGCAGAAGATTAGGAATGCGAAACGCAATGACGAATGCTGCCATCGAGTCAGACGCACCAAACGTTGCTAAAACAACGCGGTCGCGCACCAATCCTGCAATACGACTTAAAAACGTACCGCTTGAAAAAAGCAGACTGGACTTAGTAACCGACAACCGATGCTTCTCCTGAAGAGATTGAATAAGCAACAGTTTATGTCAGTTTGGCTAGGTACGCCAGAATATTGAATAAGATGGAGAAGGCTTGAAGTTAGTTAACTTCTGAGAGTAAGGCGACGAGATCGTCGACAACGTTTGCCAATTTATGATCTAGCTTTAACTGTTCAGCGAAATCAAAGCGGCTGAGTGCGGCTGCATTTGGTTCTAGTCCTAAACTAGCAAAGAAAAGTTCGAAGGTGCTGCGGCGAAAATCTTCGTTAAGACTGAAAGCTTCGTGTGCCAAAAAATCGAGGGCTGACTGGGTTCCACGGTTTGGCTTCTCACCCTGCAAAAGATCTGTGCGCAAGGAATGGGGAAGCTCATGTCTTTGCAGGTTGGCTGAGAGAAAGCACATCATCAACCAGCGGGCAGGAAACTGAGATCCGCGAGCATTGGACAAAGTCGTCCATACAGAACCCAATTTAGGAATGTGCGCCCAGTAGGAATTTAGCGCTAAGAGCCATTGATCAACTGGCGTTTTTGCGCA
>CAMAXT010000153.1 GCA_945862295.1 Pseudobacteriovorax antillogorgiicola
ATATAATGATCAAAAAATAGTATCTAAGTACATTTATCTCAATTTGGATGGCCCGCTGAAAAATCTGATTTTACTTCAAAATAGCCGGATTTTAATTCGGATGTAATTCGGGGCAGATCCTTCGCCTGCGGCTCAGGACACGATTTTGCCGGAAAAGGCTTTAGCCTTTTTCAGCAAAATCTAGTTATCGCGGTGAAACGCATTCAAAGACTGACGTGCTTTAAAAAGCATCGCATGCGTTTCATATTGAATGCGGGCTTGCGTTGCCTGAAAGGCAATGTCGGAAGTTTCATTAATAAAAATCTCATAGCGCGTATCAGCGAGAGCCATACGTTCAGCGCGCATAGCATTGTGCCGGCGGCAGTGCTCTTTTTTAAGTTCGCTCAGCCTAACCGGCAGCAGTGCAATAATGCGCTTGCTGACTTGGCGTGCTTCTTGGGCCGTGTTCCCAAATTTGGAAATCAAGCGGACAAGGGTTTCGTTGTGAACACTAATGTGCATAGGATCCTAAAATATAAGAAGCCGGAAGCTTGCAAGTTCCTATCTCACCACCTGTCGCAGGTAGTTTTCAAGTAGTATCCGATTATCTTCATCATAACTGGACGTTTGGACTTCCTCTAAGATGTCCTCTCGGTAGCGGCGATCGACTTGATATTCTCTTTTCATCTCGACATCTCCGCCGACAACAGATTGTCCGTAATAGGTGTCGCCAGTGACTCGTCTTCTTCGGCCGCGGTCTCTTTTCTTCTGCTGTGATTGCTGCGCTGCACTGTCAGCTTGCCTTAACATCCGTCCCGCCATGTCTGACGCTGACTCAGCCATTTGATAGTTGCCGGTATCCCCAGCCTCGTTAGTCATCTCCATGGCTTTCGCCGCTGCTTCGATGCGCTCGCCGGCTGTTGGAGAAAGTGAACGCATTTGAGACTCAAGTCTTTTGGTTTCCTTGGCGTTTGTGTTCTGTTTCATCCTGGTGGCTGGCCACTGCTCTGCGAGTTGCTCTTTGGTCTTTTGGTCAGCTTTATCAAGTTCACCAGAAATTTCGCCTTGGCGTTTCTGTAGTTCCTTGATGACATCGCGCGCTGAAGCGAGTCCTTCTTGCCGTTGCTTCTCCTCGACTTCGCGTGATTTGTCTTCAGCCGCTTCGAGTGCTTCGATCCAGTGGCGGTACTCAACCACGGTCTTGGACAAAATCTCAAGCTGGTCGACTTTGATTTCGTTTTGCGGCACAGTTGAGGCTTCTGCTGCTTGAATGTCAGTTATGGATTTAATGAATGGATTTTGATCGCGAATTTTTGGCCAAGTCTCTGGCGCTAGATCCGGACTGACGCGCGCCATACGAAGTTTCCAGCGCTCGATGCGGTCTTTTAGAAACTCATTTGCTCTTTGTGTCACGGCTGCAAGAGCTACTGGTCTCTTTCCGGGATCAATTTCGATTAAACGCGATAAGCTCCTCGCTGCAACGAAATAGTCTCGGTCACGTTCTCTGTCGTCTAAAATCTCGTGTTCAAACAAGAAGTCGTTGATGTTCTGACTGAGTTCAAGCATCTGCTCCATCTTCGCGTCTTGATTTATTAATGACACCTCCGATTGAAACTTACTAATTTGCACACGGTCCAAGCCGTCAAAGAACGGAGATTTTTCCGACTGCTTATTTGCCAGGTCTGCCAGCTCTTGCGCTTCAGCCGGTAGTTTTGCTTCCTGGTCTGACTGTGCCTTATCGACGAGTTCCTTAATCTGTCTGAGAGTCTGCAGTGTTTGCTGGTAGCGCCCGTATGCCGATGCTGTATTGATCCTGAGCGGCTGGGATTGACCGGTCAAAGGATTTGGAATCGCTTTATCAGTCGCTTCTGCGATGATTTCAACCTGCGCAATGTCTGACTCGACGTATGGCTCAAGTATCAACCGGTATTCGGTCGAAAGATCTTTCATATCTTCATTTAAAACATTGGCGACAAGCTCGTTTGAAATCCGTGACCCGCTCTTGATGATGAGGCGAACGATTTGCAGCGGATTCTCAGCTTCGACATTGATTTGGAGTGACAGGGGTTGATCATCCGGCCATGGATCTTCTGGATTGGAGAGAAGGCTCAGCGTGACCTTTGGAATCGGCAGCTGTTTAACAGTGACTTCGGCTACATGGCGATTCTTGTCGATAGCAGGAATAAATATCTTCACACGTTCGTTGATCGCGAAAGAAATCGTGTATCTCGCCGGTTCACCTGCCGGTGAACCCGGATCACGAACCGGAGTCATTTGAAACGTTTGGAAGATTGTATCGTTTTTAGGAGCCGCTGGTTCTTTCGCTGGCTCGCCCTCAACAGGCTCGGCGGGTTTTGCCGTTTCGCCGTCAGTCCAGTTTCTTAGTTCAACAACAGGACTAGCATTTTCAAATCCGCCGCCGGTGACGGTGACTTCGACTAAGTTTTGCGCGAGTAGCTCGATGCGAGCAGGGTTAGCTGGAGAAAGCTGATGCGCTTTCTGCTGAGACCCTCCAGAAGATCCTTGCAAAACATTAAGGGTTGCCCCGCGGTTAAGAAGTGCTACGACATTTGAGACTTCTTTGAACATCAGTTGGAACGACGGCGTGGCGTTGGGAATCGTAATCGCTGTGATCAGTAGTGGAATCAAGCAACCCGCAGCCAAAGCAAATAACCGAGACCGTTCAAAAGATTTTGTTTCAGCGATTTCTTTTTTAACTGCGTCTTGCCAGTCTTCTGGTAATGCAGTTGTAGGATTTGCGGACGATAGGCCACGCTGGTGATTTTTGCCGTGCTTCATTTCTAGAGAAAGAGCTAGTGATGAAGGGTATACCTTGATGTCGTTAATTTTTCGTGACGAAGCAGCAATGCTGATGAGAAAAACAAAGAAACCTAGATAGAGCTGCTCCGACTCTTCACCTTGGCGAACCATGCCCCAAATTGAAGTGGTCATCGCACCAAGAACAAGCGCGCGGGCGATTTTTATCAGCCTGGCAAGGGTGCGACTCTGCCGTTTGATGCGGTTGATTTTTCGAACCGCGGCTTCTAGGGTCAAGGTCATCGACGTTCCTCGTTTTCACAGATAACTATAGTCTGCTTGCACCGGGCTTAGTGTTCAAAAGAAATGGTTCCGCCGTCAGCTGTTTCGCCTGTAGTTGATCCTGCTTCGCAGGTGGGACAGTTTCGACGGTCGGAGATGGAGTGATTGAATGATCGATCCAATTGACGATCTTTTCAATAACATCCGTTCTTGATACTTCATCTGAAATGAGAGCATGCCCATAATCAGAAAAGTCTATGACAGTGATATTGTTTTCTACGTGTACAGCTACCGCTTTCTTAACTGCGCTGTAAAGACAAACGTCGTCTTTACCGGGACAGAGAATTAAGACCGGACCTGGGTAGGTGATAAAGCTGAGTTCTGCTCGTTTGATAGCCGTTAAAAGCTCATTGGCAAATATGGCAGTTAAGCGCGGAAAATAAACCATGCTGGCGGCATCTTCATCATCGATTTGATGCTGGATACTCATGAGATCGCGAGTGAACTGTGGG
>CAMAXT010000154.1 GCA_945862295.1 Pseudobacteriovorax antillogorgiicola
TGAATTTCGGGGTGCCGATGCGGTTGTACAATGTATCCCGTTCGCACGGGAAGCGACGTGCTTTATGGACCATGGCCTCGATTGCTGTCTTTGACATCGCCATGCCAGCGCGGCCACCGGCGTTACGTGAAATCTTTTCTTCAACCACAGTACCGTCTAAGTCATTGGCGCCGAAATGGAGAGCAAGCTGGGCAATGTCTTGACCGAGCATGATCCAGTAAGCTTTGATGTGTTTGAAGTTATCAAGGTAGAGACGGGCAACAGCGATTGTTTTTAAATCGTCATAGCCAAAGGTGTATTGGTTGATGCCCATTTCGTTTTGAAATGGTTGGAACGAAAGTGGAATGAAGGCATTAAAGCCATTGGTCTCGTCTTGCAACTCTCTAAGGCGTCGCATGTGATCGACGCGGTGGCTATAATTTTCGATATGACCGTAAAGCATGGTGCAGTTTGAATGCATACCGAGACCATGGGCGATCCTATGCGTTTCGATCCAGGCTTCGCCAGATACTTTTGTATCGCAGATAACGTCTCTGACCTCTGGGTGAAAGATCTCTGCGCCGCCGCCTGGCATGGAGCCCAGGCCGACAGCATTTAGTTCTTCGAGAATCTGTTTGATCGATTTTCTTGCTTTACGGGCAAGCCAGTCGAGTTCGACGGCAGTGAATGCTTTGATATGGATTGCTGGATACGCGGTTTTAACCGCAGCGATCATGTCTTTATAGTAATCATATTTCCAGCGTGGGTGCAGACCGCCAACCATATGGACTTCGGTAGCACCTTGTTCAACAGCTTCGCCGGCTTTTTTAACCATTTCATCGATCGAATAAGCATAAGCGCCTTCATCACCTGGTTTGCGGGAGTAAGCGCAGAATTTACAGCTTAGAGCACAGATGTTGGTTGGATTGATATGGCGATTGACGTTGTAAAAAACGACGTCGTTGTTTTTCTCACGGTTGACTTGATCCGCTAAGCGGCCAATCGCCAAAAGATCGGGACTTTCAAATAATTCAAGCGCGTCTTGTTCACTAAGCCTAATATCCGCATTGATTTTTTCACAAACTCGTTTAATCACGTCCATATATGTTCCACGCTGCTGACGAATTTAGTTAATAAGTACCCGCACTCAAATCGCAAGAAGGACACATCCCACTTGCCGCACCCGCTCGAAACATGATCTGCATGGCCGTCAACACCTCTGCACTGTGAGCAAGACTGTGCTGATTCACATACATCGAAATGTAGCGGTCACCTGACGTAGCGTTTACAGGTGCACCAGTGCTCTTCAGTGCTGCTTCGAGGGTAGCAGATCTATTTGCAAGACCATACTCAATTGAGTGCCGCATGATCTCAGTGATTCGGGCGATCGCGCTCGCGCCTAAGTTACGTTTTATGGCATTTGCACCAAGGGGCAAAGGTAGCTGAAATTTCTGATACCAAAGACTTCCAAGATCACCGATCCGTCGGAAATTGGTGAGGAGACCGTCAAGCTGAAGCTCATGAATAAGAATACCAGCGTCGACTGCGCCTGAAAGAACCAAACCTTCGATGTCTTTAAAGTAGGTCGGAACGGCTTCAAATTGGCCGATCAGAGCTCGCGCTGCGAAAAAAGCGGAAGTTTTAAGTCCCGGAACGGCAATTTTTTTGCCAACAAGGTCTGCTGGATTACGAATGGCGCTTGATTGGGCCGTGATCAGAGCCGGACCAAACTGGTCGCCGATACTCGCACCGATTGGCATTAATAAGTAATCGTTTTGGATTGACGGATAGGCGGCAATGCTAATCGCTGTGACATCGTAGGTAGCGCTGAAAGCAGCTTCATTAAGGACCTGAATGTCTTCCGACTTATACGAAAACTCAAAGGGTGAGGTATCGATGAGGTTTTGTTGCATGGCGTGCACCATAAAGGCGTCATCGGTATCGGGGCTGTAGGCAAGAGTGATTATTTTACTCATGGTAACGTTACCGCCGTGACTTTGCTGGCACCAACGATGTCTTTTAATGCAGCGAGTTGTTCTTGGGGATGAGTTGGATCAAGCAAAGCTAAGACGCACCCCCCCCCGCCTGCACCAGTGGTCTTCGCTGCTAAACATCCTGCCTGCGACGCACCATCGATTAGTTCTTGTAGCTGCTGACTGACAACGCCAGCTTGTTTTAACAAATCGCCACTTGTCTGCATGCCAAGTTTAACGAGGTTGGCATCACCGTCAGCTAAGCCGCTTATGACTTGCTCTGAAGCGATGTTGAATTTTTGGATTTTTGCGGCGATATCGCCATTTGTAAACCAAGGCTCAGCGACTTTTATCATCGAGATTGTCGAAGACCTTGTGCAGCTATCGATGATAGCGAACCACCATTTCGCAGCACCTGTTGGCTGGCTAACTTTTATCGGTACCGGGTTTTCCCCTTTGATAAACGAAACAACTTCTTCATAGGCGACCACAGCGGTATCAAGGCCAGACGGGTTGCCATGAAATCTTTTTTCTAGTTCGTTGCCGTATTTTGCTAGCTCGTAAGGAGCGAGTGTACGTCCGACAGAGGCTGCGATCGCTTTCAAGACCACAACACACAGTGACGCCGAACTTCCGAGGCCGGCGCCAACTAGGATGGTCGATGACCCTTCGAGTTCGAGCGAGAACGGCCGAATTTTTAAGACGCGAAAGGCGTCTTCGATCACGCCCAACACGTGATCAGAAACATTTCTACCACCAATCATCGCTTTGAATACCGGCGATTGTCTCGTCGGTAGTGGGGTTAGGCTGACGCCCATCGCTAGATTAGTCAATGGCATTGCCACTGCTTTTGCGCCGTAAACGACAGCATGCTCGCCAACGATGATGGTCTTACCACAAGCGACAGCAGATACGGGTTGGCAGTTTTGTAAGCCCGCAGGGTTGGGTCTGAATTCAAAGCTAGCGTTCTGTTCACTGAGTCTCAAGTTCGTGTTCCTCTAAAAAGTACTGGTCCACTTCCGGTGGAATCAATCAGCAAGTCAAAGTCAGGAAATTTAGATTTAATTTTCGTTGCGTATTTCGTTGCGTCTTCTTTTTTGCAGATAATATGCACGTTAGGCCCTGCATCCATCGTAAACCATGCGTCGAATGCCCCGATGTTGCGCTCAGTTCTGACCCAAGAAAGCACAGATTCTGAATCTTTGGTCATATAGCGGGCTGGAGGATTCGATGTCATCATAACGGCGTGCATTTCCATGGCGTCGGCTTCTATTGCCTGACCAAGTGCTGGAAGATTTTTTGTATTGATTGCCTGTCTGACAGCATGGAGGCGTTCTTTGATGCCGGCAAGACGAGGGCGAAATAGCGGACTGCTCCAAGCGGTCTCGTGCGCTTCTGTCGACGAAACAGACTTTTTTT
>CAMAXT010000155.1 GCA_945862295.1 Pseudobacteriovorax antillogorgiicola
TGGAAGAAGATGACGATGTGGCTGCCGTTTATCACAATCTAGAACCAGAAGCTGACTAACTCTCGACATTAAAGGTACTGCGGAGCACTGATAAAAGACTCAGAAAGTAGAAATCTTTGCTTCGCCCTTTCGGCACGCAAAGAGCGAGTTCAAAAACGCCAAGTTCGTTTTGATCGAAGTCTGATGTTTCTATTTTTTTTATCAACCCGCGACGCTCATACCTTCTAGAAAGTTCAGAAGGCAGGATTCCGAATCCTAACCCCTCAGACACCAACTCGCGCACCGTCTCGATACTATCCACCTGCAACTTTGAATTGATGGGAATACCGGCTGTTAAAAGCCTTTGCCCAAGAAGAATTTTGTCGCCTGAGAGCGCTTTTTTATGGGCGATCACACCCTGGTCCAAAAGGATCTTGCGGTTCACAATATTGGATGCATCACTCGGTCCGTAAAGGCGGTAATGGACCGAACCAATAGTTAAGATATCCCAGTCGTTTGATTCAAGGGGTTCAGCTACCACAATGCAATCGTAAGCACGGTCACGCAGTGACTGCATGAGCCCACTCGCACTTGCGTTAGTGTTTAGGATCAAGCTAAGGCCTGGGATGCCGCTGACACCACGGATAAGCTCTGGCCATAATCCTGTGGCTACAGCGTCATGAGTGCCAACGACCAATGCTCTAGCGCTGTCCAATCTGAAATTTTTTATATCGACTTCTAAGTCTCTGATCGTAGCGCGCATGGTCCGGTAGACTTCGATCAAGCGTGTTCCTGCTGAAGTGAGAGTTACACCCTTGCGCGATCTTTCAAAAAGCTGCGTTCCAAGCTCGTCCTCAATGATCTTTACCGACATCGAAAGTGTTGATTGGGAAATGCGCAGATGCCGCGCAGCTGCTGCGAATCCGCCCTTTTCTGCTACCGTGTAAAAGTATGATAACTTCTCAAAGTGGTGCTCTAACATACGATCTCTTTTTCAGATAGTATCTATCATTTTAATATAGTTTATTCTGATACATCACTCTGCTAATTTTATCAACAGACCAAGGACCCACTTGTCCTAGTTTTTCGAAACTATCTAATTCTGCTGGCTAATTTATTAGCTCGGAATACTACCCGGTTAGCAAAGTTCGGGGGGATGATGCTAACTGGGTATTTTATTTTGTGCGATGCGTTGATTGCGGAAGATTGGTCGAGTGGAAGAATGGGTGAGTGGAGGATTGGAATTTCGAAAAACGAATTTCGATTTTCGTTTTTCTTTTGTCTTCGACTTTCGACTCTCGAAAACCCCCCGGAGTTTTCTCCGGGGATAAATAATCAATCTTTTTTCAGTTCTAATGTCACGCTGCGGGTATGATCTTTTTCGATGGAAACACGTTCAGGAATCGCTCCACCAAATACCGCTTCCATTTCACCGTCATCAAAAAAGTCATTTTGATTTTCGTCGAAATAGACCCGAACAAAATAAGCGCCAACTTCCATACTTTGGCTTACGACTTCCGCTTTGCCGGCTTGGCCTTGAATCATAAATAGTTCCGACTTAATAGTCATCGCCGCTACAGGTGCAGCTTCAAAATCTATTGTACGGTGCAGTTCAACGCGCACTTCTTTTCCAGCTACAACGACATAATCAGCTGGGAACTTCACGATCGTGCGGAGACGGGCGTTAGTCTCCGGTTCCGTACCAGGTTTTTTGAAAAGTTGATCTAGATGTACAGAAACAGGGTCAGTATATCTCTTGCGATAGTCAACTTGCACGACTTCCGCGCCAGAAAGCACACCGAAGACACCGACCGGTTGATCACGAATCAATACCATGTCACCGAAGTTGTAGGGCATGTTCGGCGATTCTTCGTTGCTCAAAAATGCACGGATGTAAAAATTGCCTTCTGGTAACCAGAGTTCGGTTTCTTTCCACGAGCCAGCTTCTGCTTTGAAATGACTAACTTCAACTTTACCGACTGGATAGCCATTGAAATTTGAGTTATCAAACGCTTCAACATGAACTGTGAAGTTATCTCCTAACTTATCAGCCAAACCGTAATGGACAAATACCGGAACTTGACTGCAATTTTCAGCAGCGCAAGTGGTCATGTACTTGGCTGGTTTTTTGTCATAACACATATATTTCGAATGCTTGATGGTGTCAGTGTCGCCATCATCATTAAATTTATAGGTGCTGGACCAAACTGCTTCACACTCGCTCGAACTTCCATCGTCGGGTTTCGTACCATCGGGATAATCAGGGCTAATAATAACCGTGTCACCTTTTTCTTCGTCTTTATCCCACGGACCGTAACTACAAGCAGTTAGCGCAGTGAAGGAAAAACCAGCGATCATACTAATCATTAAAGATGGGGATAATTTTGACTTCATTTCGTCCTCCTAGGTTTGTTGTACATAACAAACGTTGGAGGACTGAATCTTGGGACATAGCTAGAGAGGAGTTTAAAAAGAAGATGTTTCTACAAAGCGTGCTAATGAATTCGCTGATACGCCCACACACTGAACGCCATCTTCCTCGACTTTGCATCCACCGTAAAAAAGGAGCGCACCGTCACTCACAATGATGCCTGCATATTCGGCCAGGCGTTCTTCGGCGCTAGTAACCGCTTTTTTAAAGCCACGGTCGGAAAACATCTTTCCTTTACCGGTAACAAAATCGTAAATATATCCATAATTCATGGTTTTTAATTCTCCGAAATCCCCGAGTCCTTTAACGCGTTCAAAGTAAGCTTTGCCATTCAAAACGTGTATCGCATGTGGTGGACTGAAGGTTGTAATTGGATTGCCCACCGGTTCCCCGGTCATATCATAGTAAAAGTAGCGATAAACCTTTTTTGCAACCATAGCGGTATCTGTCGAATTTCTAGAAATAACTGCAACCTGCGAGAAACACCAATGACATCTGCTATTTCTCCCTGCGTCATGCCGTCCACCATCACGTAAAGCAAGATTTGCACCTCACGCTCGTTAAGTTGCGAGGTCGCCTTCATGATAAGTTGACGCTCTTCGATTGATGTATTGGGAAGGATCGAAGCCAAATCACTTGCTGAACATTGATCGATCGACGTGTTTTTATTCATTGCTAACCGAATATAGTCGATCGACGCGTTGTGCGTTGTTTTATAGATCCAAATAAAAGCAGCTTTTTTGTCGGGAAAAGACAGTTTGCTTTTCCACAGTTTTAAAAAGGTCTCCTGCACTATCTCTAGTGCAATATCCATACGTCCTACAACCTTCTTAGCTTTCAGTGCCGCCGTCTTCCCGACCTGGCGGTAAAGCTCACTTACAATCTTTTCCGACCCGCAGTCACAGACTTCGTTTCTTATAGTTTTCAG
>CAMAXT010000156.1 GCA_945862295.1 Pseudobacteriovorax antillogorgiicola
GCTTCCTCTTCACTGGGCACGCGACCGGTGGCTGACAAAACCTCACGCGCGCGCTTAAGAGCTTCTAGCTGGGCTTTGGTGAACTGCAAACGAATATCGAATAAAGGCTCTATGTTACTGCGGCTGCCGTCTTTATTAATGGAACCGACAAGCTCCCGAACCTGGCGCTCGGTCTTACCCGCAAGCTCCCTTACAAAGATCTCTGCATTGTCTTTGGTAATTTTCGGAGCAAGCACTGCGATGTGAGAGATGTGCGTTAACCCTTTTTTAACCAGTCCGATAAAATCTGGAAATGAGACTAAAACCCGTCCCGCTTGCGCCCGCTTCCAGTAAGCATTTTCCGTGAGGCCAAGGCTGCGAGCCAAGTTTTCTCTTTTGCCAAGACCGAGGTTGACCGCTGCGTTTTGCGTTTCAAGAAGCCCAATCAGTAGCACGACCTCGAGAGAGATCTGACGCTCCCGAGTTACCGTTTCTTTCGTGCGCTGAAAAAGTTCATGTATGCGCAGGCGCACATCCGGCTGCCTTGTTTCGTCGAAGTGCTGGTCCAAACAAAACTCTTGTGCAAAGGCAAAAAGTGTCATGATGTTTCTCCCCATACTTGTTGCAGGTGGACTGTAACATGGGTTTTTAAATTGCTGTTTTGGCCTTAGAATTCAGCCGCAGTTGGGCGAAAGAAAAAAACACGGGCGGGCGTCGGTGTTGAATGATTGTGGTCCCTAGTTAGCCGATTTCATGTCTTCATGTGTTTGAATTTTAAGAGTTCAGAATGTGGGTAAAACTTCAATATGCGAGTCAAATTGCTGTCAAGTGACAAATGATTTTTTAGTGAAACAGTTAGCAGAATTATCGGATCGATGGCCAGCCTTCTAAAACACCGAGTGACCAGACAGCCGTACCGTCCTTAAAGTCGTACTACCCAACTTTATTAGAATAAATGTAGCATCAGTAGTCTAGTAAATTTTTAATACCATGCTAATTTCGCACCGATGAAAGAAACTTTTTTACTTATTCTTGTAGCATTTGGAAGCCGTCTTCTGAGACTTCTCTTCGGTCATAAACGTGACCAGGAGATTTTGATGTTAAGAAAGGAGCTCCAAATCTTAAAGCGCAAAACTAAGAAGCCAGTTCTTACCAGGTTCATGGTAATCGATGATCTCCCCAAATTTCTCGTTTCTGACCGCAATGGTATTTTCGGCGATTGGCTCGGGAGCTTCCTAAGCACTTGTTACGGGATTAGGTTGTATAGGACTCCTCCAAGGTCTCCTAACTGCAATGCGTTCATTGAGCGGTGGAATCGCACGTTACGCGAGGAGGTACTGGATCATCGAATAGTTTTCGGACGCCGAGATTTGCAAAAGCTTATCGCAGAATACGTTGACTACTATCACCATCATCGACCTCATCAATCTCTCAATCAAGATTCACCATTACGAAACACATGGCGCCCATGAGCAAATAACTGCCAGCAATTCGACGAAAAAAACTGGTTGATGGCTTGATTACGAATTTTGAACTAGCTGCATGAGTTTTTGGCCGGTTCGGGGTACCACAGAGTACGTCCGGTGGTGTGAGAGGTCCCGGCCGCGAGGCCGGTCCTACTCAATCATAGGTATGGAATGGGAAGGGGATCGACTGACTTATGAACCAGTGACTGAAATGCCATCGATCAAGACATAGGGCGCTCTAAAGCTTCCGCCTTCTAGTTCGACCTCCCTCGAAACCGCTAGAACCTTATCTTTCGAGTCGAAAAAGTTGCCTGCAATCATGGTCTCTGTGACAGCACCCATATCTTTACCGCCAGTAAAGATCCGGCTACCTTTTGCGACACCGCTGAAATCACCTTTGACTGGATCTGAGTTGCCAGCGAAGCGGTCGATGAGAAGTAGGTTTTTCGCATGGGCCTTCATTGACGATAGAGCATCGCTACCTGCGCCAACATCGAGTGCGAATGGCCCACCCGCTGTGGCGTTGGATTTAACCCCACATTTTTTTGCGCTATAACAATCGTGCAGTTGCATCTTTAGAACACCCTTATCGATGATTGTATGCTTTCTGGTTGGCAAGCCGTCAGAATCAAAAGCCGTGCCTCCGGAAAAGAGTGGGTCGTGCGGATTGTCGACCATCGTAAACTTGTCACTGACGACTTTGTTGCCGATGTCATTTGCCCATTTGCTCCGTCCGTCCATTACCTGTCGACCACTCGCGTGATAGAGCATCATGCCAGAGAGCAATTCTTGAAACGCTCTTGGGCTGAAAAGAACAGGGCCATTGTAGCTTGGGCATTGTACAGGCTGCAGTCCCGAAATTATTTTCTTAACGAATTTGTCTGCATCTTTTAGGCAGGCGTTTAAAAGTGCTGCTTTCGAAAATGAATGGCTGCCGTCAAAATCAAAACCAGTCACTTCTTCGCCGTCGCGGGCCATACCAAAGAAAAACCAATTTGCTAGGGATTGGCTTTCTCGTTGTCTAACCCCGTGCGAGTTTGCGAGGCCGTGATAGGAGACATCGACACTCATTTCGAATTTGTCGAGTGCTACCCGGTGATCTCGCACTAAGAGAGCGAGAACCTCTTGCATTGCACCTTGCATCTCTTCGAGTTCCATATCGGCTAGATCTGACTCAAAAAGGTGCGCTAAGGGTTTAGCGGTTGGGGCCTCGTCTTTTGACGCAAATGTCAAGGTTTCATCGGGAACGGAATATGACGCTAGGGCCATTGCATCAGCAACTGCTTGCTTAATGCTTTGTTCAGAAATGATGTTGGTAGAGGCTGAGCCTTTTTTCTTGTCTTTGTGAACAACAATGCCAATCGAGCGACCTTCAAGACTGTTTGCGAGTGCAAATTCTTTTGACTCAACCACAAGTCTTTTTTGAAATGATGCCGATAGGCCAACTTTGGCTTCATCAGCGCCAAGTTTTTTTGCTTCCGCCAATGCGATTTCTGACATCTTCTCCATTGCAGCGCTGACGACACCGATCTCTTGAGATATCTTACTCATGCTTGTCTGCCCCCGACGGTGATTTTGCAGCGGATGTATGGTCCACCAGCATCAACTTTCGCTGCTTGGCCTTTTCCGCAATAGCCGGTGCCAAGATCCCAGCGGAATTCTTTGCTGACTGCGTCGACTGTTCGTAGCACGTCAAAAGCGATGCCGGAAAGGGTTGCTTCGCGTAGAAGCTCGACTTTCTGACCGTTGCGGATGCGGTAGACATACCCTGTGCCGAACATGAACTCTCCATTGGCATCCGCTTGACCGCTAC
>CAMAXT010000157.1 GCA_945862295.1 Pseudobacteriovorax antillogorgiicola
TACTTGGTTTAACTCTTCTTGGAACAGAATGGATTCTATGGTTGTTGATTGTGCTCAGCGTTGTTTCGATTGCTATTATGATCGAGCGCTTATTTTTCTTCGGTAAGATGCGCATCAACTTTCAACGCTTCAGTAACGATCTCGTAAAATCTTTAATTGATAACGATATTGACGCGGCAAAACGTCTGTGTGAAAGCAAGATGTCGCTTGAAACGCAAGTAGTGCTCAGAGGCCTGGCCTACCGCGACAAAGGCGTTAAGGCGATGGAAGAAAGTATGGAAGGTTTTTTGATCGGTGAGAAGCAAGTCCTGGACCGCGGATTGATGGTTTTAGGAACGCTTGGCAACAATGCACCGTTTATCGGTCTTTTCGGAACGGTTATCGGTATCATCATGGCCTTTAAGGATTTAGCGTCAAATCCAGCTGGCGGGCCTTCGGTGGTCATGGCGGGTATTTCAGAAGCGTTAGTTGCAACAGCTGTTGGCCTGATCGTCGCGATTCCAGCAGTTATTGCTTACAACGCTTTCAATAGAACTGTTAAGCGTCACTACGCCAATGCGGAAGCGGTCATGCGCCTTATTCTCTCTCATCACCAAAAGCAATGATTTGTCATGTGTAGAAAACCAAGAACGATACTGTGAGGTAAACGGCTATGGCCGGTAGTTCTTACGATTCAGATGATGAAATTACAGGTATCAACGTCACGCCACTTGTCGACGTGATGTTAGTGCTTTTGATTATTTTCATGGTGACGGCCACCTATATTGTGAACCAGTCGATCAATGTAAATCTTCCGACTGCAGAAACATCGGATCCAAGCGCACAGTCTAAAAACCTTGCATTTGTGATCGATGCCAAGAACCAATTATACTTGAATGGCCAGCCAATCACTTTTGACGACTTGCCAAGATTGATTGCGGAGGAAAAAAGCAAGGACGCGCCGGGGCCACTTAACGCCCTGATTTCAGCGGATAAAACAACGCCTCACGGGTCGGTAGTTCGCCTCATTGATATGGTCAGAAAACACGGAATCACCGACTTCGCTATTAATGTTGAAGCGATTGCAGGCGGGCAGTAGAATCACTCACCCTCCCTGAACTACTCTGGTACAGGCGTTGGATGTGGATATACACCGCTCCTTTAAAGGCACTCTGGTGATTGATCAAACAGACATTATGACTAGAGACAGATGTCGTCAGTTTCTAGAAGAGAATACCTTCCGCCTAAGATCTCCTGATTACAAAAAAATCTATCCTAAATGGCCTGGAACAGTCGGTTTAGAAATCGAGATGCTTCCTATTTTTCGTCCAAGCAAAAGTGAAGACGAAGCACCAAGACGTGTGCCGCTCCACCGCGGTGAAAACGCGTCATCGCCAATCATTCGCCAATTAGCAAAAGAAAAAGGCTGGAAGATTGCTGAGACTGAAGACGATCACGGCGAAAAAATGCTGCTGCAAGTTTTCATGGACGAGGGCGGTAATATTAGTTTTGAGCCGGGCGGGCAGATCGAGTTTTCTTCGGCACCATATCCCTGCCTATCTGAAGCCGTTTGCCGCATGCGCAACGTCCAAGAGCTACTTGATAAAACCCTTGGCCAGCATGGCATTGAGCTTGTGCAAGTCGGCATTAACCCATGGCACAAGGTGCCAGATATCGGTTTGCAGATGGCGAAGGCGCGCTACCGCGCGATGAATGAATACTACGAACGCATAAGTGAGTTCGGCCAACGCATGATGCGTCAGTCATGTACGATCCAGGTCAACTTAGATTTTGGCCCGGACGGCGATACACTTGCGCGCCGTTATCTTGCGTCACAGCTTCTTGCGCCAATGATGGCTGGTTCGTTCGCATTTTCGGGCGTTGTTGACGGCGCCCAGTCAGACGCACTCGGACTAAGATCAAGAATCTGGCGTCATACCGACCCAACGCACACGGGTTTAGTCGGCTTAGATAAGATCGCAGCTGCCCCGAACCGCCAAACTTGCATCGACACATACCTAGAATTTGTCATGGCGGGAAAAGTCGTTTTTGTAACCAGCGCTGATTATAAAGTTCCCCCGAAGGATTTTTCCTTCAATGACTGGATGGAGCGTGGGTATAATGGTAAAAAACCAACACTAGATGATTTTATGGTGCATTTGTCTTTGATGTTTACAGAAGTTCGTCCGCGCGGATTTTTGGAAGTTCGTTCGATCGATTGTCAGTCACGAATCTTTCAATCGGTGCCGTCATCTTTTGTAACTGGGATTTTGTACAACGACGATGCACTGAATAAAGTACTGAACCTTCTTCTGCCGGCAAGAATAGATATCCCGAAGATGTTGATTGAGTCGCAGTTTGGACTGCAGAGTCCGCAGCTAGCTGGTCTCTCGCAAAAAGTTATGGAAATCGCATTGGCTGGATTTTCGGGACTTCCAGATTGTTTCAAAGGTGAAAACGCGGAAAAGGAATTTGCCGCATTTTATAGATTATTCACTTCCGCTGGCAGGACGCCGGCGGATGATGTGCGTGACCGCATTCGTTCTGATGGTACGAAAGGCCTCCGTTACGGAAGTCTTAAGCAATTAGAAGAACGTTGGGCAGGCGAAGTCAGTTAACGAAAGGTGACAATATAATGGTGTCTAATCCGAACACGTCTAAGGGCGAATTTTTCGACGCAGACGATGAGATAGTCGACAAGACCATGGAAACTGAGCAGGCAAAGCATGCTTGGGAAGCTGTTAAAACAGGTGATGAACTCGAAACCTATATCGAAGACATTGCTGATACCGTTCGCATTGGGTTGGACCAAAGTATTGCGATCTTGACGCCTTGGTTTTTTAACAACATGCCGAAGATCTATTATCAGACCACACCGCGGCCTGAGAAAGTTCGCCATCTTTCTGCAATCATCACTGGTCACGTTTTTGAAACAAAGCAGACTGTTGAGCTTTGGGACCGTGACCGTTCGAAAGTTACCTACATCGGTCCGGGCGGCGACCGTCAAATCCTAATCGATATGGCAACACGTCTGTCGCCGAACCAACTGAAAATGGGCTCTCTCTATTTTTCAAAAGAT